>KE354132.1 GCA_000415505.1 Streptomyces afghaniensis 772
CGTTGCCCCGACGGAGTAGCGGAAGCCCGGGCAGTTACGGCGCCGAGCTTCACCGGTGTTTCCCGGGAGAGGGCAGCAAGAAACGGGCTCGGGCTGCAACAGTCGGTCCACACGAGTGGACGCATATGGGCCCAGACAGCTTCGAAGCGAAGCAACATAGCCCGGGATCGCCGGTTAGCCAAACCGGCGATCCTGCGGATCATTGATGGTCCACCGCCACTACCTGCCCCTACGTCGAAAGGAACCGCCAAGACGGCTGTGAATTCCAAGCGTCGCGCGTCTGTGAGCGCTCTGCGCTGCCGCAGAGCTCCTGCGAACAGGTGCCGTGAGCACTCAAGGTCCCGTAAGGCGCGTAGCAGCATCCCGAGTACACCCGAGCATGGAGTCGACCTTGCACCGGGGTGCTTGCTCATCGGCATCAGCCGCAGCCCGCAATGCAGGTGACCTCACTTACGTCACTTGGTGTTTTGGTCAATTTCCGGGTCGGCACCGTGATCCGCAAGCACCGTCTTAACAACCGGAGAATCCGAATTGCACGGACAGACCAACGAGGTGCAAGGCACCCGTTACAGCCCAACGCACATCCGCGCCACCTGGGACGGAACGGGGAGCGTGCAAGACGCCTCCAGAGCGTTGGGGTTCTCTCGGGCGAAGGGCTACGACCTGGTGCGTCGCGGGGAGTTCCCGTGCCGCGTGCTACGCATCGGCCGTACGACACGTGTCGTCACCGCATCCTTGCTCCGCGTCCTGGAAAGCGGAGAGCCGGAGTACAACGGTGCCCGCGCCGGACACTGCACGCCGTCGTAGCCCGCCGTGCGTAGACGCCCCGCCCGAGTTTTCCGGCGAGCTTCGTCGTCTCAAAGGCGGCAGCAGGGCGCCCGGCCGGCAGATGAGCTGGCCGGGCGCTTCGCTTCTGCCATTGAACGGAGGGCCGCCGCGCCGTCTCACTCAGAGGCGAGACACGCAGCCGGCACCCCTCGATCACCAAGCAGTGTCCTGAGCGACGAGACGGGATCCGGTGCGGCGGTGACGGCGGTGACCTCCGTATCGCTGATCCGGATGGTCGGGAGCCAGTCGTGCACGGGCGGCAGCAGATCCGCCAGTGCGTCCCTGAAGGCGCGTTGCCGATGGCGCCCTCCCTCGCCAGGGAACAACGGCGGCTTTGACTTCCCGAAGCCGCCGCCGGGTTCACGCCCGGTCAGAGACTGCGAGCGGGCCAACCATCGAGAAGCGTCGAAGCCGAGCTTCACGCCTGCCGGGTAGTACTCCAGCGTCAGAGCGCGGGCTGCGGTGAAGTGCTGCTTCTCGTCAACCTCCAGGATTTGCTGCTGCCCGTTCTCGTAGGTCAGCAAGACATCCAGGCTCCGCCGCTCGCGAGAAGGGGCCTGCTCCGGCAGGACCAGCCCAGTGAGCGCTACGTAGATGGCCGCGACCGACTCCCACATGCCGACGCACTCGGTCCGCCCTGGCCGCCGCAACCAGGTCGGGCAGCTCTCTGGTTCAATCTCCGCCTTGACTACGTCGGGCAGTAGGCGGGTTATGCCGCCCTGCAACTCCTTCACACTGACACCCTCTCACCTGATAAACACCCGAGTATCGGCTTCTCGTCTCTGACACCGACTCGCTCGCGTTGGCCCTGCCTCCGGCCTTCCAGCACGGCAGTGCAGCGCAGCCCACATACGTCCACCAGCTTCCGCGCGCGGTCGAATGCCGATCGCGGGTGCACAGGGCGGCGGCGCGGCTGGCACATGTGGGTGAAGCCATCGGACAAGGCGGAGTTCCTCCAGGGCCGTCCGGAACCAGAGCCCTATCTGCCGGCATCGACTGTCGACTCGACCGCCACTCTCCTCCCCGCCGAGCCGCTCCCGCCCGACCCGCACTGCCACTACGGCGAGGACAGCGGGATTCGCACGGAACTCGCGCGTCCCCGCGACAGTGGCGATCCCATTGATGCCTCCGACTGGCTGTCGAAGGAGCCGCCGCCCGAGTACAGGTCCACGTGGAACGTGGACGGCTGGGAGATTCCCGGCGATGTAGTGGCGGCGAGGCTGGCGTTGGACTCCGCCCTTCAGCGCCTGAAGGCACTCGCCGACACCCTCCCGGCGGGAGCGGACGTCGCGGCGGAACGAATCGACATCACGCACGCAGAACGAGAGCGGTGGCTCGCAGCTCAGGAAGAGTGCAGGCGACTGGCCGCCGCATTGGCGACCCACCCATGGCTGCCCACGACCCACGACCCGTTCAGTGCCCGCAGGGCTGTCTTCGCCGCCGCGCGCACAGCTCAAACCGTGCGCTTCGAGCGTCCAGGCCACGGTGATCTGTCTGCTTTCGACCACGTGCTCGATCCTTGCCGCCGGAGAGCTTAGGTGAGGTGGTAGTTGGCGGCATCAGATCACGGATGCACCTGCGCTCGACAGCGTGTAGGCGCTATAACACAAGTAGTGACGCGACCATCGATAGGACAGGGCGATGTGCACCATATGCCTCCTTGTGGCTGGGCTCTCTCGGCTGACCCACCTGGTGCAGCGCTGATGGGCGGCCGTAAGCGTTGGGGAGAGGCGGCATTCAGTGTGGGGCAGCTTCCGGTAGTCGTCGACGCCGCACCTGAGTGGTACTCCACCCGCCTTCCGGACTCCTACTACCAACCCGAGGTGCTCACCAACCTCGCGCCGGACGCTCAGCTTTACTACTCCTGTCCGGCTTGCGGGCGGCATTGGCGGGTCAACCCCAGCCTATGGAGTGACCCACCCGGAGGGTTCGCCTGCCCATGTGCTCCACGCGCTGTGCTCGACCCAATTCGGCTGCGGCCGAGGGCGGGGTTTCTGTGCCGGGACTGCAACGCGGAGTACACAAACTTCACCAACCCGTGGGACCGGCCCGGGCGTTGCCCGCGATGCCTCTCCCGGAAGAGCATGTTCTGGTCGGCTAAGCCCAGCCGTCGCATCCCAGATCTGTTCTTCAGCACGCCCTCTATGGGTGGGACTTCCAGAGCCATCCACCGATGGAACGTCGACTCCGCTACGGATTTGGGTCGGCTTCTGGTGGAGTTTGAATTGATCCTTGACCTGCCTGGAGCCGAGCGTCACCTAATCCCTTTGGCGCTGTTTGCCAGCCGCTTGCGCGCCGTGACGGGAGCTGATTCAGACCGAGTGGCCCTGATGAACTTCGAAGCGACGGCACTTCGGGAAAGCTACAAGTGGACGACAGACGTCACCGCTGGATGGACTGCGCTGCGGCTCTATTGGGATGCGGCGGTGATGGTCCGGGGGAAGCCGTTGGCGGAGGCGCGGATTACTCTCAACGTAGCGCGCGCAGCCTACAGCCTCCTCGCGATCAAGCAGCGTCTTGTCCTCGCCGCGACCGAGGACGGTGATCTGCTGCGCATCATCGGGCTAAGCGCGGCGGAACGGTCCCTCGTTGTGCGTGGTAGGGCGATCGACGACTCGGACGCGGCGGACGGGCCGGCGCGGGTCTGGCATCTGATGGGCGATCTCTGCGCCACGAGCTCGAGTTGGGAGTCGCTGGTTGAGGCTCGGCAGTATTACGACGAGGCGCTCGTGAGGCCGGGCCTGCCCGTCGCCGTCCGAGAGTCAATCGTCGCGAGCCGGGAGCGGGTCAACGCGCAGATGGCCCGATCGTGTGACAAGGACGGCGCCTGATGCCGGGCCGACGACAGGTCGTTACGCACTTTTGGGCTCAAGTGGACAGTGCCGAGGCCTACCTGTACGCGCAGCGCTGGGATGCCGCGATCGAGGTTCTGGAGTCGACACTGCGGGAGATCGCGATGAACCGCGTGCATTTCCGTGCTGCGCGACTCGCAATTGAGCACCAGCTCGCTGCTAAGTCGCTGGCTGTGGCGTACGCCTGCACCGGACGGTACGACGACGCGTGGCGCACGATGGAGGAACTAGCGGGCCAAGACTTGCTCGGTGACCCGCCGCCCAGGGTGGATCACTCGGGCGCCGGGTTCGAAGGGCTAGGCATCCTGATGTCGCTGATCGGAGAAGCGCTCGGTGGGGGCGGCGCCGCTGCGGGCAGCAATAGAGCGCCGGAGCGGGACTGGGCGCTTCATGATAGTCGGACCCGGGTTGGCCTGCTGCAGATTCTGGGGCACGGCAGCACAAGCGTGATGCTGCTTCGGACACTCGGTGAGGACGGCACGGTGACCACCCGCGGGGTGCGGCGTGAGGTCGACGCTGACTTGATCGACGAGGTGTTCACGGCATTTGGTGGCACCACGTCCGCCGACGCAGCGAACTATCTAATGTCGTGGGATTCGGGGGTTGTCGAAACAACTATCGCGCGAGCTCGCATGGCGGCGGCCTTTGCCCAGGTGGCGCCGCTTTTAGTGGAGCCCTTGCGGGAGTTGCTGGGTGGGTTGCATCTGCGCTCGATCGGGATCTGCGATGATGGCAGGCTCAATCACTTCCCCTTCGAAGCGCTGCCGTGGCCGGATGCGACGACACCTGGGCAGGTGCTCGGCGATCGGTACGGCGTGTGCTTCGTGCCCTCGGCGGCGAGCGGGCTGCCCTGCCGGGCCTGGCAACGCCGAGAGCGGCCCCGGGTGCTGTTCGTCGCATATGACGGAGCTGACCTGAACACGGATCGGGACATCGCGCGGATGCGCGAGTTGACCGGGTTGGACGTGACCGTCATGCATACTGCCGATTGCGCCAAGCGGGAGATCCTCACCGAGCTATCGAAGGACTATTCTCTAGTGCATTTTTCCTGCCATGGCCGGTTCGACATTTTCCAGCCGGGCAGGTCTGCCCTGCTGCTCAGCGAGAAAGCCAGGGACGTCCACCACTTCGATGACCAGGGCCTGCAGGAGCGGGAGCCGGGTGACCAGCGATATCAGTTGACAAGTGAGGACCTCGAGGGGATCGATATGCCCGGGGCCCCGGTGGTGAGCTTGTTCGCCTGCTCGTCGGCCGCCTCCAAGCCGCCGATGAGCTTCGGGTTCGCCGGGCTGCCTGGCGCGTTCCTCCGAGCTGGCGCCTCGGCCGTTATCGGCAGCCGTTGGAGTGCCTCCAATGATCTCTGCTTCACTCTGATGTCCACTATGTATTCGGCCATTAACGACGGGATGCCGCCCGGGTCCGCGTTCTTCGCCGCGCGGCGAACGCTGCCTTCGACGCCGGAACCCACCGTGTTTCACCAAGGGTTGTTCTGCTACATCGGCGCTCCAGATGAGGAGACCTCGTGACGCGACGCACCATCGTCGAAGCACACATCTACGGGGCGGACGAGGAGATCACCGATCTCCTCAACACCGGGTTGGCTGACATCGAGGTAACCTCACCGCCGTTGATACGGAGCGTCGGCGCTCAGGTGCTAGAAATGTCGGGCAACGTGGCCAGCATCGTCGCCGGGCTGCTCGCCATCAAGGCAACACTATGGCCGCCGAGCCCTCCGGTGCCTCCGCGGTCGGTCACCATCGTCCTGCGAAATCTGGAGGGGGACACGATCGAGCTGCGGGAGGCATCCGAGGAGGAACTGCGGGCAGCGATCGATCCGCCGCCCGACGCACAGGAGTGATCCCCTGCCAGGCAGGCTAGGGCCTGTCCGGTGGGTCCGGTAACTGGCCAACCTGCGGATCGTTCAGATCGACATGGGGCGGGGTGACCTCTCGGACAAGGAGTGCGTTCGGCTGGAGCCGCACCTGCCGAAGAACGCTGGACGAGGCGGACGTTGGAAGAGCCACCGCAGAGTGATCAACGGAATCCTCCTTCGGCAACGCACCGGCATTCCGTGGAGGACCTGCCTCTCCAATTCGGCAAGTGGAAGACCGTTCACGACAGGCATCGACGCTGGTCAGCCGATGGCACGTGGGACAGGATTCTGCGGGCTGTCCAGGCTGATGCTCACTCGTGGGCCGCATCGACTGGTCCACGGCGAGCGTGGACTCCACGGTGTGCCCCGCCCACCAGCACGCCGCCCGAGCCCGTCGATCCACCCCTCGCATTCCAGGACGCCGTCGGCGCCCCGTCTCACACCGCGTCGACGAAGCCCTGGGACGCTCACGCGGTGGCTTCACATGCAAGATCCACCTGGCCAGCGAAGGCGGCCAACGGCCGCTCGCCTTGGTGATCACACCGGGCCAGTGGGGCGATGCCCCGCAACTGATCGAGGTCCTGGACCGCATCCGCGTCGCCCGGCCCGCAGGCGGACACCCACGGACCTGCCCGGACTACCTGAGCGGCGACAGGTCCTACAGTTCACGCCGCGATCGCCGCTACCTGCGCAGACGCCAGATCAAGCACACCATCCCCGAAACCCAGGAACCAGCGGGCCAACCGTCAAAGCCGGGGCAACAAGGGCGGTCGGCCCACCGGCTTTGACAAGACGATCTACAAACGCCGTAACGAGGTCGAGCGCACGATCAACCGACTCAGGAAAATCCGCCGTCGGCGGGGGTGCTGCGGCGGGAGAGGTCCAAGGCCAGGGCGAGGGCTGTCTCGCGGGCCATGGGTACGTCCAGGGCATCCCTTGCCGGGGTCGATCCGGGGATCCGTCCGGCCTGCCTCGTCCCCTCATTCGCCACCCACCACCGTATCCCCGTCGAACCGCAGTTGCGTGATCCGCGACTCGCCGACCCACTCCCGGAGGGTGTCCAGTGCAGCGGGCTCAAGTTTCGTGGTGAAGAGGATGGCCAGGTGCTCTCTGGCTCGTGAGCATGCCACGTAGAAGAGGTTGCGTGCCCTGATGAACGCCTCCAGTTCCTTGTCCGTCAGTTCGTCGCGCCGGGAGAAGTTAGCCAGCATCTCGGGGATCTGGAAGCGGGAGTGTCCCTTGCTGACCACGGCGAGGACCCGGTTGAACTCCAGTCCCTTGACTCCGTGTTGTGTGGCGAAGGGCGTGCCGCCGCCGAGGTGCTCGTTCAACGCCAGCAACTCCGCGTACGGCACCTGGCGCAGTTGTTGGTACTCCTTCGACCGCGCCGCCGCCCGGGCTTCGGCCTTGTCGTCACTCACAGCCTGCGGGTCGGTGCCCGATGGTGACACGGCCTTCCGGTGACGCTCGCGCACCTTCCCCAGGCCGTCGAAGAGCTGCTGCTCAAGACAGAGGTCGAGGACGTCGCCGACCGTGCCCGTCTTGCGGGCCTCCCCCAGTTTCGTCAGGAACGCCATCCATTCCTGTTTGTCGGCCGACGAGTTGATGGGTGGGCGGCCACGGGGGTCGAGTGCGTCGAACATCGCGCCGTAGCGCTTGTTCCGGTGGTGGAGCAGGGCCGGTTCCAGCGTGTCCATGAAGAAGGCCATGGCGTGGTCCTCCTTCCTCACGTAGGAATCGTTGCGCCGAAAGGCCCCGTGGAGCTTCTGATATCCCAGTTCGCCGGCGATCGTCTCGTGCGTGAGCATGAGGATCTTCGTGCCGGGCTCCTCCGCCCGCGCCTGGGCATCGTGACCGGATGCCCCGGTGCTCCATAACCGGTCGCAGACGTCGTCCAGTACCCATTTCCGGGCCGCGTGGGCCGCGTCCCAGCCGAGCTGACCCTTCCGGTGGTGGGTGAGCCTCGTCCCGGCCCATTCGTTGGTGTGATAGACGGCGACGGTGCCCTCGCCAACTCCTGACGCCGTGGTCTGCGTCAGTTCGGGACGCATCGTGTTCAGGAGGTTCACGACGGCCCGCTGCGAGCGCCGATTGCGCCGTCTGAAGATCGGTGTCGGGCGGACGTCCTCGAGTGCCCCGCACGCGTTGTCGTAGATCTGCTGCCAATGGTCCCCGAAGAAGCCGCAGAGGGGGCCGCGCGCGGTGGCCTCATCGCCCGGCGTGCCCAGCATGGCCTCCGCCAGACCGGCGGGGGTGTCCTGGTACTCGTCCACGAAGACGATCGGGAACCGGTCGGCAGCCAGGGCCCGGAACTTGGGAAGGGCGAAAAACGCCCTCGCGAGGACGGGCAGATCGTTGTGACCCAGCTGCACCCGACGACTGTCGTGGTCCACTTTCTGGAAGCCGGTGCTGTACTCGACGGTGTAGCCGTCCAGTGAGGTGTGGCCCTCCATCTTCGACAGCATGATGTCCAGCTCGACGATGTGGCGCAACAGGTGCTTGCGGAAAGGGGAGAGCAGCTGCCACAGGAAACCATGGATGGTTTCGGCGAACACATACGGGCTGCGGTCGGTACGGCTGATGATCTCGTCGCGGGCCACATTGGTGTAGGTGACGCAGGCGATGCGCTGGTGGGGCCGCGGGAGGTAGCGGGGGCGGTCAGCCAGGATGCTCTGGAGCGCCCCGATCAGTGAGCTGGTCTTGCCCGCACCGGCACCGGCCTCCACCTTGAAGTGACGGCCCGCCTGGAGAGCCGTCAGGATCGTGTGCGTGACGTCTTCCGCCTCGGTCGTCACTGGACGTCCGCCTTCGTCGCCGTCCCGTCCTGTGCCATGAGCCACTCGAGGCCGCGCCTGATGTACTTCGGGACCTGCCAGTCGTGGTCTCCGAGGACGTGGTCGAGGGCGAAGTCGACCTTGCTGCGCCTGGTCTCCACGCTGCTACGGGCCTGTTGTTCCAGTTCCTCGGCGGGAGCGGCACCCGTGGGGATACCGAACAGGGCCCGGTTGGCCAGCGCGAAGGCGTCCTCGAAAGTGCGGCCGCACGGACCGCCGGGCTCCTCCGGCACCTGGTAGGCGAGGCACATGCTGCCGCCGGCGATCGGCGGGTCCGTCTCGGCCCGCTGCAGCAGCTCGGCCACCGTGATGTCGGCCATCTCGGGGGACCACGCCCTGATGGACTGGTTGGACGTGCGTCCGGATTCGGACACCAGGCATTTGCGGATCTTGGGCTCATGGTCGTCGACGGGATCAAGATCCGTGATGATCAGGGCTGGGATCCCGAGGACCTTCAGCAGCGGATAGAACCTGTGGGCGTGCGCCCCGCCGACCTCCATCAAGGTCACGTACTGGTGCTGGGGCGTCTCTCCGGGCCTCCTCGCCGCCAGCTTCTCCTCGGCAGCCGGGACGAAGATACGCTCGCTGGCGCCCTCGACGAGGATGGCCTTGTCCGCGAAGTAGAGGTCGGCCCGGGTGAGGGTCAGGTACTTGCGGAGGAACCTCTCGTCGCCGGTCACCTGGGACAGGTCCTTGATGACGGTGCGGGCCGGCCCCGGCTCGCTTCCGCTCTCCACGGTGTCCTCCTCCTTCCGGAAGTACCGGATGTCGGAGAAGTGTCCCCGGTTGGCCACGTGTGCCGAGTGGGTGGTCACCACGAACTGAGCGTTCCACCGGGGGCTGCTGTCGATTGCGGTGCTGCTCTCCTCGACCGCTCCCTTTTGCCCGGGCATCGTCGCTCTCATCTGAGCGTCGATCCGGGGGAACAGATTGACGGAGTACGTGAGTCGCTGGATGAACGCCTCCTGCATCTGCGGATGCAGATGGGCCTCCGGTTCCTCCAGGAAGACGAGATGGATCCCCGACTCCGGAGAGGTCGCCGTGTGGTCGCGGTAGCAGGTGAAGAGCCTGAGCAGAATCATCACCAAGTTCCGCGTACCCAGGCCGTTGTACGACTCCGGGAACCGCACACCGGCCACTCCCGGATAGTGAATGCGCGCGAAGTTCCTGAGCAGCCTCTTGGAGTCCAGCCGGGCGGCCGTGACGAACTCCTGGTTGGCCAGACCCGGATAGCCGAATGCCTTCAACGTCGGCGCCACCCGTTCGCGGACCTTCTGGAGGCTGCTGTCGAGACTGCCGGAGGTGTCCACGAGTGTTCTGTCGATGTTCGCGGCGAGCTCCTCCAGCCACGTCGCGTTCTGGCTCTTCTCCGCTGCGGTCAGAAGTTGCTCGAAGACCGCTCCGATTGGTGCGGCATGCCCGTCGCTCTCGTCGTCCAGCCCTCGCTGCGCCTCGACGAAGTCGACCTTCACCAGGGCGCGCACGTCCGCGAGGTCGACCGGTCGGACGTTCGCCTCATCGGTCGGGTCGACCGCCATCACCGACATCTCGAAGTGCTTCGGGATGCCTCTGCCCAGCTGCTCAAGCGTGGCCGTGGCATCCGGCCCCACCGGCACGCCGCCGAAGAACTCCTTCAGGGCACCGTCCCCCAACGCGAAGGCGAACCTGATCACCACCTCGGAGCAGTCGGGGTCGAGGTCCACCACGAAGGGGGCCAGGGGTCCGTACTGGCCGCAGTCCTTGTCGTAGGAGATGTGGAGGGTGAGGGTGACTGCCGGAACCGTGTCGCGCGCCTGCTCCGCCTCACCCGAGGCGAAGAGGCGATGGGCGGCGAGGAACTCCTCGTAGCAGTCGGCGGAGAAGTCCTCGATGCGCAGCGCGGCCTTCTTCCTCGCCACGAAGAATTCGAACAGTTTCGCCAGCGAGGTCTTTCCCGTGTTGTTGCGGCCGACGCACAGTGTCACCTTGTCCGTGAAGGAAAGCTCGGTTCTGCGGAGCAGCCGGAAGTTGCGGATGACCGCCTTGGTGAGGCGAGGCGGCACCGGGACTACGGTCCCGTGTGGTTCGGCGGAGCCGTCTCGCGGGCCTGGGATGGCACGCGGATCACTGGGCTGGGTCATCGCGGCTCCTTGCTGCGCTCGTACACACCCTGGGACGTCCGGCGGGAACACACAGCAAAGGAGCCACAAGCCCCATGAGATGCCGTCACCCCCTCAGGATCTGGGGCCGCATCTTGTCACCATAATTCTCTAAATGCACAGCGGTCGCATTTGATTCAGTTTCGGTCGCCTATCGATCTCAATTCACTCCCGAATGTTCGAGATACGGCACCCATGCGGCCACCACCTCATAGGCTGACGGACCGGGTGAGGGATGGCCATGTACGAGGCGCACAGCGTGACCGGTGCTCAGCGAAGGCGTTGCGCCAGGAGCGGTGAATGGGTCCGCATCAGGTCCGATGCCAGCCCATGTCCAGTCCCGTCGAGTCCTTGAGGACCTGGTTCAGCGCTTCGACCTGTCCGGCGTCGTCGAAGAGGCTGCGGGGAAGATGGTCGTGAGCGAGAGGGCCGACGCCGTGCAGGATGTCGTCGTACGCCGACGCCACGGCGGCACCTATCAGTAGGTCCGTCGCCTCATCGAGGCCCACGTGCTCCGCCGGCCACCGGTACTCACCCTGACTCACCTGGAACACCGGGAACAGCCACTGCACGTCCCGGTCGGGCTTGATGAACCTGGTCGCTCTCTCGCCCAGGAAATTGACGCCGTAGTGCGAGATCGAACAGACGTCTCTTTCCCGCAGGGCAAGCAGACGTGAAGCGCACATGAGGGACACGGCAGGCGTACGCGCGGACAGGTGCATGGGGGCCGTGGCGGCTTCCCGGAGAGTCGAGAGGTCGGACAGACGGGAAGCCACGCTTCCCATCCGGAGCCCACTGCGCTTGGCCAGCATGTGCTGGAAGTGGACCGTCGCCTCGTGGCTCGGATACTGGAACTCCAGGTCCGTCTCCCAGCCCGTCATCGCCTTGGCTGCCGTCACGAACCGGTAGGGAGGGTAGAGCTCTTTCCAGTCGACGGACGGGTCGTCGGAGTTCAAGCCCGGCACCACAGGGTTCAGTGCGAAGTCGATGAGGGCCAGGACGGTACTTCCGCCGAGGGTGCGCCCTGCGAGAGCACGTGCCAGGCGACACGGCATCCCATACTCGCCGTTCAGCACCTCGAGCAAGAACTCGCGCAGCGCCGGGTCAGCTTTCCGTATGAAGGCGCCCTCGACCTGGAAGAGTTCGTCGAGCACCGCCGCGCACTCGAAGAGGACGCGAGAGGTGAGCGGGCCCTCGGAGGTGTGCACAAGCTTCAGGGGACCGTCGATGCCGACGCGTACGTCATCGGGACACTCGACCATCTCCATGCCCGCACCCTGGCGCCACATGTCTTCGAGGGAGTGCTCCATTGCCGCCCGCATGTCCCAGGTGGCGGTGTCGAACTCCGTCAGACCCTCCGGGTCCAAGAGGAGGTAGTAGGCGAAGTAGAGGTTAAGCCAATCCAATTCGCTGTATTTCAGTTCCCCTTGGGCGTGCTTGGGGTAGCGCTCGAAGGAGAAAAAGGGGAGTCCGCTGCTCCGGTCCTCGTGGAGATGCTCCACGTCTTGCCGGGGCAGGTGAGAGATCGTGTACGCGGCCAACTGGTCCCTCGTGCGCCGCAGCAGGCTCAGAAGAATGCCGACAGTGGATCCGTGATATCGCGCCCAGTGGCTGCTCTCGTGGACGTAGGTCTTGTGCCAGGAGCCGACCGCCGTCACAAGATCGCTGGTGCGCGTGCGGGTCTGATCCTGGAAGAGGATCTGGCTGCGCAGATTCAACTCGGCGCCGCTCGAGTTCCGTAGACGTGGAGAGTGGACGGTCACCGGTTCACCCCTTCTGAGCCGTCCGCACCCTGGTCGTCGCCTTCCGGTCGAGGAGGCGCCTCCTCCACGGGCCCCCGGTCACGCGCCCGCTCGACCAGTGCCTTCAAGGCGTCATACAGGGTGTTCGTGGCCAGTCCGGCGGCGACGGAGATGGAGATCTCCGCCCAGTGGGCGTGGCGTAAGGAGTCGCGCCTGTTCTGCTGCAGGGGCGTGAGGGCGAGGGAGCACTTTCCGGCGAGATGCTGATCCGCCTCTATTTCCCGTGCTAGCACCTTCAAGTTCGCGGCTTCGCCCCGGTATTCAAAGATCGGCATGGCGGGAGCCTACAACTGGCCTCCGGTTCCCGGATCGGGACTCGGACACCGCCGTCTTCGCTGAAGGACCGCGGTAGCGCAACGTCGGGTGAGTTCGCCCCCGGGTGGTCGTTTGAGGCCGGCGGCGACGTGGGGGGCGGCGCCGGTATAGGCGCGGGCGGCGAGGACAGGGACGCCTTGTCGCTCACAGATCCGGATGATGTGGTGGCCCACGCCGACGCTCACTTTCCAGCAACATGCGGCTGTCGTGGGTCGCTTCGGTTGACTGATGGCCGGCGCGGTCCGACGCACCCGTCGCCATCAGGGCGGCACGCGGACACAGGCGCCTGGCGTGGCGGAGCCATGCGGCGAGCCAGGGTTCCCGGGGGATCGCTTCCGTCTCCGCTGATGCCAGGGCATGCGGGCATATGCGGCTGACCTCGGATCGTACGCGACACAGTCTGCAGCGACTCCTGCGACCGCGAATCCGATCGACCAAGCACGACTTTATGGAGGCCAGCTTCCTGGGCCAGTACGCACCCCTGCGGTCACTCATGGGCAGAATCCGCATTGGTTGACAAGACCGTTCTTCTCCGTGGCCGCGCGGACACCGCCTCTACGCTGGCCTTCATGCGCGAAGTTGAATACCGGAGCAGTGGCGTTCCGTTGGAGGAATATGAACTCGCCCGCGGGGACCACCGCCGTCAGAAGCAGAGCGAGGAGATCAGCGAGTCGGTTCGGCGTCAGGTCGAGGAGGACAACGCCAAATGCCGGGCAGACCCGGCGAGGGCGGAGGGCCGCCGCCAGGCGTTCGAGAATGTCGCGAAGCTGATGCAGTCCTTCAAGAAGGCAGACCACGAGATCATGCGGTGGCGTGTCCGGTTGTACTGCGGCCACATCATCGAGACCGAGGCGCACTACACGTACACCGACCCCATCTCCGCCGGGTCATACGGCAGGCGATGCTCTGAGTGCGGGGAAGACCGGCAAACAATCGTGGCCTTCGAACCCATCGGACTGCGTTGCGAGCCACCAGAAGCAACAGAACCTCCACCTCCGCCGCCCCCGAAGAAGCCGACACGAGCCGACCTCGAACGACGCGTTAAGACCCTGGAGAAGGAGAACGAACGCTTGCGTGCGAAGCTCAGTGGCTGAAAGCTGCGACCGCAGCCACCGGGCTGACTCGCCAGCAGCTCACGGAGGCCGAGCTGACGGCAACGGCGAAGACCCGGCCGCGCACCCGGTCGGCGATACGCGCCATCGCCGCGTAGACACGGTCCACGTCAGCCTTCGCTCGTTCGAGCGAATTGTTTCGAACCACCCGCCGCTGGCAAACGGAACTGACACCATGCCGCCGTCGTACGTCAACCTCGAGTCGAAGGCAGGCCATTGGAACGGCAGGTCAATGAGCGGCAACTCTCGGTGCTGAAGTGGGTGGAAGACGGATGCCCTGCCGGCGTTTGGGAGACCAGCTCCTACAAGACCACCTGTCAGGCACTGCAGAACCGCGGCCTGGTCCTGGTCTCCCGGAAGGGTGGGCAGTGGAGCGTCGCCCTGACGAGCGCCGGCCGGCACTACCTGGCGCACGGCACATACCCTCCACGTGGATCGCGCCCGCGGAAAGCCCAGGCCGCCGCTCCGCAACCCCCGTCCCCCCGAGCGCAGGAAACTCCGGCCTCCGCGCGAAAGCCAAGCCCACCTCCACAGCGTCGCGTGACATTCACGGAGCAGCTGCTGCAAGAGCTCGCGGAGGCAGGCGGCCGGATCGTCAAGCCCGGCAGCGGTCCGGACTCCGAGAAGTGGCCGTCCCGGATCGCCGCGGCGCGCAGATCCGGAAGGATTCCGGAGACGAAGGAGCTGTACGGGGGTTGGTGCCGTGGCGGGTACGAGATCAAGCTCGTCGACATCCCCGCCTGGCGCCTTGCCGTCCTCGAACCCGTCCCCGTGCCTGCCCGGCTCACCCGCCCGCACACCGTGATCCGGGTCATGCAGAACGAACAACAGCCTCTGGGCCTGACCAGGCCCGTCCAAGGACGTGCTCTCCGGCTCATCCAGGCGCTGGTCACCGCTGCCGAGGCCGAAGGACACTCCAGTTCGGCGGGAGCGACCGGCTTCGCGCCCCCGTCTCATCGCCGCCGCAGAGCGTCTCCCCACTTCACCATCACCGCACAAGGCCAGATCGTGGGGTTCCTCGTCCTCCAGGAGCAGGACCGGACCGAGCACGTTGCCACCGAGAAGGAACTCGCCGACGCCAAGAAGCACTCCTGGGTCAGGATCCCCCACTTCGACTACACCCCATCCGAACGCCTCCGCTTTGTCCTCAGCGGCGGCCAGCCACACCGGGCGAGCGAATGGGCCGACGCCCCCGGCCGCGCCCTCGAAGAGCAGCTCGCCGAGATCGCACAGGAGGTCACCCTCCGCGGCGAAGCCGCCGAACGCAGACGTCTCGACGAGATCGAAGCCGCACGCCAGAAGCGCATCCGCTGGGAAGCCGCCATGGAAGACGCCCGCATCCAGTACGCCGACGCGTACCGCTTCAGACACTTTGAAGCGCAGGAAGCGGCATGGCGCCACGCCACCGGACTGACGGAGTACTTGAACGCCGTACGCACACGAGTCGAGGCCATGACCCCGGGGCAGACCAGAACCGAAGCCGAAGCATGGATCAGCTGGGCAGCATCCACCGTCGAGCGCCTCGACCCATTGCACACGCCACCCCGACTGCCCGACATCCCCGAACCACGAGCCGACGACCTCAGGCCCTTCCTCGGGCACTGGAGCCCCTACGGCCCCTGAGTCGCGATAGCGGGCGCGCACCGACTGTGACACCCAGATGATCATCCGTGATCTCCGGCAAACGACACGGCCTCGTCGCACCCAATGTCGGATGTCGTCGACCGGGCTGAGCGCCGCTTCACGGCCGAGCTCGCGCGTGGCAACGTGGTCGATCTCCGAGAGCAGCAGCGGGGACATCACCAGGAGCCCCGCAGACATGATGGCTTCGTTTGACGCACGCACGCAGCTGCCCGCGATCGCCCCCAGCGTGCCTGCAAGATCGCCGTGCCGTACACCGATTGCGCTCCGCACGCTGACGCACGCCCGGGATGCACTCCCGGCTGACGCTCCAACCCGCCTCCGTACGCGGGTCTTTGGCGACATGTCACCAATCAACCTACATCCACTGGCGTTTGCTGCTTGGGATGTCATGGGCATTCTGTATGGGTCTGATCGTCGGCGTGGGTGCAACCTTGGGGGGCCGATGGCAAGAGGGGACGTCTGGGCGGGAAAGGGCACGACCGGATCGGTCGCAAACCTCGTCGCTCAGTTCGGCGAGGAGGTCAGGGCCAAGCTGCAAGGTCCCGCAGGGGCGGTCAGCAGTAAGGAGGACAGCCTGACCGCGCCGGTGGAGCATCTGCTGCGCGGCATGGCCTCGCGGCAACGCCTCAAGCTCATCGTCCACGGTCAGAGTCGCATCAAGGAACTCGGGATCCGGCCCGACTTCGCCATCGCCTGCGGCGGCAGGACCATAGGGCACGTCGAGCTGAAGCAGCCGGGTTCGGGGGCCGATCC
Source organism: Streptomyces afghaniensis 772 (assembly GCA_000415505.1). Classification (GTDB taxonomy): domain Bacteria; phylum Actinomycetota; class Actinomycetes; order Streptomycetales; family Streptomycetaceae; genus Streptomyces; species Streptomyces afghaniensis. The sequence continues at coordinate 16,152 of KE354132.1, forward strand.
GGAGAAGTGGTCGGTGAAAAGCCACGACCGCAAGCAGTGGGAGAAGATCAAGGCACTCCACAATGTGCTGTACACCGACGGATACCAGTGGGCGGTCTACCGTTTCGGCGTACAGGTCGGACCGACCGGAATCCTGGTCGGAGACCTTGATTCCGGTAGCCGGCAACTCGTCGTCGCGGACACCGGGTTCGAGCGCGCCCTCACGCACTTCTTCCTGCCGGCGCCCATCGTCCACGACAGCATCAACGAACTGGTCAAGCGCATCGCGGGAATCTGCGCCCTGCTGCGTGACGAGGTCACCGAACGCCTCATCCGCGAGGAGCACGGGGAGGCTGACGCTGCGTTCTCGATCCTGGCCGACAACTGGAAGGACCTGCTCTTTCCCGATGCTCGCCCGGAGGAGTTCGCGGACCAATACAGTCAAACGCTGACGTTTGCCATGCTGCTGGCTCGTCTTGAGCACATCGATCTGGGCAGGCTCACGCTCCCCGAGGTCGCAATCCGACTGGGCAAGCGGCATTCCTTGATGGGCAAGGCGCTCGCGGTGCTGACGGACGACGCCCTCGACGATCTGCGGGGCATCATCGACCCGCTGATCGACGTCTTATCGGCCGTCGACCCCGAAATGTTCAAGGACGAGACCGGAGACGCCTACCTCCACCTGTACGAGGGCTTTCTGAGCGCCTACGACCCGGAACTGCGACGGCGGACGGGTACTTACTACACGGCCGGCGAGGTCGTCCGCTTCATGGTCGGCTTCACCGACGAGGTGCTGCGAGACCGGCTCGGCCAGGAGGACGGGTACGGAAGCGAGGACGTCACCGTCGTCGATCCGGCCATGGGCACCGGGACCTTCCTCATCAACATCATCGACCACGTCGCCAAGTCCCTGTCACTGAAGTACGGCAGGACTCTCAAATCCGGGCTTCTCCGAGAACTCTCGGGCCGACTGGTCGGGCTGGAGAAACAGACCGGCCCGTACGCCGTCGCCGAACTCCGTGTACACCACGCCTTCCGGTCCCACGACGCCGACATCACGCGCCGCCCGCCGAGGCTTCTGGTGGCCGACACACTCGACGATCCCGCCGTCGAGCACCACCTGGGCTTCATGTACGAGGCGATCGCCCGCCACCGCCGAATGGCGAACAAGATCAAGGCGGACGAGAAGGTCATGGTGGTCATCGGCAATCCGCCTACCTGCGGGGTGCGAGACAGTCAGGCGTCGGACGCTGGGTCACCGAGGGCAACCCCAACGGCCAGGGCCCGATCCTCGCCCGCTTCCACCCAGAGGACAACGGACGCGTCGGATACGCCCTCGACAACCTCTACGTCTACTTCTGGGCGTGGTCCACCTGGAAGGTCTTCGACCAGTTGACCGCCTCGGGAGCACCGAAGGCCCCCAGCGGGATCGTCGCCCTCATCACCAACTCCGGATACCTGGACAGCGAGGGCTCGGCCGGCATGCGCCACTACCTGCGCGAGGTCGCCGACGAGGGCTGGGTCATCGGACTCTCCCCCGAGGGCGCCTACTCCGACACGCGCACCCGTGTCTTCCAGGATGTCAAGCGGGAGATCTGCATCGCCGTCTTCGTCCGCCATGGCGCCCCGGACGCAAGTACAGCGGCGCGGGTCTGGCGACTCGACGTCCCCGCGGGCACACGCGAGGAAAAGTTCGACTGGCTGGAAGGGCTTGGCCTCGACGGCCATCGCGGAGGGACCTCCTGGCAGCTCTGCCCCACACAGTGGACCGCGCCCTTTCACGTCACGTCCGACTCCGAGTGGTCGGCAATGCCACCGGTGGACGCCCTGCTGCCCTGGACGAGCTCCGGCAACAAGAACAACCGCAACTGGCCCGTCTCACCCAGCCGGGACGTTCTGGAGAGGCGCTGGCACAGGCTCGTCCAGGCTCCGGCAGACGCCAAAGCGGAGCTGATGAAGAGCACCGGAGACCGCCGTCCGGACAAGCTGGAACCACCACTGCCCGGCCAGCAGGAGACGGGCAGTCTTGCCGCAGAGAAAGAGACGGTTCCGGTCATCGTCAAGTACGGACGGATGACGTTCAACCGGCAGTACATCATCGCGGACCGAAGAGTGATCGACCGACCGCGGCCGGCCTTGTGGTTCGCCCACAACGACCAGCGTCAGATCTACCTGTCCGAACTCCACACGGAATCAGGCCGTCCGGGGCCGGCGGTGAGTTTCACCGCCCTTCTGCCCGACATTCATCACTTCAAAGGCACAGAAGGCGGCCGCGTCGCCCCTCTCTACCGCCACCCCCACCACGGATGACCAAACGTCACCCCTGGCCTGCTGCGGCTGCTCACCAAGACGCACGGCGTGACGGTCACCGCCGAGGACCTCTTCGCGTACATCGCGGGAACAGCCGGCCACAGCGGCTACACCCGCCGCTTCGCCGCGAACCTCGCCGAGCGCGGTGCCCGTATCCCTATAACACGTGACCCGGCTCTATGGGCGGAGCTCGTGGAAGTGGGCAGGCGCACGGTGTGGATCCACACGTACGGCCAGCGCTTCGCCTCCCACCACGACAGTTCACCTGGCTCGTCCCCGAGGCTTCCCCCGGAGGAACAACCGGAATGCGTCGTCGTGATCGGAGAGCACGACGGGTTACCTGAGGACATCTCCACGACGCGTCCACGCGAACCCTCACGGTGGGCAAGGGCTGCATACGTCCGGTGGCGCCGGAAGTCTGGGACTATCGGATCGGCGGGGTGCAGGTGATCCGCAAGTGGTTCAGCTTCCGCAAGCGCAGGCCAGACGTGGAACGACAGACCCCGTTGAACGACATCCTGCCCCCGACCTGGCCTGCTCGGTGGACCGTTGACCTTATTGACCTCATCAACGCGCTCGGGCTCCTCGTAGCCCTCGAACCCCGCCAGGCCCGGCTGCTGGACGCCGTGAGCAGCGGCCCGCTCATCAGCACCGACGACCTACGGGGCGAGGGCATCCTGCCCGTACCTGCCTACGCAACCAAGGAACCGAAACCGCCGCGGAAGTCTCGACGCACCCCCGGCCCTGGGCAGGAGAGCCTCGACTTCTCGGACTGACACCCGCCCGGCCTGAGCCGCCGCTGGACCTCGAAGGCACAGACCCGGCTGGAGCTGTTCCGCTGGCTGTCGTACTACAACCAGCACCGTCGGCACTCCGCGCTCGGCTACCTCACACCAGCCGAGTTCGAACAGCAACTGATCACGTCACCTACGCTGTCTCTCGTCGCATGAAACCCGGTGTCCACTCCCGGGGATCAACCTCAGCCGTCATGCCACCCGTTCGGGTGAACGGAAAGTCATCCCGCTGCGGCGGTTGAGGCCGCCCCGGGACGATCGGTGACCGTGGCACGGGTGCCGATGGGTCTTGACGAGCTGGTTGAGCACTGGACTCTGCCGAAGACGATTTCGATCAGTAGCCAGGGTGCCCAGGACGAGCCGGACGGCCACTCCCCAACAACTTACGGAGACCCGATGGACCCGGAAGCACTGAACGACCTCGTCCAGACCGGAAGCGCAGCGATCGTCGCGGCCATGGTCACCGATGCCTGGCAGACTGCCCGCGTCCGGACCGTGCGGCTCTTCCAGCGCGGTGGCCGTGACCCGCAGGAGATTGAAGCCCAGCTGGACCGCAGCGTCGCGCGCGTGACGCGTGAAGGGACCGAAGCTGCCCGGGAGGGCCAGGTCACTCGTTGGCGGGACGACCTGGAAGACCTTCTGAGTGAATACCCGGACGCTGCGGACGACCTTCGGGCTCTGGTCCGCGAGGTCAAGGCGCGCCTGCCGCAAGTCCAGCAGCAATGGGTGCAGAACATCACTGCATCCGCCCCCGGGTCCATTGCCCAGGGCGCGTACGGCAACATCATCAACCACTCTGGCAGCCTCTCGGTAACCGCCGCTACGGGCAGCGGGGCGGACAGCGCCGCCGAGGATAGGCAGGGCAGGAGAGCGTGAGCGCAACAGACGGCCCACAGCCGCAGTTCGTACAAAACGTTACGGCTGTCAGTGGGTTCGCGTACGGTGCGATCGGCGCCGACATCCACG
>KE354133.1 GCA_000415505.1 Streptomyces afghaniensis 772
GGGCGTGAGCGGCGTGGCAGCGCGGCCGAGGTGGGGCGTCGCCAGCCCCAGGTCGTGCGGTACGACCGGCCCCGCCAGCACCTCGGCCAGCACCGGTGCGGCCCGCGGGTCCCCGGCTCTGGCCAGCGCCTTCAGCGGGCCTCCCAGCGTCGGCGCCCTCCGCTCCCCGTGTCGTATCCGAAGCTCGGGACGGCGGATCACCAGGGCGTGGAGGTGGTCCGCGGCGGGCAGGGCCAGTTCGAAGAGCTCCACCAGGACGGCGACGGCCGCGTCGTGCAACCGGCCCTCCGCGGCGCCCAGTTGGGCACCTATGAGGGCGACCGGTTCCGCCGCGCCGGTACGCCACTCGCGGAACAGCCCGGCCGACATCCACACGGCGTTGCACCGGTCCAGGGGATCCGGGCTGGTCAACTGCCCGCACAGCAGGGCGATCCGATCGGCCACGCGGCCGCCGAGCGCGGTGTGCAGGGTCCGCAGCAGCCGGGAGCCCTCCTCGTCCGAGGGGCGCAGCCGTCGCAGCCGCCCGGCGAGCGTGTCCGCACCGGAGCCCTCCTGTGCGAGTCTCCCGCGGACGCGCTGCCCGGACCTGTCCCGGAGCAACCGGACCACGGTCGGTACGAGATCCGCGGGAAGCAACTCCGGTGCGCACTGCGCCAGCTGCCCGAGCGCGGCCAGCCGCAGCCCGGGCTCGTAAGGCGGCCCACTCAGCGCCGCCAGCAGGTGTACGGCCTCGGCGGCGTGGACGTCGCCGGCCGGCAGGTGCCGCCGTGCGAACAGGCCGAGGCCCTCGGCCAGGGCGAGCAGGACCCGGTCGTCCCGCTCCACGGTGATCCGCTCCCGCAACAGGGCGAGCACACGCGCCGGCCGGTCGAGGAACCGCACGAGGGCAGCCGGAGCCGCCCGGCGCACTTCGGCGTCCGCGTCCCCCGCCAGCCGGACGAAGACATCGGCACCGGCGCGCAGGACGGCACGGGCCCTCGCCGCCAGATCGTCCGACCCACCCCCGCCCCCGTCGGGCCCGCCGATGCTGACGAGGAGCTCCACGATCCCCGCCCGGTCGCGCACCTCCTCCCGGACGGCGAGCGCGAGGAGCAACGGAACACAGGCGAGCGTCGCGTCGTACACGCCTCCCTGGTGGTGCACGGCGCCGTACATCCGGTCGAGCGCGGTCTCCCGCTCGGCCGGGTCGGCGGAGGCAAGTCCCCGGAGCAGCCGGGGCACGTCCTCCGCGCTGCCGTCGGCATGCCGCAGCGAGGCCCAGTCGACCTCGTCGATCCCCCTGAACACGTTGTCCTCCCCAGGCGAAGTGCCAACTGACGGGGAGTCTGCACCACGGCACTGACAACGAAGCGGAATCGGGCGATGACTGTGCGCGAACTGTGTGCTGGTTGGCCGACAGCGGCTCGGTCGCCCCGGACGAGGGTGCTTCAGTCCCCGCCGGGCAGCGCGCGCTCCACGATCGCGCCGAGCCCCGCACCCTCCGGCAGCGTCCCGAACGCGTGCCCCCAGTCGCCCCCGAGCCGGGTCGCGCAGAACGCGTCGGCGACCGCCGGCGGGGCGTACCGGACGAGGAGGGAGGCCTGGAGCGTCAGGGCCATCTCCTCCACGAGACGGCGGGCCGTCGTCTGCGACGCCTCGGACAGCCGGTTCTTCAGCCGTGTCACGGCCGCGTCCAGCCGGGCGTCCGCCCCTCGGGCGAGGGCGAACTCGCTGATCAGGGCCTCAGCCGTGCCGGGTTCGCGGCTCAGCGCCCGCAGCACGTCGAGGGCGTTGACGTTCCCCGAGCCCTCCCAGATCGACAGCAGCGGAGCCTCGCGGTAGTGCCGGGGCATGCCCGAGTCCTCGACGTAGCCGTTGCCGCCGAGGCACTCCAGCGCCTCCGCGGTGAAGGCCGGACCCCGCTTGGTCACCCAGTACTTGCCGACGGCCGTGGCGATCCGGCGGAACGCCGTCTCCTGGGCGTCCCCGCGGATCGCCCGGTCGGCCGCCCCGGCCAGCCGCAGGGTGAGCGTCGTGGCGGCCTCGGACTCCAGTGCGAGATCGGAGAGAACGTTGCGCATCAGCGGCTGGTCCACCAGCCGTGCGCCGAACGCGCTGCGGTGCCGCGCGTGGTGCCCGGCCTCGACGAGGGACTTGCGCATCAGCGCGGCCGACATCATGACGCAGTCCAGCCGCGTGCAGTTGACCATCTCGATGATGGTCTTGACGCCCTGCCCCTCGGGCCCCACCAGCCACGCGACGGTCCGGTCGAACTCGGGCTCGGAGGAGGCGTTGGACCGGTTGCCCAGCTTGTCCTTCAGCCGCTGGATGCGGAAGGTGTTGCGGGTGCCGTCGGGCAGCACCCGCGGCACCAGGAAGCAGGACAGGCCGCCCGGGGCCTGCGCCAGCACCAGGAACACGTCGCACATCGGCGCCGAGGTGAACCACTTGTGCCCCCGCAGGGTGTACACCCCGGGTTCGGACGTGGGCGTGGCCGTCGTGGTGTTCGTCCGGACGTCTGAGCCGCCCTGCTTCTCGGTCATCCCCATGCCCGCCAGCAGCCCGCGCTTCTCCGTGGGCACCCGGAGCCCGGGCTCGTACTCCCGGCTCGTCAGCAGCGGCTCGTAGACCTTCGCCAGCTCCGGCTGCCTGCGCAGCGCGGGGACGGCCGCGTAGGTCATCGACGTCGGGCAGCCGTGCCCCGCCTCCGTGTGCCCCCACACCAGTCCGCCCGCGGTCCGGGCGACATGGGCGCCGGCCCGGTCGTCCGCCCAGGGGACGCGGCCAGGCCCCCGGCGATCGCGGTGCGCATCAGGTGGTGCCAGCTCGGGTGGAACTCGACCTCGTCGACGCGGTTGCCGTACCGGTCGTGCGTCCGCAGCTCCGGCTCGTGGCGGTTGGCCAGGTCGGCCCACTCCTGTGCCTGGACACTGCCGGCCTGCCTGCCGAGCCGCCGCAGGTCCTCCGCGGCCCACCCGGCGCCCTCCCGCCGCAGCCCCTCCAGCAGGGCCGTGTCCTCGGAGGCGTCGTACGGGGCGAGCGGCGGGGCCTGGTTCGTGACGTCGTGCGTGGCGGGTCCGCCGTACGCCCGCTGTTCGTCGAGTGTCGAGACCATACGTCGAGTGTTGCACTCCTTCTACGGTCGCAGCAATACCGCAATACCGAGGTCCGCCGCGTACAGTACGTGACCATGCCGATGAACGTCCCGGCGCGGCCCGGCGCGCTCGATCTGCGGCCGCTGTCCGCGCGGTCGGTCGTGCTGAGCCTGCTCCTCGGCACGCATCCCCCCGAACTGCCGGTCCGGGAGCTCGTGCGGCTCGTGGAGGGCTTCGACGTCGGCGGCTCCACCCTGCGGGCGGCACTCAGCCGGATGGTGTCCGCCGGCGATCTGCGGCGCACTGACACCGGCTACCGCCTCAGCGACCGGCTGCTGGAACGCCAGCGCCGCCAGGACGACGCCGTGCACCCGCGCACGCGCGCGTGGGACGGCGACTGGGAAATGGTCGTGATCACCGCGACGGGACGCGGCCCCGCCGAACGCGCCGACCTGCGTGCCCGGCTGACCGCCCTCCGGCTCGCCGAACTCCGCGAGGGCGTCTGGCTCCGCCCCGCCAACCTGGCCCGCGCCCGTCCCCGGCGACCGTGGACCGGGTGGCCCCAGCGCTACACCGGCCCGCCCCGACCGGCCGGCCCGCGACCTGGCCGGGAGCCTGTGGCAGCTGGACGCCGTGGTCCGCCACGGGCCCGGCGCTGCCTCGCGCACATCCGCCGCCGGCCCCTCGCCCGGCCGACCGCCTGACCGCCTTCGCCGCCGTCGTGCGGCCACCTCGCTGGGCCGACCCCGGTCCCTGCCGCCCGGACTCCCTGCCCGCCGACCTGGCCGGGAGCCGGGCTGCGCGCTGCCTACACCGACTACCAGCGGGAGCTGATCGGGGAGGTACGCGCGCGTGTGCGTGGCGCATGACGCGGGCGGCCGTGCGCGGCGCCCGCCGGGACGCTGCGCACGGCCGCCTTCACCGTGGGGGGTTGTGGTTGCCTCAGGGGCTACTTGTAGGTGATGTCCGAGGTGGAGTAGAGGCAGTTCTTGCTGTCGGGTCCGGACCCGACAGCGGTGTTGTTGTTGTACTTCTGGCAGGGGACGACCTTGCGGCCGGAGTCGTTGCGGATCGTGATGCCCCGCAGCGTCGCCACGTCGTTGCGGTTGACGTTGATGCCGACGAGCCGGGCGGTGGAGCCCGTGCCGGTCACGTCGATGGTGTTGAGGTTGACCTTGCGGGTGTACTGCGTGGAGCAGTCGCCGCAGGAGCGGTAGAGCGTCTTGAACTCCTGCACCGCGAAGTTGGAGATGTTCAGGGTGCCGCCGCCGTTGTGCTGGAAGACCTTGTCCGCCGCCTTCTTCGCGCCGCCGCCGATCACGTGGTACGTGGCGCCGGTGCCGCCGCGGAAGGTGGCGGCGTCCTCGCCGACGTCCTCCCACCAGACGTTCTGGAGCGTGCAGCTGCCCTCGCAGTGGATGCCGTCGGCCGCGGGGGCGCCGAGGATGACGTTCTTCAGCACCGCGCCGTTCGCGAGCTTGAAGATCGGGTCCTGGCCCTCCTCCTGGCCGTCACCGGCCAGGCTTCCGGTGCCGTAGAACCGCTTCATCCCGTAGTCCTTGGTGCCGGACACGGAGATGGTGGAGGAGGTCCCCTGACTGCCGTTGGGGGTCGGCCAGGTGGCGGCGCTCGCCGTCGGCGCGTTGGTGGTCATGATCATGCCAACCGACAGGCCGAGGGTGGCCAGCGCGCCGGTCAGCGCGCGCCGGCGGGCGCGCGGACGTGTCGCAGAAGTCATGTCCCGATTCCTTCTGTCGTTTCGAGCGTATGGGGGGTGTCCGAGCGGACGGGTGTCAGAGCTTTCCGGCGCCCGCACCCGACGTCACCGAGGCGACGACGGACGAGGCCGGCTCCGCCGAGTAGGCGTACGGCGGGCTGGTGAAGCTGCCGACCCGCGAGATCTCGGTGGCGGCTCCACCGAGGTCGTTGCCGCGCAGGTTGGCGTATCCGTCGACGTCGCTGCTGCGGTTCGTGGTGACCGCGACCTTCGTCGAGCGGAAGACGTTGTTCTCGACCAGCATCTGGGCGCCCATGCGCGAGTGGCAGGCGGTGTCGGCGCCCTCGACGTAGTTGTTGTAGAAGTGCCCGGTGCCGAAGCGCAGGCTGGGGATGCGCGAGTACACGTTGGCGAAGTGGTTGTGGTGGTACGTCACCTTCAGCCGGCCGGTGTCCTCGCTCGCGTTGTTGTCGCTGTGGCCGACGAGCGAGCCCTTGAAGTGGTTCTTGAAGGTGTTCCAGGACACCGTGACGTTGTCCGCGCCGTGGTTGACGTCCAGCAGGCCGTCGTAGTGGTCCTTGTCGTGATCGCGGTCGGCCGAGAAGGAGTTGTGGTCGATCCAGACCTTGCTCGACGCCTCGACGGTGATGCCGTCGGCGGGCGCCAGCGGCTTGCTGATGTTGAGGTTGCGGATGACGACGTTCGAGACCTTCTTCAGCCGGAGCCCGCCGCCGGTGAACCCGGAGGCCGAACCCACACCCAGGACGGTCGTGTTGGACCCGACGTCGACCTGACCGCTCAGCGAGATCAGGCCGTTGACCCGGACGACCTTGGCCGAGTTGCCGGTCACGGCCGACTTGAAGGCGCTCAGGGTGGAGACGGTGACCGCCGAGGCGCTGCCGCCGCCGGTCGTCCCCGCGCCGAACCCGACCGGCGAGGTCTCGGCGGCCCCGGCCGGCTGGGGAACGGCCAGGACCGCCACGGTCGCCAGTGCGGATGCGGCGGCGAGTGCCAGGGTGGATCTGTGGACACGTGTACGTCGGGGATGAGTACGCATGTGGGGTGCGTCCCTTCGTGGTGCCTTCATGGTGCCAGGTCGGTCATGTACATGAATGACGTTCGCCATGTTGTTCACCGCGCGCGCTGCGTGCGGCCGGTCCGGAGGTCCTGCCATACGCCGGGGGTGCACTTACCCAGGCTTGGCAGGCCCGGCGGGGCGCCCTGGCGGAGGCGCTTCCGGGTCACACTGCTGAACGGAACGTAGAGGGCAAGCGCTTTCTAGTCAACGCCTCGCGCAGAACGTGTTCGGCCCGGCCCGGTCGGAGCGGCGGCGCTGCGGGAAGCGGCATGGGAGCGCTTCCATGCGAGCCATGTCCATGTCACCATGCCGATCGGACGCTTCCCTTCACGAGAGGGCGGGTCGATGAGGACTCCGCGCATGCGCACGTTCGTCAACGGGCTCGTGTTCATGCTGCCGGCCGTCGGTGTGCTCGCCCTGCCGCCGGGACCGGCGGTCGCGGGCACGCCGCAGCCCGCCCGCGAGAGCTCCCTGCCGGGGTCGTTCACGTGGTCCTCGAGCGGCCCGCTGATCAGCCCGAAACCGGACGCCGGCCACCCGATCCTCTCGGTCAAGGATCCGACGGTGTTCCGCTACCGGGACCGCTGGCACGTCTACTTCACGACCGCGGACAGCGCCGGGCGCTGGAGCCTCGGGCACACGAGCTTCGCCCAGTGGTCCGAGGCCGCCTCGGCTCCGCAGACGTTCCTCGACGCCAATCCGAACATCGGCAACCGGTACGCCGCCGCCCCCCAGGTGTTCTACTTCGCGCCCCAGCAGACCTGGTACATGGTCTACCAGACCGGACCGCCGTCCTACTCCACCAGCAAGGACCCTTCCGATCCGCTCAGTTGGAGCGCACCGCGGAACTTCTTCGGCAGCGAGCCGACCGTCGTGACCGAGAACAAGGGCGACGGCGCCTGGCTGGACTTCTGGGCGATCTGCGACCGGACGGACTGCTACCTGTTCTTCTCGGACGGCAACGGTCACCAGTACCGCTCGCGCACCACCCTCGCCAAGTTCCCGAGCGGCTTCCGCGACACCGCCATCGTGCTGTCCGAACCCAACCGCTTCGACCTCTTCGAGGCGGGCAACGTCTACCGGCTCGGCGACGGCGGCTACCTCATGCTCGCCGAGGCGCTCGCGACCGGATCCGACTGGCGGCGCTACTTCCGGGCCTGGACCGCGGACAGCCTGGGCGGCGCGGAAACCGCTGGCCGACACCGAGGCCAACCCCTTCGCCCGCTCGTCCAACGTCGTCTTCGAGGCCGGACAGCCCGCCTGGACCAGGGACTTCAGCCACGGCGAGATGATCCGCGCCGGCGTCGACCAGACCCTCACGATCGACCCGTGCCGCCTCCAGTTCCTCTACCAGGGGATGGACCCGGCAGCCGGCGGCGACTACTACCGGCTGCCCTGGCGGCTGGCCCTGCTGACCCAGACCGACTCCACCTGCTGAACCGCCGCACGACGTCCTGCGAGCCGAGCCTGACAACCGAAGGGACCCCGGACGTGCCTGCCACCCCCCAGCCCATGACGAGGAGACCGCTGCGGTCGATGCTCCTCGCGTTCCTCGCCGCGCTGCTGCCGCTGCTCGCGGCCACCGCGCTCACGGCGCCCGCGGCCGCCGCCCGCGAAACCGCCCGCGAGAAGGCAGTACCCACCGCGACCCTCACCGAGGTCACGAACTTCGGTACGAACCCCAGCAATCTGCGGATGTACCTGTACGTGCCGGAGAGCGTCACGCCGAACCCGGCGGTCGTGGTCGCCGTGCACTGGTGCACCGGCTCGGGCCCGGACATGTACAACGGCACCGAGTACGACACCCTGGCCGACCGGTACGGGTTCATCGTGCTCTACCCGTCGGTCACGCGCAGCAGCAAGTGCTTCGACGTCTCCTCGCCCCAGGCACTGCGCCGCGGCGGCGGCAGCGACCCGGTCGGCGTCAAGTCGATGATCGACTGGGTGACCCGCACCTACGATGCCGACACCGGCCGGGTGTTCGCCACGGGCATCTCCTCCGGCGCGATGATGACGAACGTCCTGCTCGGCGACTACCCCGACGTGTTCGCGGCCGGTGCCGCCTTCTCCGGCGTGCCGTTCGCCTGCTTCGCCACCGCCGACGGCTCCGAGTGGAACAGCAACTGCTCGGGCGGCACGGTCACCCACACCCCGAAGGAGTGGGGCGACCTGGTCCGGGGTGCGTACCCCGGCTACAGCGGCCCCCGCCCGCGGATGCAGATCTGGCACGGCACCGAGGACGACGTCCTGCGCTACCCCAATTTCGGGGAGCAGATCAAACAGTGGACGAACGTCCAGGGCGTGAGTCAGACGCCGGCCGCCACCGACACACCCCAGTCCGGCTGGACCCGCACGCGCTACGGCGGCACGGGCGACCAGGCCCCCGTGGAGGCCGTCAGCCTCCAGGGCATCGGTCACAATCTGTACGCCCAGGGCATGGCGTCCCGCGTGCTCACCTTCTTCGGCCTGGACAAGTCGGGCCCGGCTCCCCAGCCTCAGCCCGGCGCCTGCAAGGTGACGGCCGCGGTGAACGCCTGGAACACCGGTCTGACCGCCTCCGTGACCATCACCAACAGCGGTACGACGACGGTCAGCGGCTGGAAACTCGGCTTCTCGCTCCCGGCCGGGCAGACGGTCACGGGCGGCTGGGGCGCCACCTACACGCCCTCGTCCGGGCCGGTGACCGCGACCAACGTGTCCTACAACGGCACCATCGCGCCGGGCGCGAGCGTGAGCATCGGCTATCAGGCCAGTCACGGCGGCAACAGCGCCGCACCGGCCGCGTACACCCTCAACGGGACGGCGTGCGCGACCGGTTGACGCAAGCGGTGTGCCTCGGGGTTCGGGTGCCGGCTCAAACGGACCGGTGGTACTGGTCCGGCACCCGAACCTCGCCGCCGAGTTCCCGCGCCGCCTGCCGGGCCCACGAAGGGTTGCGCAGCAGCTCGCGGCCGAGCAGGACCGCGTCCGCCTCGCCGTTGGCCAGGATCTTCTCGGCCTGCTCGACCTCGGTGATCAGCCCCACCGCGGCGACCGGCAGCGTCGTCTCCTGCCTCACCCGGGCGGCGAAGGGCACCTGGTAGTCGGGACCGGTGGGGATGCGGACGCCGGAGGCGTTGCCACCGGTGGAGACGTCCAGCAGGTCGACGCCGTGGGCCCGCAGGTCGGCGGCGAAGCGGACGGTGTCGTCCGCGGTCCAGCCGCCCTCGTCGAGCCATTCGGTCGCCGAGATGCGGAAGAACAGCGGCTTGTCGTCCGGCCACACCTCCCGTACGGCGTCGACGACTTCGAGCGCGAAGCGGGTGCGGTTCTCGTACGAGCCGCCGTAGGCGTCGGTGCGGTGGTTGGAGTGCGGGGAGAGGAACTCGTTGATCAGGTAGCCGTGGGCGCCGTGGATCTCGGCGATCTCGAACCCGGCGGCGAGCGCACGGCGGGCCGCGGCCGCGAACTGCCCGACCACGTCCTTGATCTGGTCGACGGTCAGCTCGGCCGGGACGGGGTGCCGGTCGTCGAAGGCGACCGGGCTCGGCGCGACGGACGCCCAGCCGTGGGCGTCCGGGCCGACCGGGGCGCCGCCCTTCCAGGGGCGGTCGGTCGAAGCCTTGCGGCCCGCGTGAGCGATCTGGATTGCAGGCACCGTGCCCTGCGCGGTGAGGAAGCGGGTGATGCGGCGGAACGCCTCCACCTGCGTGTCGTTCCAGATGCCGAGGTCGTACGGCGAGATGCGGCCCTCCGGTGACACCGCGGTGGCCTCGACGATGATCAGGCCCGTGCCGCCGGTGGCGCGGGCGGCGTAGTGCGCGAAGTGCCAGTCGGTGGGGGCGCCGGTCTCCGGGCCCTCCGGTGCGGCCGAGTACTGGCACATCGGGGGCATCCACACGCGGTTCGGGATCGTCACATCGCGCAGGGTGCAGGGCTCGAAGAGCGCGGTCACGGCGGACTCCATTCGTCACGGGGCCGATGTCGACTCGTACGATAGGCATCGTAGTACGGCGGATGTCAAACTACGAGGGTTCTCGTACTATGGGATCCCCGAAGGAAAGTGGAGCCGCCGTGACCTCTCCCACCGTCAGCAGCCGCGACCTGCCGCATCCCGTGCGTGACGAGATCCGGCTGGAGGGGGTGCTGCACGCGCTCTCCGACCCGATGCGGTTGCGGATCGTGCGGGAGCTCGCCGGGGTCGGCGGGGAGTTGTCCTGTTCGCACTTCGACCTGCCGGTCACGAAGTCCACGACCACGCATCACTTCCGGGTGTTGCGGGAGAGCGGGGTGATTCGGCAGGTGTATCGCGGGACGGCCAAGATGAACGGGCTGCGGCGGGAGGATCTGGATGAGCTGTTCCCGGGTTTGCTGGATGCCCTGCTCGATGCCGCGGCTCGCCAGGTTGTCCGTGGTGGCTAGACCGCGTCGCCGTGCGCGGCGGTCATGAGGGACTGCCAGTCGGGGAGCTTCACCACGTTCCTGCCGAGTGACGCTCCCAGCATCGCCTCTGCCTGTTCGATCGACTGCCAGCCCGTCCACTCGACCGGGGTGGCGCCCTCCGCGCGCAGGGCCGTGAGCGGGTTGTCGGGGACGGTCCTGGCCAGGAGGGCGGGCGCGTCCTCCAGGAGGGACGTCGCCGTCTCCTTCGCGCAGGGGCGGTTCGAGCCGATGACGCCCGTCGGGCCCCGCTTGATCCAGCCGGCCACGTACTCGCCCGGTGTGACGACGCCCTCGCGCAGGACGCGCCCGGCCCGGTTCGGCACCGTGCCGCTGTCCGCGTCGAACGGCAGCCCCTCCAGCGGCACTCCGCGATAGCCCACCGAGCGCAGCACCAGCTGTGCCTCGATGTCCTCGAAGCGGCCCGTGCCCGCCACGCCGCCGTGTCCGTCCGGGGCCGTCCGCTCGAACCGCACCGCGCCCACGTGGCCCCGCTCGGCGAGCAGTTCGACCGGGCGGAGGAAGAAGCGCGGCCGGATCCGGCGCGGGGCGCCGCTCGGCGGTGTCCCGGACCAGCCGCGCAGTACCTCCACGTTGCGGCGCTGCGGGGCGGGCAGGGCCGACGGGTCGGTGTATCCGCAATCCAGGGCCAGCTCGGCCGGGTCCACGATGACGTCGGTCTCCGGCAGGGCGCCCAGCTCGCGCAGCTCCTTGGTGGTGAAGCGGGCCTGCGACGGGCCCCGCCGGCCCACCATGTGGATCTCGGTCACCCGGCTCGCCGCCAGTGTCGTCAGGGCCGCCTGCGGCATGTCGGTCGGGCTGAGCTCGGCCAGGCCGCGTGCCAGCATCCGGGTGACGTCCACGGCGACGTTCCCCACGCCGATCACCACGGCCGACCGGGCGTCCCGCAGGAACCCGGCGTCCACGGCGTCCGGGTGGGCGCTGTACCAGGACACGAACTGGGTCGCCGACCAGCTGCCCGGCAGGTCCTCCCCGGGGATGCCCAGATGCCGGTCGGTGGCGGCGCCCACGCAGTACACCACCGCGTGGTACAGCTCCCGCAGCCGGGCGACCGGCACCCCGCCGGGACCGGCCTGGACGCCTCCGAGGAACCGGACCCGGTCGTGCTCCAGGATCGTGCGCAGGTTGTTCTGGAGCGACTTGATCTTCTCGTGGTCCGGAGCCACTCCGTAGCGGACCAGGCCGTACGGGCACGGCAGCCGGTCCAGGACGTCGACGCGCACCCCGGGGTCCTGCTGGACGAGGCTCTGGGCGGTGTAGCACCCGCTCGGCCCGGAGCCTACGACGGCGACTCGCAGCACGGCGGATCTCCTTACCCGGTGATCCCGAGGGATCTCACAAGAGCGCTGATGCCTCCAGCATCGCACCGGCCGGGCTCCGCTGACAGGGTGCTGTGCTCCGCTCGGGCGCGTGTCCGATCTGTATGGAATGTGATCATTCGGTTACGTTCTGTGTGTGCTGGAAGCATCCTTTCTTAATCTCTCTGATCGCTCTCCGGCGGACAGCGCGGTGTCCGTGCGGCCCGCGTGGGAGGTCCGGGAGAACGAGAACGCCACGCGGTGGTTCGACGTCCGGCTGGCCTTCACGGACGGCGCCCACGTCGACGCACTGGCCGTCCTGGCCGGGGGATGCGTCGGCGTGGAGGACGTACGGGCGCAGCCCGCGCTGTCCCTCGACGACCTGGCGGTGCTCGCCGACTGGATCGAGGACTCACTGGCCGAGGCGTGCGGAGCCGGGACGGCTCCCGAAGGCTGCGGAGGCCGGGGGCGGCGGGCCCGGCCGGCCTGGCCGCGCGGTGCGGAGGGGCGGTGGCTGGTGGCGCAGGAGTACCGCGCTGCCCAGCGGGACGGTGCCGATCCGGTCCTCGCCGTGATGTGCGCGACCGGCCACAGCCGCCGCAAGGCCCTCAGACTGATCGGCCAGGCCCGGGACGCCGGCCTCCTGGCACCGCGCCGCGCCCGGCGCTGAACGGGCCCGGAGCCGGGCCCGGACGGCACACCTAGAGCATGTCCCGCATCCGCGTGATCTCGCTCGTCTGCTGGGCGATCACCTCGTCGGCCATCTCCTCGATCCGGATGTTGTTGCCCTGCCCCTTCACGTCCGTGGCCATCGTGATCGCGCCCTGGTGATGGGTCGTCATCAGCGTCAGGAAGAGCTGGTCGAACGCCTTTCCGTCGGCAGCGCGGAGCTTCTTCAGCTGTGCCTCGGTCGCCATGCCGGGCATCACGGCGTGCTCGTGCCGCTCTGCCTTCAGCGGCTTGCCGTACGACTTCAGCCAGCCCTTCATGGCCTCGATCTCCGGCTTCTGGGCGGCGGCGATCCGTGCGGCGATCCGTTTCACCTTCGTGGACTGCGCGCGCTGCGGGGCGAGTTCGGTCATCACCAGGGCCTGGGCGTGGTGTTCGATCATCATGCGCGCGTAGGAGACGTCGGCCGAGTTGGGGGAGTCGTTCTCCGAGCGCCGGCCGGCGGCCTCCTCGGCGGACAGGGTGCGGTTCGGCTCGCCGGGCTCACCCGGTGCGATCACGGCGGGCCCGTCCGCCGCGGCGGGCTTCCGGTCCGGACCGGAGTCGCAGCCCCCCGTCATGAGCGCGGCCAGGGCGACCAGCCCCGTCGTGACGACGGACGCGCGGGACGACGCGCGGCGGAAGAGCACAACGACCTCCTGTGGCAGGCGGGTTGGAAGACACCTCGTGAGTGTTAGACCGTCCTAGCACGCTTTCGCGGCTCAATGATCGAGAAACTTCATTGCGATTCTGTTGCCCCCTGTTGGTATGAGCATGGCGAAGACGATACTGCGTGGTGCGTGAACCGTTCCGCAGTGAACGGAACCAGGGAGGAAAACAGTGATCCTGTTGAACTACCGCAGAACGCGGCGCAGACGACTGGGAGTTGCCGCAGCAGCCGGCGGGCTGCTGGCCGCGCTTCTCACGGCCGCGCCGGCCGGTGCGGTCCCCGATCCCGGGGACACTCCGGTCGCGCCGAAGGGAGTCTCCAAGAGCGCGCAGGCAGAGGCGCGCGAGGCCATCGAGAACGGCGAGATACCCGGCCAGGACCAGATCGTCCACTCCGCCAACATCGAGCACGTCGCCAACATCCCCAAGGACGTGCTGCCCGGCACCAACTCGGACCTGGCCTTCCAGGGCAGGTACGCCTTCGCCGGCAACTACGACGGCTTCCGCATCTTCGACATCAGCAACCCGAAGACACCGAAGACGGTCGCCCAGGTGCTGTGCCCGGGCTCGCAGAACGACATCTCCGTCTCCGGCAACCTGCTGTTCCTGTCCACCGACTCCTCGCGCAGCGACAGCAGTTGCAGCAGCACCACGCAGCCGGCGACCGAGAAGTCCTCGTGGGAGGGCATGAAGGTCTTCGACATCAGCGACAAGCGGAACCCGAGGTACGTCGCCGCCGTCGAGACCGCCTGCGGCTCGCACACCCACACGCTGGTGCCGGAGCGGCGGAACGTCTACGTGTACGTCTCCTCGTACTCGCCGAACGCCACGTACCCGGACTGCCAGCCGCCGCACGACGGCATCTCCGTCATCAAGGTGCCGCGCAATGCCCCCGAGAAGGCGGCGGTCGTGGGCTTCCCGGTGCTGTTCCCGGGTGAGGGGCCGGACGGCGGCGGCAACCCGGGCGGGCCCACCAACCCGGGCGTGTCCAAGACCACCGGCTGCCACGACATCACCGTGCTGCCGTCGAAGGACCTGGCCGCGGGCGCCTGCATGGGGGACGGCATCCTGTTCTCCGTCAAGGACCCGGAGCACCCGAAGGTCATCGACCGCGTGCAGGACAACGTCAACTTCGCGTTCTGGCACTCGGCGACCTTCAACCAGACGGCGAACAAGGTCGTGTTCACCGACGAGCTGGGCGGCGGCAGCGGAGCCACCTGCAACGAGGCGACCGGCCCGAACCGCGGCGCCGACGGCATCTACGACATCGTCGGCAAGGGCGACAAGCGCAAGCTCGTCTTCCGCAGCTACTTCAAGATCCCCCGCCACCAGGCGGACACCGAGAACTGCGTGGCCCACAACGGCTCGCTGATCCCGGTGAAGGGCAAGGACCTCATGGTCCAGGCCTGGTACCAGGGCGGTGTCTCCGTCTGGGAGTTCACCGACTCCTCGAAGCCCAGGGAGATCGCCTACTTCGAACGCGGCCCGATCGGCACCGACCAGCTGACCTTCGGCGGCTCGTGGTCGGCGTACTACTACAACGGCTACATCTACTCGAACGAGATCACCAAGGGCTTCGACGTCCTGAAGATCAAGGACCGGCGCACGGACCCGGCACGGTGGGTCCACCTGCGTGAGCTCAACGTGCAGACGCAGCCGGACTACTTCGACTGACCCTGCGGACCGCACTCCGGTGCGTCCCCGGTCGCGAAGAACCGCGACAGATCCCTGTCGCTCCTCCCGCCGGAGGCTCCGGTCTCCGGCGGGACACCCAGCTCCCAGTCGAGCCGGTAGCGCTTGAACAACTCGGCCCGCAGTACGGGGACCGGCATCGGCACCCCCGGCACCAGGGCGGCGTACACGGCACCCATCAGCAGGGCCCGCAGCATCGGGTAGTCGCTGTCGACGTCCCGTGACCCGTGGCGGGCGACGGTGTCCCGCAGCAGTTCGGCCAGGCGCCGCTGCTCCGGGCAGGGCACGAAGCCCTCGGCCTGCAACAGCCCGGCCATGTGCTGGCGCATCAGCACGGGCCGGTCCCCGGCCAGCCCCAGGATGGCGTCGATGGCCCGCGCCATCCGCTCCCGGCCGTCCTCGGTACGCGGCTCGCGCTCCAGCGCCTCCTCCAGCGTGCGGTGCATCAGCCGGTGCACGGCGGACTGCACGAGCTGGCGCTTGCCCGGGAAGTAGTACGAGACCAGACCGCGGGCCGAACCCGCCCGGTCGGCGATGTCGCCGAGCGTCGTGGCCTCGAAGCCGCGCTCGTCGACCAGCTCGACCGCCGCCTGGAGAAGCCGCTCCTTCGAACGCCTCCGCAACTCTTCATTGACCGAGGCGCTGCGCGGGGACATGCTGTAACTCCTGCGTTGACTGGCTGCCAGCCAACTATACTCAGAGGCGTCCGGCCAGGACCCGTGCGGTCCGGGCCGGCGATGCCGTCTGCCTCGGGCGACACGGGGGATCGTCCGAGGCGGGCGAGCAGACGAACAGGTGACCTGGTGGTGGCCTCAGCTCACCAGGTCCAGGACCGGCCGCAGCCCGTCCGGCCGGTCGGTCACCGGCAGGTGGTCCACGAAGTGCACCCCGCATCCCAGGGCGGTGGCCCCGCCGTCCGCCCTGCGGTCGTCGCCGACCATGAGCGTCCGGCGCGGATCGGCGCCGAGCGCCTCGCAGGCGGCGGCGAACAGCCGCGGATCGGGCTTCTGGATGCCGTGCTCGTACGACAGGACGTACACGTCGACGTAGCGGTCCAGGCCGTGCTCGCGGAACACCGGGCGCAGGTCCCAGCCGATGTTGCTGACGACCCCGACGGGGATCTCCCGCTCCCGCAGCGTGCGCAGCACTTCGACGGCGTCCGGGTACGGGGTCCATGCCGCCGGTGTCATATGGCGGTCGTACAGCGCGTCGTGCAACGCCGGGTCGGGCAGCGTGACCTGGCGGGACAGGCCGGTGTAGGCGGCCCGGTGCAGTGCGGCACTCTGATCGCGGATCAGCCAGGCGTCGGCCAGTTCCTCCGGCACCCGAGCGGGACCGCCACCGCCCGGCAGCGCCCCGACCGCCTGCAGCGCCTGCGCGGTGACGGTCAGTTCGGCCTCTGTGAAGGGGACTTCGGCGCCGGCCACGGCACCGCGCAGCCAGGATTCGGTGGACTCGACACGGAAGAGCGTTCCGGAGAAGTCGAAGAGCACAGCCGTCATGGGGCGATCCTACGAGGCGGCGGTGTCCGGGTGGGTGCGCGGCTGCCGGTGCTCGTGCGTCCACACCGCCAGGGCCACCACCGTCGCGCCCAGCAGCCAGCCGCCCACCACGTCCGTCGGCCAGTGGACGCCCAGCCAGACACGGGTCAGCCCGACACCGATCACGGACACGACGGCCACGGTCACAGCCGTACGCCACACGGCACGGCCCACGCCGTGCCGGTGCAGCAGCCACAGGAGAAGGCCGCACACCACCGTGGCGGTCATGGCGTGTCCCGAAGGGAACGCCGAGTAGTGGGCCGAGTCGACGGGATCGGGCCAGACCGGGCGGGGGCGGTCCACCAGGGCCTTGAGGGCCTGCTGGAACAGCGTGCCCAGCGTGACGGCCAGCGCCAGCCACACCGCCGTCCAGCGCGCCGCCAGGCGCACCACCAGCCACACGACCACGACCGCGCACAGCACTCGCATGGTCCACGGATCCCACACCCAGTCGGTGAGGATGCGGCACGCCTGGGTGATGCCGGACTCCTCGACCGCCCAGCGGTGGGTGGTGGCGGAGATGTCTCCGTCCGCGCTCATCAGCGGGCTCCATCTGGCCGCGACGAGGGTCAGCAGCAGAGTGGAGAACAGGCCCAGAACGGCGGCCGACCGGGCGGCGGTGCCGTGCTGCGGGCGGGACGGGGAGTCGACGGACCGGGTGTGCATGATGCGATCCTCGCCGAACCGGGGGCTCCGGATCCAGTACGGAGCCGATCTTCGGTGCCTGAACGGCACCCTTCGGCCACCCGGACGCCACCCTCACGCCTTCGGCACCGGCACGGATGCCACAGATGCCGCGGAACACGCGTCCCGGCTATCCGAGCGCCCGCAGCCCCGGGACGAACGCCACCAGCACCGGCACCACGGGCACCAGTGCGGCCGCCGCCGTCAGCCGCAGCCGGCGTGCCGGGGGCAGCCGGTCCGGGGGAGTGAGCAACCGGTGCACCCGCGCCGGGACATGGGCCTGCGGAGTCGGGCAGGGGCCGAACACGCCGCGGTGTTCGTTGAGTTCGACCAGGGCCAGAGCCGTGGTCAGGCGGCCGAAGCGGCGGGACGCCGTGTCGTCGGCGGCGAGTTCGACCAGGCGGTGCATCTCGTCGCGGAACGCGGCGAACACCGGCACCTGCGGGAAGCCGCCCGCCAGCGCGGAGGAGCAGTTCAGCAGCCAGTCGTGCCGGGCCCGCGCGTGCCCCTGCTCATGGGCGAGTACGGCGTCCAGCTGCCGGCCCTTCAGCCGGCGCAACGCGGCCGTGGTGACGACCAGTTGCGGCGGAGCGCCGGGCTGCCACCAGGCGTCGGGCCGCTCGCTCTCCAGGACGACGAGCCGGCCGGACACGGCCATCTCGCCCGGCATCAGCGGCGCCCTGACCAG
>KE354134.1 GCA_000415505.1 Streptomyces afghaniensis 772
GCATCGCCGCGCTCCACAGGCCGCCGCCGGCCAGGACCACGGCGGTGGTCGCCGCCCAGGGGCCCGCCGTACCGAGGGCGTAGGCCTCGGCGACCGGGCTCGGCGCCGTCGCGAAGACCTGCCCGCCGACCGCGTGCCAGGCGGCTGCCGCACTGATCGTCATCGACAGCGCACAGCACACGAGCAGAGCCGCCACCACGCACTGCCACACCCACAGCGCCACGACCGGCTCACGATCGGGCCAGTCCGCCCGGGCGAGCAGCCGGGGAGCGACCACCGCGATCAGGGCGCCGAGCAGCAGCAGTGCCGCGGGGAGCATCATGAGGCGCAGCCTATGAGCGATGCGCCGCTCAGGGGTACGGCTTGTGGCGTCAAAGGTGACGCAGGCAACGGATCCGTACGGCCTGCCGGGACGGTCCTGCTCACAGCGTCAGCAGCATCGCCACCATCGCGATCCCCATGGACAGCCGGCAGGCCCGCGCCAGCTCCGGCCGGTCGCCCCACCCGGCGGACCCGCCGCCCCCGGCCCCGCTGCCCGCCATGGCGGCCACCGGCACCAGCCGGACGCCGGTGAGCAGCACGTACCCGGCGAAGTAGAGCAGCAGCGCACCCGTCAGGAGCGGGACCCCGGATCCCCCCTGCCCGTGCGCGTGCGTGGGAGCGCCGGCCATGACGACGGACATGTAGACCATGGCCCCGGCCCCCACCAGGTGGTGGATGTGGTGCGCACCCGCCCGCGCCGCCCACAGCGCGGGTACCGCGGCCGCCCCGAACACCACCGCGTAGGCGGGCCAGGCCCATGGCGGCGGAGTGAACACCGCCGCCGGCACGGCCATCGCGGCCATCCCGAAACCCATCAGCGCCTCACCACCCGCGGTGCCGCGGTGCCCCCCGGCGCCGCTGCGCATCCGCACCAGGCAGTAGGCGCCGGTCATCGCGCAGAGCGCCACCAGCAGCCAGCCTGACGAAGCCGGTCCGTGCACGCGCACCCTCCCCGCTCGACGGTCGGTCAGCTCGGCAGTCGGTCCATCGATGCCCGGGCCATGCGGCGCGCACGCGAGCGCAAGGGTGTACACGGGGAGCATTCGACGGAGCGCACCAGGCGAGGGCATATCTTTTATAGGTAAAACACCTGCTAACGTTGTTGCCATGAGCGGTGCGACCCCCGCCCCCGTCTCCCCGCCCGCCCGGCGTCTGCCGCTGGCGGGCGTGCTGCGCGTCGGCAGTCCCTCGGACATCTGGTTCAAGCCCGCGCTGAGCGTGGTCGCGGCGATCGCCCCGCCCAACCTCACCCTGCTGGCGCTCGGCCGGCTCGACCTGGCGATGTACACGATGGCCGGATCCCTGTGCGCGCTGTACGCCCACAACCGGCCGTACGCCGCCCGCGCCCGGGCTCTGGTGTGGGTGGTGCTCGGCATGCTCGGCGGGCTCGGCGTCGCCCTGGTCGCGGCCTCGCTCACCGGCAGTGCCGTGGTGCTGGTCACCGTCGGCGCGCTGCTGGCCGCCGCGCAGAAGGTGCTGTGCGACGCGACCCGTGTCGGGCCGCCCGGCAATGTCGTCCTCACGTTCGTCAGCTCCGCCTCGCTGTTCGCGCCGCAGACCCTCGGCCAGATCCCCGGCCATCTGGCACTGGCCGCAGCGACGGGTGTCTGGGCCTGGCTGGTCTGCATGGCGCCCGCGCTGGTCCGCCCGCACGGCCCGGAGCGCCGTGCCACCGCCGCCGCGCTGAAGGCCGCCGCCGCGTACGCCGACACGGGCGGTACCGGCGAGGGCCGGGCCCGGGCCCGCGCCGCGGGCTACGCCGCCGTGCAGGCCGCCTGGCAGTCCCTGCTGTCCACGAGCGTCCGGTCCCGTACCCGGCGCGCGCTCGAACGGCTCGTCGTCCGTGCCGAGGTGGCCCTCGCCGCACCGACGGAGGCGGACGCCGTACGGATGCGGGCATGGGCGGGCGCACTGCGCGGCACCGGGCCCGTCCCGCAGGCCGGGCTGGAGCGGGCGGCCGCCGACGAACTGCTCGGTGTGGACGCGGCCGGCGGTCTCTGGGCGCGGCTCGGCCCGCTGACCCCGCTCGCGGTACGCACCGCGCTCGGCTGCGCGCTCGCCGGCTACGCCTCCCTGGCCCTCGGCATCGGCCGCCCCTACTGGGCCCTGGTCACCGCCGCCTCGCTCTACCAGGCGAACGTCGCCCTGACCTGGAGCCGGGCCGTCCAGCGCGTGGTGGGCAACGTCGTAGGCGTGCTCGTCTTCGCGGCCGTCGTACCGCTCGCGCACCTGGGCGAGGCGGCCCTCGTGGTGTGCTGCCTCGCGTTCAGCTTCGGCGCGGAGCTGCTGATCAGCCGCAACTACTGGCTCGGCAGCGTCTGCGTGACCCCCATGGCCCTGCTCATCACCGAGTTCGCCGGGTACCAGAAGCCGGGCGAGCTGATGGCGGAGCGGCTCGTGGACACCGTCGTCGGCGCCCTGGTCGGCTTCGTCGCCGCCGTGGCCGTCACCAACCGGCGTGCGGGCGACCGCGTCGAACGCGCCCTCACAGCCGCCGACCGGGCCCGCGAGCGCGCCGCCCGTCTCCTGGCGGAGCAGCACCCCGACGCCGCCGCCCTGGAGACCGCGCGCCGCGGACTCGCCGCCGCCCTGGCCGATCTGCGCGCCACCGCCGACGCGGCGGCCGGCGAATGGTGGCTGCCCGCCCTGCCCCAGGAGCGGGTCGTACTCGCCGAAAAGGCAGGACACCGTACGCTCGCCGCGACGGCACGACGCCAGGGGCTGCTCCCGGAGCGGCGCACGGACACGGAGACGGAGGACGCACGGCCATGACGGCGACGGACGGACCATCGCCCAACGGGGGCGGGCCAGGGGACGGCCCCGAGGCGACGACCGGGGCGGACGGGCCCGCCGCGGCAGGAGCGGGCCCGGACGGCGGGTCCCCTGCTGCCGGACAGGACCCGGTCGGCGGGGACCCCGTCGGGCACCGGCAGGGCGACACCGTCGCCGGCGTCGTCCGGCAGTGGCAGGCCGTACATCCCGGGCTCGACACCGGGCCGATGGAGATCATCGGGCGGATCAACCGTTGCGCCGCCCTCCTCCAGCAGGCCGAGGACGCGCCGCTGCGCAGGGCCGGGCTCAGCCGGCCCGAGTTCGATCTGCTCGGCGCGCTGCGCCGCACCGGGCACGAGCTGACGCCCGGGGAGCTGGCCCGGGAGACCTTCTCCTCGGGCGCCGCCGTCACCAAGCGCCTCAAGCAGCTGACCGAACGGGGCCTGGTCGAACGCCGCGGCGACACCCGCGACCGCCGGGTCGCCCACCTCCGCCTCACCGACGCCGGACGCGAACTCGTCGACGGCATCCTGCCCGCCCAACTCGCCTACGAGACCGCCGCCCTGTCCGGCCTGGACGCCCCCGAGCAGGGCGAACTGGCCGCCTTGCTCGGAGAGTTGCTCGCCCAGCTGGAAGGCCGTCTGGGCGCGCTGCGGAGCTGAGGCTCCACCGACGGCCCCGCCGTACCGTCAGAGCACGTCGTGCGCCGTGCGGCGGTGGGTGGAGCGGCGGTCCTCGATCGCCGGCCAGCGGTCGCCGTAGATGTTCCGCGTGATGGCCGGATCGCGGACGAAGTCGTGCGGGAAGCCCAGCGGCACCGCACTCACCTCGTCGAGGCGGACGAGGGCGTCCGCGTCGAGGCGGACGTCGACGCTGCCCAGATTGTCGGCGAGCTGGCTCTCCTTGGTCGCCGCGATGATCGGGACCACGTTGCCCGGCCGGGCCAGCAGCCAGGCCAGCGCCACCTGCGCCGGACTCCAGCCGCCCTGCTCGGCGACCTCCAGCACGGCACTGATCACCGCCTCCTCACGCGGGTCGATGTCCCCGCCCGTGGTGTCCAGCCGCCCCGTCTCCCCCCTGCGGTACTTGCCGGTGAGCTTGCCGGCCGCGAGCGGCGCCCAGGCCAGCACCGCCAGGTCGAACGCCCGGGCCTGCGGCAGCAGTTCGCGCTCCGGGGTCCGCTCCAGCAGGCTGTAGCGCAGCTGCGAACCGGCGAACGCGGTCCAGCCCCGCAGCTCCGCCATCGTGTTGGCCTGCGCGATCTCCCAGGCCGGCCAGTCCGAGACACCGACGTACAGCACCTTGCCCGTGCGGACCAGGTCGTCCAGCGCCCGCATGACCTCCTCGACGGGCGTGAAGTTGTCCCGGGCGTGCACCCACAGCACGTCCAGCCGGTCGGTGCGCAGCCGCTGAAGGCTCGCCTCCACCGACTGGACCAGGTTCTTGCGGTGGTTGCCCGCGGCGTTGACGTCACCGTCGCGGATCCCGCACGTGTACTTGCTGGCCAGCACGAACGTGTCGCGCCGCCCCTGGAGCAGCTCACCCAGGATCCGCTCCGAGCTGCCGTCGGTGTAGTTGTTGGCGGTGTCGATGAAGTTGCCGCCGGCCTCCGCATAGGCGTCGACGATCCGGGCGCTGGCCTCCTTGCCGGCGCCCCAGCCCCAGTCGTCGCCGATGGTCATCGCGCCGAGGCTCAACTCGCTCACGCGCAGACCGGTCTTGCCGAACAGTGTGTAACGCACGGTCTCTTCCCTCCGGGCAGGTCGTCCGCACGACGCTAGGAGCTGGAGCGCACTTCAACACAAGCGACGGCCCCGGCCTCACACACCGTCGCCTCAGCCCTGGAGCCCCTGGTCGCCCGCCCGGTACACACCGAACATCGCCCCCTGCGGGTCCCGCAGCACCGCGATGCGCCGGCCGCCGGGCAGGGAGGTGGGGACCATCAGGACGTCGCCGAGCTTCTGGACGACGGCCGTCGTGGCGTCCACGTCCGCCACGGCGAAGTACGGCAGCCAGTGCGCCGGAACCTCCGGCGGGAACTTGTCGTCCATCGTGACCATGCCGCCGAAGTCCGCCCCGTCGACGCCCCACTGGGTGTACCGCTCCGAGGCGTTGACGGTCCAGCCGAACACCCGGCTGTAGAAGGCCACGGCCTGTTCGGGATCCCGGGTGTACAGCTCGGCCCAGCCCAGCGAACCGGGCGCGTTGAACAGCCCGGCGCCCGGGAAGGTCCCCGCCTGCCACAGCTGGAACGCGGCACCGGCCGGGTCGGCGGCCACCGCGAACCGGCCCGCGTCGAACACGTCCGTCGGGCCGAACAGCACCGTCCCGCCCGCCTCCGTCACCTCACGGACGGCGGCGTCCGCGTCGGTCACCGCGAACGACACGTTCCACGCGACCGGCTGCGACGGCTGGTACAGCGGGGCGAGCGCGGCGACGGCCGCCTCCCCGAGGTGCGCGACGGTGTAACCGCCCGCCTCCTGGCGCGGGTCCGTCTCCGGCCGCCAGCCGAACAGCCTCGTGTAGAACCGCCGGGCCGCCTCCAGGTCGGTGGTCCCCAGCTCGGTCCAGCAGGGCCCGCCGGTCACCGGTGCGTCGAGCTTCATGGCGTTCCTTCCGCAGGGAGTCCCCGGGCATGAGCCTCTCCAGCACGCTAAGCCGCGGTCCGTTCCCCCTGCCATCCGGGGAAACCCACTGGTGTGCCGCACCAGGCGCGGCATACCCTCGTCCCGTACCGCACCGCGTGGCGGCCTCCAGCTCCTTCATCCTGCCCGGAGGTTTCCCATGCCCGCGCTCGAGGTGCGCCCCTTCCGCCGAGCCGACCGCGACCAGCTCACCGACCTGGTCAACATGCACGTGGCGGCCGTCGTCCCCGGCGTCTCCGTCTCCGTGAACACCGTCCTCAGCGACCTGGAGCGGCAGCCCGGCGAGTTCATCACCGACCCGTGGGTGGCCGAGCGGACGACGCTCGTCGCCGAGCAGCGCGAGTACGTCGTCGCCGCGGCCCATCTGCTGCGCTACCGCGCCGACGCCGAGGTCGGCGAGTCCTGTCGGGACGCCGCCGAGATCAACTGGTTCGTGTGCCGTCCGGCGGCGTCCTTCTGGCCGGACGCCGAACAGGCCGCGGACCTGCTGATGAGGGCGTGCCTGGCGCAGTTCGCCCGCTGGAACGCCCGCGTCCGCTACGCCGACGGCGCGCTGCCCGCCCCCTCGTCTACGGCCTGCCCCGCAACTGGCCGCACGTCCGTGCCGTCTACGAACGCGCCGGCTTCCGGCACGTCGGGGACACCGAGGTCGTCCTGATCGCCCGGGTGGCCGACCTGCCGCAGCCCGAGCCCCGGCCGGGTGTCACGGTCGAGCGCACGCTGGGGGAGTGCGGCACCCGCTTCACGGCCCGCGCCGACGCCCGTGCCCTGGGCTTCGTCGAGATCGACACGGCCCTGGCCCGCCCGGAACGCCACGCCCGCGCCGCCGGTCTGGCCGACATCGGCAACCTGCACATCGACCCCGCGCAGTACGGCACCGGACTGGAGCACTGGCTGCTCGCCCAGGCGGCCGACTGGCTCCGGCTGTGCGGCGTGGACCGGCTCGTCGCCTACGAATCCGCCGCCGACAGCATCATGCTCGGGCACCTGACGGGCGCGGGCTTTCGCGAACTGACCCGTACGGACCGGGGCTGGGAGCACCGCCCCGGGTGACCTCAGATGCCCGGCCGGTAGCGCATCGGATGGTCCGCCGGGACCTCCACCAGCACGATCGGCGTCCCGTCCGGGTCCGCGATCCACATCTCGACCAGCCCCCAGGGCTCCTTCACCGGCGGCCGGACGATCTCCACGCCCTTCACCCGCAGCTCGTCGTGCGCCGCCGCCGCGTCGGCGACCTGGAGCCACAGCCGTGTGGCCGGCTCCGGCGGGGTCTCGGACCGGCCCGAGACCTCCAGGTAGCCACCGCCGAGGAAGTAGACCGTCCCGCGCTCCGGTTCCGTACCGAACTCCCGGTACACGGCGAGCCCGAGCCGTTCACCGTAGAAGGCACGGGAGCGCTCGGGGTCGGTGGGACGGAGCAGGATCCGGCTGCTGAGTACATGCACCATGCACCGGAGCCTAGGGGATCTCCGCAGAGTCGTGGGGTTACCCTCATCCGTGACCGAGCGCGCCACGAAACGGAGACGTACGCCCATGGACACCGCCGCCACCGGACTGACCTTCCGCGATGCCGCGGACGCCGACGTGGACGAGCTGGTCGCGTTGATCGAGTCGGCGTACCGGGGCGACACGAGCCGGGTCGGGTGGACCACCGAGGCGGACATTCTCCAGGGGCAGCGGACCGACCCGGAGGGGGTGCTGGCCGTCATCAAGTCACCCGACGGCCGGCTGCTGACGGTGGAGCGGGAGGGGCGGATCGTCGCCTGCTGCCAGCTGGAGCACCGGGGCGACCACGCCTACTTCGGGATGTTCGCGGTCAGCCCCCGGCTCCAGGGCGCGGGCCTGGGCAAGGTGATCATCGCGGAGGCGGAGCGGCTGGCCCGTGAGACGTGGGGCGCGACGGAGATGCACATGACCGTGATCTCCGTACGCGAGGACCTCATCGCCTGGTACGAGCGGCGCGGCTACCGCCGTACGGGACGGACGACCCCGTTCCCGTACGGCGACGAGCGCTTCGGCATTCCGCAGCGCGACGATCTGAAGTTCGAGCTGCTGGTCAAGGAGCTCGCCTAGTCACCAGGGCCTTTTCACGACAGCCCTACGCCGTGAAGCGGCCCGTGCGCTTGATGTCCGGGTGGTCGGTGGTCGCGCCGTCCAGACCGAAGGCGCGGACGAGACGCAGATGGTCCTGCGTGTTCACCACCCAGCCGATGATCCTCAGGTCGGCCTTGCGGGCCCGCTCCACGATCTCCAGGGTGAGCCGGCGGATGTTGAGACAGACGGTCTCGGCACCCGCCGCGACGGCGCGGTCCACGATGTCGGTGCCGTAGCGGCTGGCGATCAGCGCGGTGCGCACGCCCGGTACCAGTGGCTTGATCTCGGCGATCGCCTCGTCGTGGAACGAGGACACCTCCACCCGGCCGGCCAGCCCGCGCCGGTTCATCACCTCGGCCAGCGCCCGAGCCGCCTGCGCGTCCTTGATCTCCGCCTGGAGCGGCGTCTGCACGGCCTCCAGGACCTCCTCGAAGACCGGCACCCGCTCGCCCCGGCCCGCGTCCAGGGCCCGCAGCTCGGCGAGGGTCTTCTCGGCGATCGGCCCCGTGCCGTCGGTCGTGCGGTCCACGTCCGTGTCGTGCATGACGACGAGCGCGCCGTCCTTGCTCAGATGCAGATCGAGTTCGATGGCGTCGAGGCCGGCCTCCTGCGCGGCGACGAAGGACCGGAGGGTGTTCTCGGGTTCCACACCCATGACTCCGCGGTGACCGATGGTGAGGAAGTTCAAGACGCGACTCTCTTCCGTCGACAGGCGGCACTGGGGGCCTGACGGCCCCCCTGACCGTATCGCCTGCACCCGCCCTGTGCAGAGGGCGAGGGCATGGTCGGCGTGCGTGCGGGCACAAGCATGGTCGACAGGAAAAAGTGCGGTGAAGCACAGGGTGAGGCAGGATATTTTCCTGAGGTGGCCCTTGCTGGGAGGAACCTCGTATGTATACGGTCGGTGTACGCGAGATTCTCCCGTGGAAGGTGTGACATGACGGAAATTCTTGTGCAGGTGGGTTCGGAGGAGAGGGTTCCTCCCGTGGTCCGGGTGGTGGAGCACCCGGCCTGGCCCGTGCTCAAGGATGCCGTGGAACGGATCCGGCCATGGCAGTCCAAGGACGGGTCCATCGACTTCGACGCCGAGGGCGCACCCGACCCGGCGGACGCCGAGCTCGCCGTCCGCCAGGTCACGGACGCGGTCCTGGAACTCTCCCCGCTGCTCCCGCACGACCGCGCCTACCACGAGGCCTTGGCCAAGGACCTGACCCGGTGGGCCGACGGCGGCTTCCGGATGCCCGACTTCCTCGACTCGCTGCTGGCCTTCCAGCCCGCCGCCAACCGCGCGGACGGCCTCCAGCACCTGGTCGTCTTCCCGATGTACACGCAGAACGGCAACCCCGACCGCAACCTCGAAGCGGTCGTGCTGCGCATGGTCTGGCCGGACTGGCTGGCCGAGCTGGAGCGCACCCGCTACGACAACCCGCTGTTCTGCGGCATCAAGTTCGAGGACTTCACGGCGGGCTACGACACCAACTCCGCCGTGCTCTTCCCCGAGACCATCGCCGTGCGCGAGGCCCCCGAGCGGTTCAGCTGGGGCGGGATCTTCTGCGACCGCGAGGCCGCCCGCTTCCGCCGTGTCACCGACGCCGCCGTCGAGATCCTCGGCCTGGAGCTGCCCGAGGACGTCGCCGCGATGGTCCACGACCAGAAGCGCTGCGAGGAGGCCTTCGTCCTGTGGGACATGGTCCACGACCGCACCCACAGCCACGGCGACCTGCCGTTCGACCCGTTCATGATCAAGCAGCGCCAGCCGTTCTGGATGTACGGCCTGGAGGAGCTGCGCTGCGACCTCACCGCCTTCAAGGAGGCCGTGAAGCTGGCGAAGGACGGCGTTCCGCAGGCCCGTGACGTGCAGGTCGCGGTCCTCTTCGACCGTATGTTCCGCTTCCCGGTCACCGGCGAGCGCGTGCGCAACTACGACGGCCTCGGCGGCCAGCTCCTCTTCGCCTACCTCCACAAGCACGACGTCGTCCGCTGGACCGACAACAGGCTGTCCATCGACTGGGAGCGCGCCCCGCAGGTCACCAACGAGCTGTGCGCCGACATCGAGCAGCTGTACCGCGACGGCATCGACCGCCCCAAGCTCGTCCACTGGTTCGCCGGGTACGAGCTCGTCTCCACGTACCTCCCGCCGCACCCGGGCTCGAAGTGGGCCAAGGGCCCCGACGCGCTGGACGTGACGCAGCCGCCGCGCAAACTCGTCGATGACGTGCTTCCGGACGAGTTTCCGCTGAGCATGTTCTATGAGGCACTGTCCAAGAAGCTGAAGAACGTGATCGCCTCCACCAAGGGCATCACGGCGGACGGCGCCGAGCGGATCGCCGCGTGAGCGATCGGCGAAGCGAGAACACTGCTCAGGAGGCGAAGACCATGGCGGGGAACGGGGCGCTCAGCGGCGCGGTGATCGCGGTGGCCGGTGCGGGAGGACCCGCGGGCCGGGCCGCACTGCTCAGGCTGGCCGAGGCGGGGGCCACCGTCATCGGCTCCGACAACGACCCGGAGCGGCTGGCGGAGGCGGTGGACGCGGCGAGCTACGCGACCGGCGGCGCCACCGTCACCGGTGACACGGTCGACCTGCTCGACCTGAAGGCCACCCACGACTGGGCCACCCGCATCGAGAAGGACTTCGGCCGCGTGGACGGCCTGGTCCATCTCGTCGGCGGCTGGCGCGGCAGCGAGACCTTCACCAGGACCAGCCTCGACGACTGGGACTTCCTGGAGATGCTGCTCGTGCGCACCGTGCAGCACACCTCCCTGGCCTTCCACGAGGCGCTCCAGCGCAGCGACCGCGGCCGCTACGTGCTGATCAGCGCGGCGGGCGCCAGTAAGCCCACCGCGGGCAACGCCGCGTACGCCGCCGGCAAGGCGGCGGCCGAGGCGTGGACGCTGGCCATGGCCGACTACTTCCGCAAGGCCGGGGGCCCGGAGGGCCCGACCTCGGCGGCTACGATCCTGGTGGTGAAGGCACTGGTGCACGACGCCATGCGCGCCGACCGCCCCAACGCGAAGTTCGCGGGCTTCACCGACGTCAGGGACCTGGCCGAGGCCATCACCGGCATCTGGGAGAAGCCCGCCGCCGAAGTGAACGGAAACCGTCTGTGGCTCACCGAGAAGCCGTGAACCCGCCGAAGACCGACGCCCGTCGCCATCACGACCCCGAGGTCCGCGGTTTCGCCAGCGACAACTACGCCGGCGCCCACCCGGAGGTGCTCGCCGCCCTGGCCCTGGCCAACGGCGGGCACCAGGTCTCCTACGGCGAGGACGCGTACACCGAGAACCTGCAGAGCGTCGTCCGCAGCCACTTCGGGGCCACGGCCGAGGCGTTCCCGGTCTTCAACGGCACCGGCGCCAACGTCGTCGCCCTCCAGGCGGTCACCGACCGCTGGGGCGCGGTGATCTGCGCCGAGAGCGCGCACATCAACGTCGACGAGTGCGGGGCGCCCGAGCGGGTCGGCGGTCTGAAGCTGCTCACCGTGCCCACGCCCGACGGCAAGCTCACCCCCGAGCTGATCGACCGGCAGGCCTACGGCTGGGACGACGAGCACCGCGCGATGCCCCAGGTCGTCTCCATCGCCCAGGCCACCGAGCTGGGCACGGTCTACACGCCGGACGAGATACGCGCCATCTGCGAGCACGCCCACGCGCACGGCATGAAGGTGCACCTGGACGGTTCCCGGCTGGCCAATGCCGCCGCCACCCTGGACGTCCCGATGCGGACGCTCACCAACGCCGCCGGCGTCGACCTCCTCTCCCTGGGCGGCACGAAGAACGGCGCCCTGTTCGGCGAGGCGGTCGTGGTCCTCAACCAGGACGCCGTCAGCCACATGAAGCACCTGCGCAAGCTGTCCATGCAGCTCGCCTCCAAGATGCGCTTCGTGTCGGTGCAGCTGGAGGCCCTGCTCGCCCGGGACCTGTGGCTGCGCAACGCCCGCCACTCCAACGAGATGGCCCAGCGCCTCGCCGAGGGCGTACGCGCCGTGCACGGCGTGGAGATCCTCTACCCGGTGCAGGCGAACGCGGTGTTCGCCCGCCTGCCGCACGACGTGACCGAGCGCCTCCAGAAGCGGTTCCGCTTCTACTTCTGGGACGAGGCCGCGGGCGACGTCCGCTGGATGTGCGCCTTCGACACGACGGAGGAGGACGTGGACGCGTTCGTCGCGGCACTGAAGGAGGAGATGGCCCGCTAGGGCGTGTCCGCAACGTCCCGCCCGCCCTCCGGGCGGACGACGGGACGTTGCGGACACGCCCTAGGGCCATCTCCCTCGGGGCGGCGCGTCAGTTGACGACGATCCGTGCGCTGTTGTTGCGCAGGTTCGGGTCGAACTCCCTGATGCTCAGCTCGGAATCGTCGTTGACGGTGGCGACGGTGGTGCGCGCGCCGCGCACCACCCGATCGATCCGCAACGGGATCTCGAAGGTGTACGACGCCTTGTCGTGCAGGTAGATCGGCGTCTTGCAGTAGTACGTCGTGGGGGACGCGGGGTCCTCCGAGGGCCAGCAGTCCTCCTCCGGCAGCCCCATGACGGTCGTCCCCTCCGGCGCCTGGAACCGCACCGTCGCCACGGCGGCGCCCGCGCCCAGCGACGCCACCCAGGCCGGACCGCGGTTGTGCACGGTGACCCGGGCGGTGACGGTGTCACCGGCTGCCCCGCCCACCCTGCTGCCGCCGAGCTTCAGGTCGGCGGTGTTCCGGGCGTTCAGCATGACGGTCCGGTAGTTGTCCTGCGGGTCGATGTCGGGGTCCGCCGCCGCGGCCCGGGCGGCGGCCACAGGACGCAGGTCCAGCTCGGCGCCCGTGCCCCGGGTCCACGTCCAGTCGCCCCGCATCTCCTCCAGCGCCTCGTCGGAGTACGGATGGACGGAGTGGTCGAACCGCTCGTACAGCGCGTTGCGGCCCACGCCGAGACCGGTGTTCAGCGCGTACCCCTGCCCGGGTGCCACCGCCTCGTCCAGCACGCACAGGGCGGACCTACCGGTGTCGTGATCCCGGTACTCGCAGTTGGTGTGCCGCTGTTCGAAACGCAGCCCGTACGAGGCGTTGAGCCACAGCAGTGTGCGCTCCGCGGTGCGGTTGCCGCTGTTGGACAGCGTCGCCCGCACGCTCGTCCTCGAGCCCGGCCTGAGGCCGTGCTGGTAGTCGGCCTGACTGAGGCCGAGGTCCGGGCCGTTGCCCACGCCGACCCGCGTCTCGGCCGGGTGGGACGTGGCCTCTCCGGCGACGGCCGAGTAGCGCACGTACCCCGAGGCGCCGACGTCCGCTCCCGGCAGCGCGCGCAGCCCGAACGCGGCGGCCGGCACGCGCTCCGTCCCGGCGGGCATCTCGGGGACCTCGCAGACCGCCCTGACCTCCGACTCGGGTTCACAGTTCGCCGGCCACGCCACCCGCGCGAAAGAGGCGATCTCACTGACGTCGACGGTCAGGCGCCCGGCGGGCACCCTGTCGTCGGCGACGTCCCGACTGACCTCCACGGCCAGGCTGCGCTCGCGCGCGCCGCCGTCCGCGTCCGCGCCCGGCAGCACCGTCTCGTACGGCGCGCTGATCCACAGCTGGTTCTCCTGGGCGTACGCGGGCCCGGCCCCGACTCCGGCCGCCGCCAGGGCGCAACTCACGAGCGCGGCGCCGAGCAGGCGCCGTGGATCCTTCATGTCTTCCCCCTTGTCACGGATCTGGTGCAGGCCGAGACCCGAGGCGCGGAGGAAGGGTTGTGGCGGGGCTGGTGGTTGCGGCGGTGTTCAGCCGTTCTCACCAGGGATGCATAACTATACGGTGTCACGAAAATGCATTGACCGAGTGGCGATCTCGTCCCTAAGCTCTGCGTGCATGCAGCTGATCCAGGAAACCCCCGACCTGTCCGCCTACTTGGCCGCTGACGAGGCGATAGACCACCACCATCCGCTCGTTCGCGAGACGGCGGCCGAGCTGGCCAGGGGTGTGGCGAACTCGTATGAGTATGCGCGCGATGCGTTCGAGTTCGTGCGCGACACCATCCCGCACTCGCAGGATGCGGGCGACCCGCGCGTCACCTGGCGCGCCTCCGATGTCCTGGAACAGCGCACCGGCATCTGTTACGCCAAGGCCCACGCGCTCGCGGCGCTGCTCCGGGCCGAGGACATCCCGACCGCGTTGTGCTACCAGAAGTTCGATGTCGTGCACGGTCTGGTCGCCGTGCGGTTCAACGGCGCATGGCACCGGCAGGACCCCCGGGGCAACAAGCCGGGGTGGACGCGCAGTTCTCCCTCGACGGCGAGCGACTCGCCTTCACGCCCGATCCGGCGCTCGGCGAGACCGACTGTCCGGTCCTGTACGCCGCGCCTCACCCGGCTGTGCTCGACACCCTGAAGTCGGCCGGCGACCGGCCTCACTTGTGGCGGACGCTTCCCACCGCACTCTGAGGCAGGACCGGAGGCCGGGCCGGCCGCCCCCGGGTGTCAGTGCGCCTCGGCCTCCCGGACCTGCTCCGGCGTCGGAGCCGTGCCACCGAGGTGGGCCGGCATCCACCAGGTGTCGTCCGGGCCCTTCGGGCGTACGGGGTAGGCGCGCTGGGCGGCCTCCAGGAGCTCCTGGACGCGCTCGCGCAGCTGACGGGTGATCGCGCCCGCGTACTTGTCGCGGGAGGCCTCGATCGCCTCGCCGACCCGGATCGTGATGGGGATGTGGCTGCGCTTGAAGTTGCGGGGGTGGCCCTTGGTCCACAGCCGCTGCGTGCCCCACACCGCCATCGGGATCAGCGGGACGCCGGCCTCCTGAGCCATGCGCGCGGCGCCCGACTTGAAGCTCTTGAGCGTGAACGACTGCGAGATCGTCGCCTCCGGGAAGACCCCGACGATCTCGCCCGACCGCAGCGAGTCCAGGGCGTGCGCGTAGGCCGCCTCGCCCTGCTTGCGGTCCACGGGGATGTGCTTCATCCCGCGCATCAGGGGGCCGGAGATCTTGTGGCGGAAGACGGACTCCTTCGCCATGAAGCGCACGAGACGTTTCTGCGGCAGTGCCGCCAGGCCGTTGAAGACGAAGTCCAGGTAGCTGATGTGGTTGCTCACCAGCACGGCGCCGCCCGAGCGCGGGATGTTCTCCGAACCCTGGCAGTCGATCTTGAGGTCCCACGCCTTGAACAGCGTGCGGGCGAAACCGACGACGGG
The DNA here is from genome assembly GCA_000415505.1 of Streptomyces afghaniensis 772. Classification (GTDB taxonomy): domain Bacteria; phylum Actinomycetota; class Actinomycetes; order Streptomycetales; family Streptomycetaceae; genus Streptomyces; species Streptomyces afghaniensis. The sequence continues at coordinate 14,697 of KE354134.1, forward strand.
ACGGTAGACGAGCTCTGCCATGGGCGGGTCGGACCCTTCCTGCTCTGCCTGGGAAGGGATTCCCAGTGGAAAGTTACGCAGCCGTAGGTTTACGGCTTGTCGCAGATCGTGCCCGAAGAACGGCCGGGTAGCCAGTCCCCGTGCCCACCCGTGAGGAGATTCTCGTCACGTCGCCGCCGGATCCCACCTCGTGCTTTTACGCCCCCATTACTCCGCGCGTACCGTCACTCGCCGCATGAGCAGGTACATCTCGCACCCCAGGCAGTACCCGAACACGGCGTTGAGGAAGGCGGCCGCGAGTGCGGCGCCGGTCGCCGCGAGACCCAGCCAGCCGGGTCCCAGGGTGTAGCCGACGAGGCCGAGTCCGGCGAAAACCAGCCCCACCGCCTGGGCGAAACGCGGCGGTTCGGGCGCCTCGAACGCGGTCGGCGGTCCGAGCCGCGGCCGTACGGCCCTGGCGAACAGCAGGCCGTAGGGCGACCGGGTCACCCCGCCGGCCGCGCCCAGCAGGAACGCCAGCGTCTGCCAGGCCAGCAGCCACGCGCTCCCCGTGACCAGAACGACCGCCAGGACGACGGTCGTCACGGCCGCGCCGAAACGCGGCCCTCGTGCATCGATGTCCATGGGAACCAAGCATTCCGCAGCACGGGCCGGTTGGGTGGGCGGGAATCTTTGCGGTCTCGTGAACGCTTGCAGCAGGTGATGACCGGACTGGTGGTGTGCGTACTGGTGCTCGCGGCGGCGAGCGCCTTCGGAGTGCTGCAACGGCGGCGGAGCGGGAGAGTGCGAGTGCGCGGGCGGGACGACGGCAAGCGGCTGGACGCGGGCGAACTGGGCGCGGAACTGGGCGAGCGGGCCACGCTCGTGCAGTTCTCCAGCGCGTTCTGCGCGCCCTGCCGGGCGACCCGGCGAGTCCTCGGCGAGGTCGCCGGCATGGTCCCGGGCGTCACCCACGTCGAGATCGACGCCGAGGCCCATCTGGACCTCGTACGACGGCTGGACATCCTCAAGACCCCGACCGTGCTGGTCCTCGACGCCGACGGCCGGGTGGTGCGGCGGGCCACCGGCCAGCCGCGCAAGGCCGATGTGATCGCCGCGCTGGGGGAGGCCGTGTGAGGGACGCCACCCGGTCAGTGAGCCATCTCCCACATCCGGGAACGAACTTGACTGCGCCAACCATTTATCGTCAGCCTGACCCCATGCCTGCGGACCTCCTCGCCACGCCCGACCTCCTGCGCTCCGTCTTCCGGCGGCACGCGGCAGGGGTCGCCGTGATCACGGCCCGTGGCGACGCCGGCCCGGTGGGCTTCACCGCCACCTCCCTGGCCTCCGTCTCCGCCGAGCCGCCCCTGCTGTCCTTCGGGGTCGGCACCGGCTCCTCCAGCTGGCCCGCGATCGAGGCGGCCGGCCATGTCGGCGTCCACATCCTCGGCGAACACCAGCAGGAGCTGGCGGCCACGTTCGCCCGCAGCGGAGCCGACCGCTTCGCGCCGCCCACCGCCTGGCGGGACGGGCCCGAGGGGGTCCCCGTGCTCGACGGTGTGCCGGCCTGGCTGGTGGGCCGGGTCGTCGCGCGCGTGCCCGCCGGAGACCACCGGATCGTGATAGCGGAGGTCGTGCACGGCGACCACACGGGCACCGGCCGACCGCTCCTCTACCACCAGGGACGTTTCAACCGCCTGCGCGACTGATCCGGGTGTCCCCCGTGCTGCGGGACCGTCGAGTTCCGGTTACGCTGCGTTGCGAAGGTCACAGTTCAAAGCGCTTGCTTAGCGGGAATGAACTGGGTGTACTGACGAGTAATATTTCGCTCGGAGCGCGGGTCGCCCCGACCGGGATCGGCCGCTTGAGGCACCTATGCTGCCTGCAAGAGGCAGCCGAAAAATGACGATGCAGTAGGAGAGCCGGCGTGAGCTTGAGGATCGTTGTCACTGTGAAGTACGTGCCCGACGCCACTGGCGACCGGCACTTCGCCGATGACCTGACCGTCGACCGGGACGACGTGGACGGTCTGCTCTCCGAGCTCGACGAGTACGCGGTCGAGCAGGCGCTGCAGATCTCCGAGAACTCCGACGACGACGTGGAGATCACCGTCCTGACGGTGGGCCCCGAGGACGCCAAGGACGCCTTGCGCAAGGCGCTGTCCATGGGCGCCGACAAGGCGATCCACGTCGAGGACGACGACATCCACGGCACCGACGCCATCGGCACCTCCCTGGTCCTGGCCAAGGCGATCGAGAAGGCCGGCTACGACCTGGTGATCTCCGGTATGGCCTCCACCGACGGCACCATGGGCGTCGTTCCCGCGCTGCTCGCCGAGCGTCTGGGCGTGCCGCAGGTGACCCTGCTCTCCGAGGTGTCGGTCGAGGACGGCACGGTCAAGGGCCGCCGCGACGGCGACGCCGCTTCCGAGAACCTGGAGGCGTCCCTGCCGGCCGTCGTGTCGGTCACCGACCAGTCGGGCGAGGCGCGCTACCCGTCCTTCAAGGGCATCATGGCGGCCAAGAAGAAGCCGGTGGAGTCCTGGGACCTGTCCGACCTCGACATCGAGGCGGAGGAGGTCGGCCTGGCGGGCGCCTACACCACGGTCGACAACGCGGCCGAGCGCCCGGCCCGTACCGCGGGCACGATCGTCAAGGACGAGGGCGAGGGCGGCAAGCAGCTCGCTGAGTTCCTCGCGGGCCAGAAGTTCATCTGAGCCCCGCATTCGCTGACCGCCCCTCATCTTTCGCAAGCAGGAGAGAAGAAGTCCCATGGCTGAAGTTCTCGTCTACGTCGACCACGTGGACGGTGCCGTCCGCAAGCCCACCCTGGAGCTGCTGACCCTGGCCCGCCGCATCGGCGAGCCGGTCGCCGTCGCGCTGGGCAACGGCGCCGCCGACACCGCCGCCGCCCTCGCCGAGCACGGCGCGGTGAAGGTCCTCACGCACGAGGCGTCCGAGTACGCCGACTACCTGGTCGTACCGAAGGTGGACGCCCTCCAGGCCGCGGTCGAGGCCGTGTCCCCGGCCGCCGTGCTGGTCCCGTCCTCCGCGGAGGGCAAGGAGATCGCCGCCCGTCTGGCGCTGCGTCTGGGCTCCGGCATCATCACCGACGCCGTCGACCTGGAGGCCGGCGACGAGGGCCCCGTGGCCACGCAGTCGGTGTTCGCCGCGTCCTTCACCACCAAGTCCCGTGTCTCCAAGGGCACCCCGGTCATCACGGTCAAGCCGAACAGCGCGGCCGTGGAGGCCGCCCCGGCCGCCGGTGCGGTCGAGGCCCTGTCCGTGACGTTCTCCGAGAAGGCGACCGGTACGAAGGTCACCGGTCGTACGCCGCGTGAGTCGACCGGCCGTCCGGAGCTGACCGAGGCCGCGATCGTGGTCTCCGGTGGCCGTGGTGTCAACGGCGCGGAGAACTTCGCGATCATCGAGGCCCTCGCCGACTCCCTCGGCGCGGCCGTCGGTGCCTCGCGTGCCGCCGTCGACGCCGGTTGGTACCCGCACACCAACCAGGTCGGCCAGACCGGCAAGTCCGTCTCGCCGCAGCTGTACATCGCCTCCGGCATCTCCGGTGCGATCCAGCACCGCGCCGGTATGCAGACCTCGAAGACGATCGTGGCGATCAACAAGGACGCCGAGGCCCCGATCTTCGACCTCGTCGACTACGGCGTGGTCGGCGACCTCTTCGACGTCGTCCCGGCCCTGACCGAGGAGATCAAGACCCGCAAGGGCTGATCGACCCCGGCTGCAGGAGGCCCCCGTGACCGCACGAACGGTCACGGGGGCCGCTTCTCATCCCAGGGTCATCGAGGCCTGCACCGGCAGGTGGTCGCTCGGGTACGTCCCGTCCACGGAGAAGGTGTTCATCCCGGCCCAGTGCGTGGTCACCCCGGGCGTGGTGAGGATCCAGTCGATGCGCCGCCCGCCGGGCTTGGGCCCTCGGTAGCCGTGGTGCGTCCCGTACGCCGGACTCCGCGAGGCCGCCGCGTCCCAGGCGTCCACCAGTCCGATGTCCAGCATGAGGTCGTGCACCCGGTTGTCGTGGGCGTCCGCGTTGAAGTCGCCGGTGACGATGACCGGTAACGACCGGTCCCACCCGGCGATCGTCTCGCCGATGAGCCCCGCCGAGCGTTCCCGGGCGTACTGGCTGACGCTGTCCAGGTGGGTGTTGAGGACGTAGAACTCCCGTCTCCCGTCGGCGAGATCGGCGAAACGGACCCAGGTCACCATGCGCAGCCAGTCCGCGCCCCAGGTGTTCGAGGCGATCGTGTTCGGGGTGTCGGACAGCCAGAAGTGATCGAACTCGATCGGCTCGAGTCTGCGCGTGTCGTAGAAGATCGCCATGAACTCGTCCTTGCTGCCGCCCCCACGCCCGGTGCCGATCCAGTCGTAGTGCTCGCCGAGGTCCTTCTCGATCGCACGCACTTGCCGGTAGAGCCCTTCCTGAGTGCCGATGACGTGCGGTCGCTCGCGGCGCAGCAGTTCTCGCATCACCGGTCGGCGCACCTCCCAGCGCGGTGTCCTGTCGACGACGGTCCCGAAGCGGACGTTGAATGTCATGACGTCCAGGGCGCCCGGGTGCTCGCCGGCGGAAGCGGGCTGTGTGGGGCCCGCGCTGGTGAGCAGCGGTCCTGCGATGGCGGCGGCGGCCGCCGCCTTGAGCCCGTGGCGGCGCGTCACTCCGACCTCGTTCGGCACGTGGTCTCCCTCCCCTTGCACGTCAGGATGAAGCTTGCCTTCTGAATACGGAAGATGAGGGCGGGTCGGCAGTGACCGAGGGTGAAGGATGGGGAACCCCACTTCAAGAAGGTGTTGACCAGGCCGAAGGTCGGCCGATAACTTCGCTCTACGGATTATTGATTCCGTAAAGCGGAAAACAGGAGGGTCTCGGGATGGGTCAGGGCCAGCAGGAGAAGGTGGCGACGAGCCTCGCGGGCGCCGTCAGCGAGGAGATCAGCGCCTCCCTCGCGCCCGTCGACGCCGAGCTGGAGCGCCGCTACCCCGGAGACCCCGGCACCCGCCAGCCCGTCCACACCGTCTACGTCCCCGGCGACGTCTTCGCCGCCGACACCGTCCGCTCCTGGGGCGACCGGGCCCTGGCCGCCCTCGACGAACACGCCCCGGACGCCGCGTCCTTCGCCGCCGTCCTCGGCCTGGCCGACGAACTCGCCGAGCCCGTCCACGCTCGCGTGCGCGCCAAGCTGGACGCGAGCCGATCGAGGACCTGCGCGTCGACTTCGAGGACGGCTACGGCAACCGCCCGGACGCCGAGGAGGACGAGGCCGCCGCCCGCGCCGCCCGGACTCGTCGCCGAGGCGTACGAGGACGGCACCGCGGCCCCCTACCATGGGCATCCGCATGAAGTGCATGGAAGCGCCCGTACGGCCCGGGGCATCCGCACGCTCGACATCTTCCTCACCGGCCTGATGGAGGCCGGCGGCCTGCCCGGCGGGCTGGTGCTCACCCTGCCGAAGGTGACCTATGCCGAGCAGGTCACCGCCATGGCGCGGCTGCTGGACGCCTTCGAGAAGACACACGGCCTGGAGCCCGGCCGGATCGGCTTCGAGATACAGATCGAGACCAGCCAGTCCATCCTCGCCGCCGACGGCACCGCCACCGTCGCCCGCATGATCCAGGCCGCCGAGGGCCGCGCCACCGGCCTGCACTACGGCACCTTCGACTACAGCGCCTGCCTCGGCGTCTCCGCCGCCCACCAGGCCGGCGACCACCCGGCCGCCGACCACGCCAAGGCCGTCATGCAGGTCGCCGCAGCCGGGACGGGCGTGCGTGTCTCCGACGGCTCCACCAACGTCCTGCCCATCGGCCCGACCGAGAAGGTGCACGCCGCCTGGCGCCTGCACTACGGCCTCACCCGCCGCGCCCTGGCCCGCGCCTACTACCAGGGCTGGGACATGCACCCCGGCCACATCCCCACCCGGTACGCGGCCGTCTTCGCCTTCTACCGCGAGGGTTTCGGACAGGCCGCAGCCCGCCTCGCCCGCTACGCCAACCGCACCGGCGGCGACGTCATG
>KE354135.1 GCA_000415505.1 Streptomyces afghaniensis 772
CATCTCCGTGGACGAGTCGGAGGCGATGGAGGAGACGGACGGACAGCCGGCGACCGCCGACCCGGCACAGCCCACGACCTCCGCCACGACCCAGCAGCCCGCGACCGCGGCCCCGCCCGCCCCCGAGGTGTGCCGGCCGCTGCCCCCGGAGCAGCCGACCGCGGTGCCCGCGCAGCCCGCGTACGGCTATCCGCCCCAGCAGCCCCCGGCGACCCAGCCGGCGTACGGCTACCCGCAGCCCACCAGCCAGCCCGCCTACGGCTACCCCCAGGCACCGGCGACCGCGGGCGTCACGGGCGCGCAGTCCGGCTACGGCTACCCGGAGCCGGTCGCGGCCGCGGCCCCCGACCCGGACTTCCGCCTGCCCCCGCAGGGCCCGCAGTTCATCGGACGCTAGCCAGGGCCAGGGCCAGGGCCCTCGGCCCTGGCCCTCAGCGCTCGACCTTCGTCTTGTAGCCCCGGCCCCACTCGGAGCCCCACCCGTACAACCGGTCCAGCTCGGCCTGGAACCCGTAGACGAACTTCGCCTCGCGGCGCACGATGATCTCGTCCTTGACCTTTTCGATCATGACGACGGCGCAGGAGCGGGCCTGTGGCTGGCGTTCGTCGAGGTGGATCTCGATGCGGGGGCCGTTGCTCGGGTAGAGGGTGACGATGGCGTGGGCGCGGTCGAAGGCGGGTGTCGCGTCGTAGATGTAGACGAAGACCAGGAGCCGCTTGATGCTGTCGCGGTGGTCGAGGTTGATGTACATCGTCTCGCCGGACGCGGAGCCGAAGCGGTCGTCGCCGCTGAGCTTGACGTACGGCGGGGCGTTGACGTCGCCGAAGTAGCCGCCGAGGGGCTGGACGACGCCCTTGCTGCCGTCCTGGAGTTCGTACAGACAGCCCAGGTCGAGGTCGACGTTGACCACGCTCTGGCTGTGGCCGATGACCTCGGGCGGTTTGAGGGCCCTGAAGGGGTGCCGCAGCAGGCTCTCGCGCTGCGGGCCGCCGATGTCGGAGGTGCGCATCCGCCAGCTCAGGTTGACCCGGAGATGGCCGGTGGCCGCGCCCTGTTTGGTGAGTGATATCTGCGCGCGCCGCTTGGTCAGTTCGATCGCGTTGGTTGCCGCGTGACCCGAGTCGAACTGCACATCGCGTCCGCGCCGGAGTCCGTCGAACAGGCCCATTCCGCCCCCCACGTTCCCTTGGTGACCACGGGTCCTCGCCGTACCCGCGGCCCTTGACGACCGACGGGGCGGCCCCGAGGAGTCACCTCGGTGGCCGCCCCGCACAGAGCGTTCCTCACCCGGAGGGGTGTCACACCCCGGACGAGACCTCAGTCTTCTCGTCCGAGCCGGCTTTTCCCTCGGCCGCCGCCAGTGCCTTGTTGCGGCGGACGGAGGACCAGAAGGACCAGGCGATCAGGATGACGCCGACCGAGCCGGTGATGAACTCGTTGATCTCGTACCGGATGGTGACGAGCAGGATCATGGCGAGCGCGCCGATCGCGTAGTGCGCGCCGTGCTCCAGGTAGACGTAGTCGTCGAGGGTGCCCTCGCGGACCAGGTAGACCGTGAGCGACCGGACGTACATGGCGCCGATGCCGAGGCCGAGGGCCATCAGGACGATGTCGTTGGTGATGGCGAAGGCGCCGATGACACCGTCGAAGGAGAAGGACGCGTCCAGGACCTCCAGGTAGAGGAACATGAAGAACGCGGCTTTACCGGCAACGACGACCGCGGAGCGCGGCTTGCCGGAGCGGGCGGCCTCTTCCTCCTGCTCGTGTTCGCGTTCCTCCTCCTCTTCGAGCTTGTCCTCGAAGTAGCCGGAGAGACCGCCGACGATCATGTAGGTGATCAGGCCGCCGATACCGGAGAGCAGAACCGTCTCCGCCTTGTCGACGTGCGTGCCGCCGTGCTGGTGGGCGTGGGTCGCGAAGGTCATCGCCGAGATCAGCAGGACGATCAGCGCGATGCAGACCGACAGCATGTCGACCTTGCCGAGCTTGGCCAGCGGGCGCTCCAGCCACCCGAGCCACTTGATGTCCCGGTCCTCGAAGATGAAGTCCAGGAAGATCATCAACAGGAACATACCGCCGAAGGCGGCGATCGCCGGGTGGGCGTCCGTCACGAGCTGCTGGTACTGGTCCTTGTCGGTGAGCGCGAGGTCGACGGCCTCGATCGGCCCGAGCTGTGCGCTGAGAGCGACGATCACGACGGGGAAGACCAGCCGCATGCCGAACACGGCGATCAGGATGCCGATCGTGAGGAAGATTTTCTGCCAGAAGGCACTCATCTTCTTCAGGATTCCGGCGTTGACCACCGCGTTGTCGAAGGACAGCGAGATCTCGAGGACGGACAGGATCGCTACGAGCCCGAGGGCGGCCCACCCTCCGTAGAGGACCGCTGCGACCAGGCCGAGCGCGGTGACCGCGAACGACCACCCGAAGGTTTTCAGAAGCACTGGCTACCCAATCGTGTGTGTACGGGTCTCTCCCGTGCCGTACCCGGCTTTGCGAACTCTTGAAGCCGAAGTCTAGTCGGCCCCCCTCAGCACCCCACCGGGCCCCGGATTTTGCTCATAACGCGTTATGAGACGTTGACCCCGAAGTCCAGTGCGATCCCCCGCAGCCCCGACGCGTACCCCTGTCCGACGGCCCTGAACTTCCATTCGCCCTGGTAGCGATAGAGCTCGCCGAAGATCATCGCGGTCTCCGTGGAGGCGTCCTCGCTGAGGTCGTACCGGGCGAGCTCCTGGCCGTCCGCCTGGTTCACCACGCGGATGAAGGCGTTGCTGACCTGTCCGAAGGTCTGGTTTCGCTCATCGGCCATGTGGATGGAGACGGGAAAGACGATCTTGTCGCACTGGGGCGGCACCTTGGAGAGGTCGATCAGGAGCGACTCGTCGTCGCCGTCGCCCTCACCGGTGAGGTTGTCACCGGTGTGCTCCACGGAACCGTCCGGGCTCTTGAGCTGGTTGTAGAACACGAACCACTCGTCCCCGAGCACGCGTCCGCCGCTGCACATCAGCGCGCTGGCGTCGAGGTCGAACGGGGCTCCGGTGGTGGAGCGCGCGTCCCAGCCGAGCCCGACCATCACCTGCGTGAGGTTCGGTGCGGCCTTGGACAAGGAGACGTTGCCCCCTTTGGCGAGCGTGACGCCCATGATGCTGTCCCTCCCCGGGTGGTGTCTCTCAGGTGGTCCTGCACGTCCGGCGCCGCACGTAAACCGTGCGGCGCCGGACAGGAAGACCTGGGGGCCCTGTCGCCAGGGCCCTTCAGATGGCTCAGACGTTCACACCGAAGTCCTGCGCGATGCCGCGCAGGCCCGAGGCGTAGCCCTGGCCGATGGCGCGGAACTTCCACTCCGCGCCGTGCCGGTAGAGCTCACCGAAGACCATGGCGGTCTCGGTGGAGGCGTCCTCGCTCAGGTCGTAGCGGGCGATCTCCGCGCCGCCCGCCTGGTTCACGACGCGGATGAACGCGTTGCGCACCTGGCCGAAGGACTGCTGGCGGGTCTCGGCGTCGTAGATGGAGACCGGGAAGACGATCTTCTCGACGTCGGCCGGGACCGTGGCGAGGTTGACCTTGATCTGCTCGTCGTCGCCCTCGCCCTCACCGGTGAGGTTGTCGCCGGTGTGCTCGACGGAGCCGTCCGGGCTCTTGAGGTTGTTGAAGAAGATGAAGTGCTGGTCGTTGCCGACCTTGCCGGAGTTGTTCAGCAGCAGCGCGCTGGCGTCCAGGTCGAAGTCCGTGCCGGTCGTGGTGCGGACGTCCCACCCCAGACCGATGATGACCGCGGTCAGGCCCGGCGCCTCCTTGCTCAGCGATACGTTGCCGCCCTTGCTGAGGCTGACTCCCACGAGTCCTCCATTGGTGTCCAGGGGCGGGAAGCCCCGTTGTGCTCGGATGTCGGATCAACGAGTCGATCCTAGTGACGGGTTCCCGCCCCACGCAGGCCCTGAAGCCGACAATTCAGCGGGTGTCGAGCGCATGACGCCCGACCGGCGTCACAGGGTGTCGAGCGCCTTCACGTAGTCGTTGAGGTCGCGCGCGTCCGGCAGGCCGTTGACGACGGTCCAGCGCACGACGCCCTCCTTGTCGATGACGAAGGTGCCGCGCACGGCGCAGCCCTTGTCCTCGTCGAAGACGCCGTAGGCGCGCGAGACGTTGCCGTGCGGCCAGAAGTCCGACAGCAGCGGGTACTCCAGGCCCTCCTGCTCGGCGAAGACGCGCAGCGTGTGGATGGAGTCGTTGGAGACGGCGAGCAGCTGGGTGTCGCGGTCGGAGAACTGCGGCAGGTTGTCCCGCAGCTCGCACAGCTCGCCCGTGCACACGCCGGTGAAGGCGAAGGGGTAGAAGAGCAGCACCACGTTCTTCCGACCGCGGAAGTCGGACAGCTTCACGCTCGCGCCGTGGTTGTCCTTGAGCTCGAAGTCGGGGGCCTTCTCGCCGACCTGGATCGCCATCGTTGTGGGTGTCCCTTCATGGGGCTTCTGGAATGGGCCCCACCCTACGCAGGGACCGGCGCAGACCGGTGGGCGGGCCGACGATGCCGGCCCGCCCCGTCCGTGCGGCTGACGTGTGGACGTGCCGTACGGCTAACGCTTCGACTTGGCGGCTTTCGGCGTCGCCAGCCGGCTGCCGCTCCAGTCCTTGCCGACGCTGACGCTCTTGGACGCCGTCAGACCCGCCGTGGTGGCGGCTTCCGAGATGTCGCTCGGCTCCACATAGCCCGAACGGCCGGTCTTCGGCGTGAGGAGCAGGATCGCGCCGCCCTCTTCGATGTACGTGGTGGCATCGACCAGCGCATCCGTCAGGTCGCCGTCGTCGTCACGGAACCACAGCACAACGGCGTCGGCCACGTCGTCGTAGTCCTCGTCCACCAGGTCGCCCTCGACGATGCCCTCAATGGCCTCGCGGAGTTCCTGGTCCACGTCGTCGTCGTAGCCGATCTCCTGGACCACCTGCCCGGGCTGGAACCCCAGCCTGGCGGCAGGGTTCGTCCGCTCCTCCGCGTGGTCCGCGGTCGCGCTCACGGGTTGCCTCCTGATCATTTCTTGGGATGTCGGTACCCCCTGCTCCTGTGAGCTCGAGGGAATCTCAGCCACGCGCGTGCGCGAAGCATTGGCCGTAGTCCACACGGGCGGGGCGGATCGCGCAAGTACCCGGCCGTTCAGACCGCCGAAACGGTGACGATCCTGGCGGTGTCACCGCAACTCCAGGCACACCATCATGGCCCGAGGTGATGCACACCACACCTTTCTGCCCTGTTTGGGCGTTTGGGAATCGTCTGCGGGTACGAGACTCGAAGGTATTCGCCCCATACGTCACGGAGCCGGTCCCACGCCCGGGTTACCGCTGGGTAGAGATGACGTTTACGGCCCCGAGGTGGACCATGGGGAGCGGCGCGGCCAGAGCGACAACGACCGGCGACCCCAGCGAAACAGCGGCCCTCGCAGGCCCTCTGACAGGTAAGGAACAGCGTGGCTTCCGCATCCGATCGCAACCCGATCATCATTGGCGGCCTTCCGAGTCAGGTTCCTGACTTCGATCCCGAAGAGACGCAGGAATGGCTCGACTCCCTCGACGCCGCCGTCGACGAGCGCGGCCGCGAGCGCGCCCGCTATCTGATGCTGCGGCTGATCGAGCGGGCTCGCGAGAAGCGCGTGGCCGTGCCGGAGATGCGCAGCACGGACTACGTCAACACCATCCCCACCAAGAGCGAGCCGTTCTTCCCGGGCAACGAGGAGATCGAGCGGAAGATCCTCAACGCGACCCGCTGGAACGCGGCGGTGATGGTCTCCCGGGCCCAGCGCCCCGGCATCGGCGTCGGCGGCCACATCGCCACGTTCGCGTCCTCCGCCTCCCTCTACGACGTCGGCTTCAACCACTTCTTCCGCGGCAAGGACGAGGGCGACGGCGGCGACCAGGTCTTCTTCCAGGGGCACGCCTCGCCGGGCATCTACGCCCGCGCCTTCCTGCTGGACCGGCTCAGCGAGCAGCACCTGGACGGCTTCCGCCAGGAGAAGTCGAAGGCGCCCTACGGCCTGTCGTCGTACCCGCACCCGCGCCTCATGCCGGACTTCTGGGAGTTCCCGACGGTGTCGATGGGCCTCGGCCCGATCGGCGCGATCTACCAGGCGCGGATGAACCGCTACATGCACGCGCGCGGGATCGCCGACACCTCGAAGTCGCACGTGTGGGCGTTCCTCGGCGACGGCGAGATGGACGAGCCCGAGTCGCTGGGCCAGCTGTCCATCGCCGCCCGCGAGGGCCTGGACAACCTCACGTTCGTCGTCAACTGCAACCTGCAGCGCCTCGACGGCCCGGTGCGCGGCAACGGCAAGATCATCCAGGAGCTGGAGTCGATCTTCCGCGGCGCCGGCTGGAACGTGATCAAGCTGGTCTGGGACCGCACCTGGGACCCGCTGCTCGCCCAGGACCGCGACGGCGTGCTGGTCAACAAGATGAACACCACGCCGGACGGACAGTTCCAGACGTACGCCACGGAGACCGGCGCGTACATCCGCGACCACTTCTTCGGTGACGACCACCGCCTGCGCGCGATGGTCGAGGGCATGACCGACGACCAGATCCTGCACCTGGGGCGCGGCGGTCACGACCACAAGAAGATCTTCGCGGCGTACAAGGCGGCCGTGGAGCACAAGGGCCAGCCGACGGTGATCCTCGCCAAGACGATCAAGGGCTGGACGCTGGGCCCGAACTTCGAGGGCCGCAACGCCACGCACCAGATGAAGAAGCTGACGGTCGACGACCTCAAGCGCTTCCGCGACCGCCTGCACCTGCCGATCTCCGACAAGGAGCTGGAGTCCGGCGTCCCGCCGTACTACCACCCGGGCCCGGACTCGGAGGAGATCCAGTACATGCACGACCGCCGCAGGGGTCTCGGCGGTTACGTCCCCACACGCGTCGTACGGTCCAAGCCGCTGCCGCTGCCCGAGGACAAGACGTACGCGACCGTGAAGAAGGGCTCGGGCCAGCAGTCGATCGCCACGACGATGGCCTTCGTACGCCTGCTCAAGGACCTCATGCGGGACAAGGAGATCGGCAAGCGGTTCGTGCTGATCGCGCCGGACGAGTACCGCACGTTCGGCATGGACTCGTTCTTCCCGAGCGCGAAGATCTACAACCCGCTCGGCCAGCAGTACGAGTCGGTCGACCGTGACCTGCTGCTCGCCTACAAGGAGGCGCCGAACGGCCAGATGCTGCACGACGGCATCTCGGAGGCGGGCTGCACCGCGTCCCTGATCGCCGCCGGCTCGGCCTACGCGACCCACGGCGAGCCGCTGATCCCGGTCTACGTCTTCTACTCGATGTTCGGCTTCCAGCGCACCGGCGACCAGTTCTGGCAGATGTCCGACCAGCTGGCGCGCGGCTTCGTCCTGGGCGCGACCGCCGGCCGGACGACGCTGACCGGCGAGGGCCTCCAGCACGCCGACGGCCACTCGCAGCTGCTGGCCTCCACCAACCCCGGCTGCGTGGCGTACGACCCGGCGTTCGGTTTCGAGATCGCCCACATCGTGAAGGACGGCCTGCGCCGGATGTACGGCGGCTCCGAGGAGCACCCGCACGGCGAGGACGTCTTCTACTACCTGACCGTCTACAACGAGCCGATCCAGCACCCGGCCGAGCCCGAGAACGTGGACGTCGAGGGCATCCTCAAGGGCGTCTACCGCTTCAGCGAGGGCACCGGCGGCTCGATCCCGGCGCAGATCATGGCGTCGGGTGTCGCGGTGCCGTGGGCGGTCGAGGCGCAGAAGATCCTGGCCGAGGAGTGGAACGTCAAGGCCGACGTCTGGTCGGCGACCTCCTGGAACGAGCTGCGGCGCGAGGCTGTGGCCTGCGAGGAGCACAACCTGCTGCACCCGGAGGAGGAGCAGCGGGTGCCGTACGTGACGCGGAAGCTGGCGGGCGCGGAGGGCCCGGTCGTGGCCGTGTCCGACTGGATGCGATCGGTTCCGGACCAGATCGCGCGCTGGGTGCCGCAGACGTACCAGTCGCTCGGCGCGGACGGCTTCGGCTTCGCGGACACGCGGGGCGCTGCCCGCCGCTTCTTCCACATCGACGCGCAGTCGATCGTGGTGGGGGTGCTGACCGAGCTGGCCCGTGAGGGCAAGGTCGACCGGTCGGTGCTCAAGCAGGCCATCGACCGGTACCAGCTGCTCGACGTGTCGGCGGCCGACCCGGGGGTCGCGGGCGGCGACGCGTAACGCGTCAGGCGCTGTCAAGGGGTGGTGAGCCTCACGGGTACACCGTGGGCACACCACCCCTTCACCTTTTCTACGATTCGGCCATGCAGCAGAAGTCGGCCCGACTCCGTTGGGAACAGCACACGCAGCGGCCCCTCTTCGGCCTGGCCCTGGCCTTCGCCGTCGCCTATGCCGTGCCGATCGTCCGGCCCGACGCGAGCCGGGACGTGGTGGACGTGTGCACGGCCGTCGAGTGGGTGGTGTGGGGCGCGTTCGCGCTCGACTACGTCATACGGCTCGCGCTCGCCGAGCAGCGGCTGGTGTTCGTACGGACGCACTGGCTCGACCTGGGCGCGGTGTTGCTGCCGATGCTTCAGCCGATGCGGTTGCTGCGGCTGGTGTCGACGCTGCTGCTGGTGGGGCAGCGGGCGCGGATGGCCTCGCAGATAAGGCTCACGACGTATGTCGCCGGTGCGGTGGTCGGGCTGCTGATGTTCGGGTCGCTGGCGGTGCTGTCGGTGGAGCGGGACTCGCCGGACGGGAACATCAGGACGCTGGGTGACGCGGTGTGGTGGTCGTTCACGACGATGACGACCGTGGGGTACGGGGATCACGCGCCGACGACCGGGCTGGGGCGGATGCTGGCGGTCGGGCTGATGCTGTCCGGGATCGCCCTGCTGGGTGTGGTGACGGCGAACATCGCGGCGTGGTTCATCGCGCGGTTCGAGAAGGACGATGTGGAGGAGCGGCGGCAGACGGAGGCGATACGGGAGTTGACGGAGGAGGTGCGGCGGCTGCGGGGGGAGGTGGCGGCGTTGAAGGGGACGTCCGTCGAGTAAGTCTCGGCGCACAAAGGTGGGCCCCCGGCCTGGTGGCCAGGGGTCCTTCCCTCACTTCCCCGGGTCAGAACAGCATGCCGTTGCCCGGGGTTGTCGCTCCGGACAGCCAGATGACGGCCAGGAGCGTGTCGATGGCGCCCAGTACGAGGGCGACCACGGCCGTGGCCGGGCGGGAGCCCGCCCACGTGCGGCCCATGGCGAGCCAGCCGCAGACGATCGCCACAGGGCCGAGGATGATCCCCAGCACGAAGAATCCGGCGACCGCGCAGATGACTCCGATGATTCCGAGCGTCGCGCGATCCGGCCCGGTCCGTGACCACGTCCGGCCACGTGAGCGGGGGTGCCTGCGCGTACCGTGTCCGAAGCTCGCCATCATCAACTCCCGTAAACCCTCAGTCGGTTGGGGTTCCGTTCGGGTACGACATGGCGAGTACCCCCACAGCGGGCCTCAATCCCGCTGCTTGCGCGCTGCCCCCCTCCGGCAGCGCGCCGCAGCGTCCGTCCTCCATGCCCTGCGGAGGACTTGACCCACTGTGACCTGCGATGCCCGCCGGAGGGGAGTGGTCGGCGGTCTTGTTCACCCTGATAGGCGAACGCCCGGAAAAAGACCGTCAGATGTGCGCCGCGCCCGCACCGGCGCCCGCGTTCTCACCGCGCTTGGTGAGGAACGCCACCAGCACCGCCACCACGGCGACGCCGGCGGCCACGAGGGACGCCGCGCTCATGCCGGAGATGAACGTGTCGTGCGCGACGCCCGTGATCTTCGCGGCGATCGCGTCCGGCGTGCCCGGCGCCACCGGCGGGACACCGACCTGGACCGCCTCGGACGCCTGGTGCTCCTGCTCCGGCGTCAGCGGAGGAAGCCCGGCCTTCGTCCAGTTGCCCGCGAGGTCGCTGTCGACCTTGGAGGCCATCACGGCGCCCAGCACGGCCGTGCCGAGGCTGCCGCCGATCTGCATGGCGGCCTGCTGGAGACCGCCCGCCACGCCCGACAGCTCCATCGGGGCGTTGCCGACGATGACTTCGGTCGCGCCGACCATGACCGGCGCGAGGCCGAGGCCGAGCAGGGCGAACCAGACCGACATGATGCCGCTGCCGGTGTCCGTCTCCAGCGTCGACATCCCGTACATGGCGATCGCGGTGAGCGCCATACCGCCCGCGAGCGGGATCCGCGGGCCGGCCTTGGTGATCATCGCGCCGGCGAGCGGCGAGCCGACGATCATCATGCCGGTGAGCGGGAGCAGGTGCAGTCCGGCGTCGATCGGGCTCATGCCGTGCACGTTCTGGAGGTAGAACGTCACGAAGAACAGCCCGCCCATGAAGGCGATGGCCATCAGGATCATCAGCACGACGCCCGCGGACAGCGGGACGGAACGGAACAGCGCCAGCGGGATCAGCGGCTCCCTGACCTTCGTCTCCCAGAAGGCGAACAACGCGAAGCCCACGACCGACGCGATGATGAACGCCCACGTCCTGCCGTCGCCCCAGCCCCACTCCGGAGCCTTGATCAAGGCCCAGACCAGGCAGAACATCGCGGCGGACAGCAGGGCGATGCCCAGGAGGTCGAAGGAGCGCGGGGCGTTCTCGGCGCGGTGGTCGAGCAGGATCCAGACGCCGAGGACGACGGCGAGGACACCGACCGGCACGTTGATGAAGAACACCGACTGCCAGTTGACGTGCTCGACGAGCACGCCGCCGAGGATCGGGCCGCCGGCGGTGGACGCGCCGATGACCATGCCCCAGATGCCGATCGCCATGTTGAGCTTCTCGGCCGGGAAGGTGGCCCGCAGCAGGCCGAGCGCGGCCGGCATCAGCAGCGCGCCGAAGAGGCCCTGCAGGACGCGGAAGGTGACGACCAGCGCGATGCTGTCGGACAGACCGATGGCCCCCGAGGCGGCGGCGAAGCCGACGACGCCGATGAGGAAGGTCTGCCGGTGACCGAAGCGGTCGCCGAGCTTGCCCGCGGTGATCAGGGAGACCGCGAGGGCGAGGAAGTATCCGTTGGTGATCCACTGGACCTGGGCGAAGGTGGCGCCGAGGTCCTTCTGTATCGCGGGGTTGGCTATGGCCACGATGGTGCCGTCGAGGGCCACCATCATGACCCCCACTGCGACGGTGATGAGGGTGAGCCAGGGGTGCCCCCGCAGCCCCTTGCCCGGCGTCGCGTCCGACGGCGTCGCCGGTGCCCCGCCCCCGGACCCCGTCGTGTCGATGGTGGTCTGACTAGTCATGCTTCGAGGCTAATGACAGTCACTGACAATTGACAAACCAATTCACAAGTCGGTAACTGACACGACACTCCCGTATAGCCTGAACTGGGCAAACCCTTCAGAGAAAGGCACCTCTTGAACCTGCGCGAACGCAAGAAACGGCGCACCCGGGACGCGCTGCTGCGGGCCGCCCTGGAACTGTTCGCCACGCGCGGGTACGAGGAGACGACCGTCGACGACATCGCCGCCGCCGTCGACGTCTCGCAGCGCACCTTCTTCCGCTACTTCGCCGGCAAGGAGGAGACGGCGTTCTACGTGCCGCGGCTCGCGGAGACGCAGGTCGTCGAGGCCGTACGGGCCCGGCCGCCGGGCGAGGCCCCGCTGGAGGCGCTGCGCCGGGCCGTGCTGGAGAGCTGGGACAGGATCAACGAGACGATCGAGGAGATCGTGCCGGTCGAGCTCCACATGCGCGTCTACCGGGTGATCGAGTCGACGCCCGCACTGCTCGCCGCCCATCTGCGGCGGGCGGCGGAACTGGAGGAGGAGCTCGCGCGCATCATCGCCGAACGCGAGGGGCTCGACGTGGACGCCGATCCGCGGCCCAGAATCGTCGTGGCCCTTTTCGGCGGAGTGATTCGTGTCACCGAGCGGCTGTGGTCCGCGGGGGACGACCTCACGCTCGAAGGAATGCGCCAACTCACCGCCACCTACCTGGATCAGGTGGGTCCCGCCCTGGCCGGGAACTGGCGTACGGAGCAGTCCCCTTAGCCCATTCACCGAAACGTGATCCCGGTCACTTGGTTAACGCGAGACCCCTTCGTTCTCCTAGTGTGTCCTTTCAGTGACTTCCTTCGACACCACCCCGCAACTGAACGTCTGGCGCGCACTGCTCGCTCTGGCCGTCGTGTTCGTGATGCTGGCGACCACCGGCTGGACGGCCCTGCGCAACCAGCGGGGCGACACGCCGCTCCAGGCCTCGCTCTCCGCCTGGGAGCACGGCCGGATCGGCGGTCACCGGCTGCCGGACCCGCAGTCCCAGCCGACGAAGCTGGCCCGTTTCTTCGCCTCGCTCACCGAGCGGGACCGCGCGAGCCTGGTCCGCGAGTACCCGCTCGCGGTCGGCAACATGAACGGCGCCCCGGTCGATCTGCGCTACCGCGCCAATCGCGTCGCGCTCGGCCAGGCACGCAAGGTCGAGCAGGAACGCATGCACGACAGCCGTCTCACCCCGGCCGGGAAGCACGAGGCCGCCCGCCGGATGCACCGCTTCGACGACCTCATGGAGAAGGGCCGCCACATCCTCGCCTTCGACCCCGAGGGCTCGGGGCGGGTGGCGGAGGTCTTCGGCGACCTGCGCGAGGCGGACCGGGTCTCGGTCGTCGTACCCGGTGTGGACACCAACCTGCTCACCTTCCAGCGCACCCAGCGCAAGTACTCGGCGCCCGTCGGCATGGCCGAGTCCCTGTACGCGGCCGAGCGGACAGCGAGCCCCGCGACCCGTACGGCCGTGATCGCCTGGGCCGACTACACGGCACCCAGCGGACTCGGCATCGACTCGGCCACGGGGTTGCGCGCCGAGGAGGGGGCGGTACGGCTGAACGCGCTGGTGCGGGCGCTGCCGAACAGTGCGCCGGTCTCGCTGTTCTGCCACAGCTACGGCTCCGTGGTGTGCGGGGTCGCCGCGCACTCGCTGCCGGACCGGGTGTCCGACATCGCGGTGGCCGGCAGCCCCGGCATGCGCGTCGAGAAGGCCACCCAGCTGCACACCACCGCCCGGGTGTGGGCGATGCGGGACGCCGACGACTGGATCCAGGACGTGCCGTACCTGGAGGTCGGCGGGCTGGGCCACGGGGCCGACCCGGTGTCCAGCGGGTTCGGTGCGCGGGTGCTGTCCGCGCAGGGTGCGAAGGGTCACGCCGGCTACTTCGAGCCGGGCACGGCAAGTCTGATGAATTTCGCAGAGATCGGCGTTGGCGCATACCGCTCGGTGCACTGCGCGCACGAAGAAGGCGTCTGCCGGACCGGTTTGTCCGGCACGGCCGCGGCCTGACGCGCGTAGAGGCGAAGAAACTGCGGTCTGCTCGGGAGGGGGACGGAGGAGCGCGTGCCGCATACGATGAGCCGCATGGGTGACGTACTGGCCGGATTTCATGCCGCCTGGGAGTTCGAGTCCGACTCCATGCTCATCCGTTACGAACGGGGGATTCGAACACCCAAGCTCTTCCAGGCACTCGGGGAACGGCGTGTGCCCCTGGACGCGATCGCCGGGGTGACACTGACCCGCGGGAAGCGGGGCACGGTGGTGCTGCGCGTCGAGCCGCGGCCCGGTGCGGATCCGCTGATGGAGGCGGCCGCCGGACAGCTCAAGGACAGCGGCGATCCCTACCGGCTGGTGCTGCCCGCCGACCGGGAGGTCCTCGCGGAGTACTACGCCGACGAGCTGCGGTCGCTGCTGACGGAGTCCGGGCCGGCGGAGCGGTTCCTCGTGGAGCCGCCGAAGGGGCCGTTGTCGTTCAAGGCGTACGACGGGAAGGCCTCGTTCGACGGGCGGACGGTGAACTTCCGGTGGTTCTGGACCGGGGCGTCGTCGGCGAAGTGGAAGGCCGGGGACCAGAGTTTCTCCGTCGGGGAGCTGAACGGGGTGGAGTGGCGGTCGCCCGAGGTCTTCGAAGGGCATCTGCGGTTGCTGCGGCGCGACGAGTCGGGGGCCGGGGCTGCTGCGCAGGCCGACCAGGATCCGGCCGCGGTGGTGTTCGGGCTGGGGTACGGGCCTGTGCACGAGTCGCTGCCGTTCGCCGCGGCGGTGTTGGCGGCGGTGCGGACGTCGAGTCCGGTGGCGGCTGTGTCCGCGGGCGGGCCGCGGCGTGATCCCGCAGACATCGCCGAGCGGATTCGGCACCTTGGGGAGTTGCATCAGGCCGGGTTGGTGACCGATGAGGAGTTTTCGGTCAAAAAGGCGGAATTGTTGGCGGAGCTTTAGCGTCTGCGGGGTGCTGCGCGCCGGCGGGTGCGGGTGCTTCGTGGCCGGTCGCGCAGTTCCCCGCGCCCCTGAAAGCCTTTACTCACGGCCTGCTGAAGTGAACGCCATGTCCGCATAGCGGTTGCCTGCCACCTGGGCCGCTATCCCGTTCAGCAGGTCCAGTTGTTCGTCCGTCAGGACGATGCTGGTCGCTGCCGTGTTCTCCTCCACCCTGGACGGCTTGCGCGTCCCTGGGATCGGGATCACCGGGAGGTCGTGGATCGTCGCCTGCTGCTGGACCCAGGCCAGGGCGATCTGGCCGAGCGACGCGCCGTGGGAGTCGGCCACCGAGCGGATCAGATCCAGCAGGGAGGCGTTGGCCGCCGCGTTGTCCCCCGTGAAACGGGGCTGCTGGCGGCGGAAGTCGCCGGAGGTCAGGTCCTCGGCCTTGGCGAAGGAACCCGTGAGGAAGCCGCGGCCGAGCGGGGAATAGGGGACCAGGGCCACGCCCAGGTCGCGGGCCGCGGGGACGACCTTCGGCTCGATGTCACGGCTGAACAGCGACCACTCCGACTGCACGGCCGCGATCGGGTGCACCGCGTGGGCGGCGCGCAGTTCGTCCGCCGTCACCTCGCTCAGGCCCAGGTGCTTGACCTTGCCCTCGCGGACCAGGTCGGCCATGGTGCCGACGCTCTCCTCGATCGGCACGTTCACATCGCGCCGGTGCATGTAGTAGAGGTCGATGACGTCGACGTCGAGGCGCTTCAGGCTCTCCTCGACGGCCTGGCGGATGTAGGGCGGGTCGTTGCGGACGATGCGGCGCGTCGGGTCGTCCGGGGGGATCGACAGGGCGAACTTGGTCGCGATGACGACCTCGTCGCGGTGCGCCCTGAGGAACGGCGCCAGGAACCGCTCGTTCTCGCCGGCGCCGTAGGCGTCGGCCGTGTCGTAGAGGGTGACGCCCAGTTCGAGGGCGCGTTCCAGGGTGGCCCGGGACGCGTCCGCGTCCGAGGGGCCGTAGCCGAAGCTCATGCCCATGCAGCCGAGGCCCTGGACGCCCACCTCCGGGCCGTTGTCGCCGAGCTTCGCCGTCGTGATCCTGCCGTCCGTCATCGGGACCTCTCCGACGCCAGGGCACGCCCGGCGTCCGCGTAGAAACTGATCTTCCGGTCGAGCACGGCGAGCGTGCCCCGGAGTTCGTCGATCCTGGCCAGCACGTCCTCGCGGGTCGTCTTCAGCAGCTCGAAGCGCTCGCCGTAGGTGTGATCGCCCTCACGCACGAGTTCCGCGTACCTGACCATGTCGGCGACCGGCATGCCCGTCAGGCGGAGCTTGCCGACGAGGTCGAGCCAGTCGAGGTCGCGGTTGGTGTAGCGTCGCTGGCCGGTGTGGGACCGGTCGATGTGCGGCATCAGGCCGATGCGCTCGTACCAGCGCAGGGTGTGCGCCGTCAGGCCGGTCAGGGCGACGACCTCGCTGATCGTGTAGCGGTCCTCGCCGTCCGGACGCCGGTTCTGCTGGGGCGGGCCGGCGCAGGTGTCGGTCCTGGTACCCGTGGTCTCCATCACCGTCATGACCCCAACGCTAGAACCTTGGAGTGCACTCCAAGCAAGCGCGGACGGTAAGAAATCGGCAGGACGGCTCTTGATCCGGCTGGTTAGCGTAGGGCGTCATGAGTGCCGTACGCCGCGCCCTGCCCGAGGACGCCGAGGAAGTCCTCCGCCTGCGCCAGATCATGATCGACTCGTTGTTCGGGGACCCCTCCGCCGTGTGGCACGGGGAGTCGCTCCCCACTTTGAGGGCCAAACTGGGCGAGCCGGACGGGGACTTCACGGCGTTCGTCGTGGACCACCCGGAGCGGCCGGGGGCGTTGGCGTCGCTGGTGGCCGGGACGATCGACTACCGCATCGGGAAGTCGGGCGACCCGCGGGGCATGGTGGGCTTCGTCTTCAGTGTCGCCACCGACCCGTCCGCGCGGCGCCGTGGGTATGCGCGCGCGTGCATGACGACGCTGCTGGGATGGTTCCGGGAGCGCGGCGCCCGGCGTGTGCAGCTCACCGCCTCGCCCGAGGCCGAGCCGCTGTACGTCTCCCTCGGTTTCCGGCCCAAGCCCGACCCCTTGCTGGAGCTGACGCTCTGAGCGCATAGGCTCGAACGCATGTCGCTGAAGAGCCTCGCGCTGATCGAGAACTGGCCGGTTCCCACCGCCGCGGCGGGTGTCGTACGGGCGGACGGCACCGTCCTGGGCACCCATGGACCGGCCGGACAGCGGTTCCCGCTCGCGTCGGTGACCAAGCCGCTCGCCGCCTACGCGGTGCTCGTCGCCTACGAGGAGGGGGCCGTCGAGCTCGACGAGCCCGCCGGTCCGGCCGGGTCGACGGTCCGGCACCTGCTCGCCCACACCTCGGGCCTCGCCTTCGACGAGCACAAGGTCACGGCCCCGCCCGGGGAGCGGCGGCTGTACTCCAACGCCGGTTTCGAGCAGCTCGGCGACCACATCGCGAAGGCGACCGACATCCCGTTCGGGGAGTACCTGCGGCAGGCCGTGCTGGAACCGCTGGGCATGACGTCGACGACCCTGGACGGCTCTCCGGCCAAGGACGGCGTGTCCACGGTCGAGGACCTGCTGCGGTTCGCAGCCGAGGTGCAGGCCCCGCGCCTGCTGGACCCCCGTACGGTCGCCGAGGCGATGACCGTGCACTACCCGGGCACGAAGGGCGTCCTGCCGGGGTACGGCCACCAGAACCCCAACGACTGGGGGCTCGGCTTCGAGATCCGCGACTCCAAGTCGCCGCACTGGACGGGCTCCTCGTCCTCGCCGCGCACGTTCGGGCACTTCGGGCAGTCCGGGACGTTCCTGTGGATCGACCCCGACGCCCGGGCCGCGTGCGTCGCGCTGACGGACCGGGCGTTCGGGCCGTGGGCGATCGAGGCGTGGCCGCCGTTCACGGACGCGGTGCTGGCCGAGCTCTAGGCCCTAGTTCATCTCCCAGACGAGCAGCTCCGCCTCCGTCACGCCCTCGGCTTCCAGGGCCTTCGCGTCGGTGATCCGGGCCGCGTCGCCGGCGCCCAGCGTCTCGCCGTCCAGGCGTACCTCCCCGTGCACGACGTGCACGTACGCGAACGCCGCGTCCGGTACCGCCGTCCGCTCCCCCGCCCCCAGGCGCCGTACGTGCAGCATCGCGCCGGCCTCCGGGACGGCGTAGGGCGTCGAGTCGGCGATGCCGTGGACGACCTCGTAGTACGGGTCGCCGCCGGGCCGGAGCGGGGCCAGCCACATCTGGACGAAGGTGAGGGGGCCGGGGCCGTCGTTGCGCTCCACGTGCCGCACGCCGCCCGCCGAGCTCAGCCGCTGGACGTCTCCGTGGCGCACCACCGACTCGTGCCCGGTGGAGTCCCGGTGGGTCAGCTCTCCCTCGACCACCCACGTCACGATCTCGGTGTGGCTGTGCGGATGCTCGTCGAAGCCGGCGCCGGGCGCCAGGTGCTCCTCGTTGCAGGCGATCACCGCGCCGAAACGGAGGTTGTCCGGGTCGTAGTGAGGCCCGAAGGAAAAGGCGTGCCGGCTCTCGATTCCGGCCGCCGGGTCACCGCCCTGGTAGCGCTCTTCGGCGCGCCGAATGTCCATCACGGAGTCCACCGTAGACCCGGCGACGCACCTTCCCGTCCGGATAAGGCAGTCTTGTCCCGTGCCCGAACCCGAAACCAGCAAGAACCAGGCCGCAGCCCACGAAGTCCATCCGCATGCCGCGACGCTGAAGCGGCTGGAGAAGTCGTCCGGATCGCTCGCCGCGCAGGCCATCGCGCGGATGGACGAGACGCTGCCCTGGTACCGGGCCATGCCCCCGGAGAACCGTTCCTGGATCGGTCTGGTCGCGCAGGCGGGTATCGCCGCCTTCACCGAGTGGTTCCGGCATCCGGAGGCCCCGCAGGCCATCTCCACCGACGTGTTCGGAACCGCGCCGCGCGAACTGACCCGGGCGATCACGCTGCGCCAGACCGTGGAGATGGTGCGCACCACCATCGAGGTCATGGAGTCCGCGATCGACGAGGTCGCGGCCCCGGGAGACGAGGGGGTGCTGCGCGAGGCCCTGCTCGTGTACGCCCGGGAGATCGCCTTCGCCACCGCCCAGGTGTACGCGCAGGCCGCCGAGGCACGCGGGGCCTGGGACGCCCGCCTCGGAGTCCCTGGTCGTGAACGCCGTGCTCAGC
>KE354136.1 GCA_000415505.1 Streptomyces afghaniensis 772
AGTCCGCCCTGCTGCTCAGCACCCGCCGAGGCCGCCGAGTTCGCGGTAGGTGTCGAGGCGCAGCCGGCCGCCGACCTGCCGTTCCCACAAGGTGGTCAGGACGAACCCGAGCAGGGGCAGGGCTCCCGGCCGGCCCGCCGCGTCATCGATGAGCCGGTCGGCCAGTCCGCTGTCGTACTCCACGCCGGGGAAGGCCCTCAGTGGCAGCCGGACCACCTCGGTGAGCTGCTCGCGGGTCATCAGGCCCAACTGGTGCGCGGGCGCCCCGCCGACCAGCCGGCTCAGCTCCGGGTGGCGCAGGGCCGCGTCCTGGAAGTCGGTCCGCAGCGCGACCAGGACCGCCACTCCGGGGTGCCGGCAGGCGTCGAGGAGGGCGTCCACCAGGGCGCGCAGCTCCTCCTCGGGGCGCAGCAGCAGCGCCTCCGCCTGGTCGAGGGCCAGCACGAGTCCGCGTGCCGAGCGGTGGGTTCGCGTCGCGTCCCGGACCGTCGCGGCGTCCGGTCGGCGGCCTTCCGCGCGCAGGGTGACGACCTCCGCCTCCTGCTCCTGCAGGCGGGGCAGGACGCCCGCCATGAGGAGGGAGGACTTGCCGGAGCCGGAGGGGCCGGTCAGCGTCACGCAGCCCTCGGGCGGCCCGTGCGGGCAGAGCAGGTCGACGACCGCGGTGACGTCCTCGTCCCGGCCGAAGAAGTGCGCGCTGTGCTCCTCGGTGTACGGGCGCAGGCCCGGGAACGGGGAGTCGGGCGCGAGCAGTTCGGCCAGCTCCGGCAGTTCGTCGAGGACAGTACGGGTCGGGATGCAGAAGCTCTGCCCGCGGTGTGCCGGTGAGATCGAGGCGACGATGCCGACCACGGCACCGAGGTCCTCGTCCCACACGGCGGAGCCGCTGAAGCCGGGCTGGATCGGGTCCGACTGCCCGTCGAGCGGCGACATCTGAAGCCGGCCGGTGCCGGTCCGGGCACGCAGCCGGGCGGTGTGCCAGCCGCCGCCGGTGTCGTCACGCGGCAGTCCGAAAACGATGGCTCTGTGGTCCCAGACGTCCCGGGGCGCCACCATCAGGACCGGCCGGGCCTCCGGAAGCGGGCGGGACAGGGACAGTACGGCGACGTCGCCGGTGCCGTTCGCGCGTACGGGCACCCAGTCGCGGACGACGGCGTCCACCGGCTCGCCCTCGCGCAGGACCAGACGGACACCGAGGGGGCCGTCGGGGCGCTCCTCCTGGTGGGACGGCCGCCCCGAGGCCTCCAGTACGACATGGGCGCAGGTCAGCACCAGTGTGGGCGCGATGAGCACCCCGAGGCCGCCGATGTGCCCGTCCGTGCCCGTGACCTGGACGGTCGCGGCGGCCAGGACTTCCTCGGCCACCGGATCCGACGTGGTCGACTCGGTCATCTCCCGTTTCCCCCGCCACCGCCCGCCACACGTGTCGATCTGGTACCGAGGGCACACCATCTACGTGCACAGGTCAAGCATGTTTCCCGTCAGCCGTCGGACTCCGGCGACGGGAGGTAGGCGCCCGGCACGTCCTTCGGCGCGTACACCTTCTTGTCACCGGGGTACGGCTTGGTGAAGGTGTGCGTCTGGTACCAGGTGTAGCGGTTCATCTGCTCGGGGTTGGCGTAGTCGGGCACGGCGTTCGGGCCGGTCAGCCGCTGGTGCGACGCCCAGGTCTTCCACTGCGCCGCCACCGTCCGCGCCGCCTGTGGCACCGCCGTGGACGTCGGCGCGGCCGCTGCCTTGGCGTCCTGCGGCGCCGGGGTGTCCGAACCGCAGGAGGGCTGGGGGCTGACGCCGAGGGTCAGCGAGGTCCGGTTGGGCACCGCGGTGAACGGGGTGTCGTCCGCCTTCCGGGTGAACGCCCCGTGCATGGGGGTGGCCGCGCTGTCGAGCTGGTTCATCGGGTGGATGCCGAGGATCTGCTCGATGGTGCGGACCATCGTGATCTGCGAGTAGTAGTGGTTGTCGACGGTGCCGTGCTCGGCGTACGGGCTGATGATCTGGACCGGCGCACGGTGGCCGTCGACGTGGTCGAGACCGTTCTGGGAGTCGTCCTCGGCGACGAAGATCGCCGAGTCCTTCCAGTACTTGCTGTGCGAGATCTCGTCGACCATGCGGCCGACCGCGAGGTCGTTGTCCGCGACCTCGGCGGAGGCGTTCGCCGGGCCACCGGTGTGGTCGTTGGAGAACCAGAACATGTTCAGGTTCGCCGGGCCGTTCTTCTCGAAGTCCTGCTTCCAGATCTGTTCCTTGTAGATGTCCGGGACATCGAGGTCGAACAGCGGGAAGCCCTGCACCGAGACCTTGTTGAGCGAGGGGATCGCCGAACCGGTCTTGATGGGGTACTGGGTCTGCGCCCCGGTCGCGGCCATGTTCTTGCTGTCGCAGTACAGGTTCTGCCAGGTCGCGCCCGCCGGCTTGGACTCGATCGACTGGAACTCGCCGAAGTCCTTGACGGACTTCCCGGCCGCCTGCGCGCCGGTCCAGAGGAAGCCGGTCTTCTGGTGGCCGAGAACGTCGTCCTCGGTGTCGTAACTGCGCGTGTATTCGCCGGCCGAGGACTCGGTGTACTCCGGGTTGTCGGCCTGCATCATCCAGTTGTGGCCCTCGGCGGAGTTCGTGCCGACGTCGTAGAAGTTGTCGTACAGCCCGAACTGCCGGGCCAGCGCGTGCTGGTTGGGCGTCACGTTCTCGCCGAACGTCGTCAGCGAGGAGTCGCCGTCGCCCTGTGGCATGTCGCCGAAGACCTGGTCGTAGGTCCGGTTCTCCTTGACCAGCAGGAAGACGTGCTTGATGGTCGAGGGGTCGCCGAGGCGCGCCGGGACCGGCAGCGGCTTGGCGTGGCGGTTGCCCTGGGCGGTGAGGACCGAGCCGGCCGTCCAGCCGTTCTGCTGGAAGACCTTGGCCGTCTGGGAGCGGACGACGCTGTCGTCGGGCAGGGTGAACTGCGTCAGGCTGGACGTCGTGTCGTGGGTGCCGTGGCCGGCGCCGGCGGTGGGACGGCGGGCGTCGACACCACGGGTGTTGGAGACGACGACCTGCTTGCCGACGGTGGTGATCTCCGAGGGGAAGTAGTCCGTCGGGAGCAGACCGACGTAACGGGCCGGCTGCTGCGCGGAGGTGTAGCGGTAGACGGCCACGGCGTTGGCACGGCCGAGCGTCACCAGGAGGCGGCCGTCGTCGGTGAGCGTCACGGCGTCGGGCTCGTAACCGACCGCTGCCTCCGGCCACGGCTGGGTGGCGATGGTCTGGACGACCTTGTCCTTGGCCGTGTCGATGACCGAGACGCTGTTGTCGGCGGTGTTGGTGACGAACACGGTGCCCTTCTCGGCGTACACGGCGGTCGGGTGCAGACCGACGTCGATGCTGCCGACGGCGGAAGAGGGGTCCGCCGTGTCGATGACGCTGACCGTGCCGGTCGTGGCGGCACCGGTGTCGGGGTCGGCGGGCACCTGGGTGCCGTAGGAGTTCATGGTGGTGTCGCCGGCCTTGGCCGGACGGCCGCCCTCGTTGCTGACGTAGAGCTTGCCGCCGACCAGGGCGAGACCGCGCGGGGCGTTGCCGACGGCCCAGCTCTGCTTGATGGTTCCGCCGGCCGCGTCGATGGCGACCACCCGGTTCTGGCCGTTGACCGCCGAGTAGACGGTGGAACCGTCGGCCGAGAAGACCGCCGCGCCCACCAGCGCGTGCTTGGTGCCGTCGGCCGGGACGGAGACGGTCACCGGGTCGGTGAGGGTGCCGTCCGCGTTGACGGTGAACTTGGTGTAGCCGTCGGCCTGGCCCAGCCACAGCTGCTTGCCGTCGGGCGAGTACGTCGGGCCCTCCTGGCCGACGGAGCCGGTCTTGATGCGCAGGTCGTCCGCCGCGTTGGTGCCGACCTTCTGCTTCACCTGCCCGGTTGCGCGGTCGAGGACGACGAGTGAGGCGTCGCCGTCGGTGACCGCGGCCGCCAGGTGGGTACCGTCCGGGCTGACCGTCGACGACATGATCTTGCCGTCGTTGACGACGGTGCGACTGCCGTAGGGCTTGATGTACTGGTCGCTGGAGATGACCTGGCCGTTGCGGGTGGTCTGGGCGACCTGCTGCGTGCCGAACTGCCACGTCGAGGCGACGGCGGTGCCCGTGACGCCGAGGGCGACGGCGATGCCCGCCGTCACCAGTACGGAACGACGGCCGACGTGTCTGCCGAAGAGGCTGATCTGCTCTTTCTCGTCAACTCGGCGTTGCCGTGTTACCTGCATGGGATTGTCCCTTCGAGGTGGTGTCGAGCAGCTCGACGTTGCCGTCGAACTGCCAAAGGGGGTTCGGGGCGTCCCCGGTGGGGGTACGGACGAGGAAGTAGCCGTTGACTTCCTTCGGTCCGTCGCCGTCGGCCACGAACCGCCCGTCTGAGGCGACGTCGAGCTGGTAGACGGCCGTCCCGGCCACCGCGACGTCGGGGAGATGCCAGGTCACGACGCAACGCCAGTCGTTGCCCGCGCCCTCTTGAGCGCCCTGGCCGTCGCTCTTGGTGCACGCCGCCGTGGCCCGCAGCCGCGCCTCGGTGACGGCGGGGCGGTGCAACTGCCGGGTCTGCAGGCGGTAGAGGTGCGCGAAGGCCGTGGCCACCGACCGCTGGACCTTGTCCTGCCGGATGCCCGAGCCCATGGACGGGGTCGCCACGGCGATCACCGCGACGGTGAGGGCGGTCAGTGCGGCCAGGGGCAGCAGGCCGAGCGTGAACGCGCGGCGCCCGGCACCGTCGTAGGCCGGGTTGGTGAAGTCCCGCCGCAGCAACAGCAGATGGGCCAGCGCCGTCGCGAGCACGGCCCACACCAGGCTGACCACGACACCGATCAGGAGCGGGCCGGCCTGGGCCGGGCTGGTGAACAGACCGTTCCAGGAGATGAAGGCGTAGCCGGGAAGGGCGAGGCGCACGGCAACGGGCAACGGCAGCATCTGGGCGACCTGCATCGCGAGCGCGACGAGCGCGGGCAGCAGCAGCCCCATCGGGGACCGACCCAGCGCGACCGACCCGAGCAGTCCGATCGCGGCGAGGGCCAGGGTCGGTGCGAGTGCGCAGGCCCAGGCGAGCACAACCCTGCCGGCGGCGTCCCCGGGCGCCAGCAGTTGGCCGTCGAGGCCGACCAGCGGCCGGCTGCCGACCGCCACGACCCCGCCGGCCGCGCTGGAACAGGCCAGCCCCGCCACGAGCAGCAGGATGACGGTGAGGCCGGCCAGTGCCTTCGCCGCGAAGATCCGCCCGGGTGAACGGACCGCCACGAGCAGGTGGCGCCAGGTGCCGAGCCGGTCCTCGGAGGCGAACACGTCACCGGCGACCACCGAGGTCAGCAGCGGGAGCGCCCACGTGCCCGCGAAACCCAGCATCACCAGGGGTCCGGCCCACCCGGTGGCGTGCATCCAGCGACCGAAGAGGGTGTCGGAGGGGAGCGTGCTCTGCAGACTCACGCCGGCGACGAAGAACGCCGGAGCGATCCAGCAGGCCAGGACCAGCAAGCGGATCCGCCACTGCGACACCAGCTTGACCAGCTCGAAGCGGTAGCCACGTGGAAGGGGGACCGGGCGGGCGCTGACAACGTTGTGGGCGATGGCCGCGGTCATCGGCCGGCCTCCTGCCGCTCGGTGAGGGCGAGGAACGCGGCTTCGAGCGGCGACACCAGGGGTGCGAGTTCGCGCACCGCGATACCCGCGTGCACGAGCCCCGCCACCAGTTCGTCGAGGGCGGGCACCGGCGCGCGTACGACGAGCACCTCGGGGTCGTGCCGTGCTCCGGCGTCGTCGACGACGCTGATTCCGGCCGTGTCGACAGCCAGCCGGCGGGCGGCTTCGGGGTCGGAGGTCCGCAGCCGGTAGTCGAGTTCACGGCTCTCGGCTGCGAGCTTGCTCAGCGGCCCGGAGAAGACGACCCGTCCGGTGGCGAGGATGGTGACCTCGGAGCACAGTGCCTCGAGGTCGTCCATGCGGTGGCTCGAGAGCACGACGCTGGTTCCGTCCGACGCGAGCCGCGTGAGGACACCGTGTACGTGTTTCTTGCCGGCCGGGTCGAGGCCGTTGGAAGGTTCGTCGAGCACGAGAAGCCGGGGCCTGGTGAGCAGGGCGGCGGCGAGCCCCAGCCGCTGACGCATGCCGAGGGAGAAGCCGCGGGCCCGGTCGTCGGCGACATCGGTGAGCCCGACCTGGTCGAGCGCGTCGTCGACCCCCGCTGTCCGCGCGTCGCGGCCGCGGAGAGCGGCCAGCGCGGCGAGGTTCTGCCGGGCGGTGAGCGAGGGGTAGAGACCGGGCCCGTCCACGAAGCCGGCGACACCGTCGGGAGCGGCGAGCGCCCGGCCGACCGGCGTTCCCAGGATCTCGAGTCGGCCGCTGTCCGCGACGGCCAGGCCCAGCAGGAGACCGAGCAGTGTCGTCTTGCCGGCGCCGTTGGGTCCGGCCAAGCCGTGGATCTGCCCCTGCGTCACGTCCAGATCGACGCCGTCGAGTGCGACGACATCCCCGAACCCCTTGGTGATCCCGCGAGCGCGGACTGCGAGGAGTGTGTCCATGAGTGCCTTCCTTCAAGCCCTCAGGGACCTTAGGGACGGCACACAGGCAGACGCGGACGGAGGACTGAACGGGCACGGAACGGGTCGTCAAGCCGTCGGCAAGCATTGGTCATGAACAGCCGACATTGAGCCGGACTTGGGCAAGGCGCGGACGCACGAGTACGCATGAAGTACCCTGCGTCCGCGATGCGCGGTGGCGCCTACGGCACCTTGACCCACTGCGCCTTGCTCGGCGTGCCCCGGTCGTCCGTCACGAACAGCATGTACCAGCCCGCCTGGACGAGGTTCCGGTTCTCCGGCACGGTCACCGTCAGCTTGTCGCCGGACGCCTTGAAGTCCAGCGCGATCGACCGCTGGTCCACGTCCGTGACGTGCGTGGCGGCGCTCGGGCGGATCAGCCGGACCTTCTTGACCTTGGCCGCGTCCGACGAGGTGAATGTGCCCGTACCGCCGCGCTCGATGGTCTGCGGCCCGCCCGACAGCGAGGGCTGGTCGCCGTCGCCGTAGAGGTACGGCGGCGTGTAGATCTCGATGCGCTGCTCGAACTTGCCCGGCTTGGTGTTGGCCTTGTCGCCGTACAGCGAGTCCGAGCCGAAGAACATCACGCGGCCGTCGGGCAGCAGGATCGACCCGGAGTGGTAGTTGCGGCCGACCAGCGGGTCGGCGACCCGCCGGAGCTCGTTCTTCTCGGTGTCGTAGAGCCGCGCCTCGAAGATGTTGGAGTCGCTGCGGCCCCGGTAGTCCTCCGAACCGCCGGAGATCAGCACGCTGTCGTCGGGCAGGATCGAGGCGTTCGGGTAGCGCGTGCCCTTGTCCAGGGACGGGCCGTCCACGAAGCGCGGGTCGTCGGCCTTCAGGTCGACGATCCGGGTCTTCTCGCTGGACTCCTCGGACTCGCCGACGCCACCGCCGCCGATCACCATGTACTTCTCGTCCTGCGCGGGCGGCAGCAGCACCGTGCCCGACGTCTCCATCAGCTTGGAGTCGCTCAGGCCGGGAATCTTTGTGAACTTGTTGGTGTCCACGTCCCACACGCCCGGCTCACGGCCCACGTTGTCCGGCCCGTAGCCCGCGTTGGAACCCGAGTAGAAGACCTTGCCGTTCTGCATGAGGAACAGCGCCGGGTAGGTCGGGAACTGCCGGACCTTGTCCGTGTAGCTCCACTTCTTGGTCTTCGGGTCGAAGACCTCGTTCTTGCCCGGGACGAGCTGGCCGATGTCGTCGAGGCCGGAGACGCTGAGGATCTTGCCGTCGCTCAGGGTGGTGAGCGTCGGGTACCAGCGGGCCTCCTTCATCGGGTCGACCTTGATGTACTTCTCGGCTACGGGATCGAACTCGAAGGCGTCCCGGATGCCCTGGAAGTCCTTCTTGTCGAGGGCGAGTTTCTGCGCGATGCCGTAGGTGTTCTTGGCGTCGGCGCCCTTCAGACCGTGCACGCGGTAGTTGTCCTGCGTGCCCGTCTCGTACTTCTGGCCCCGCTTCTGCGCCTCGACGTAGATCCGGCCGAGGCCGGGGTCGTTGCGCAGGAACTTGCCGGTCGCCTTGTCGAAGACCTTCTTCGCCCGCGGCACGAGCACCGGGTCCTTCGACACGAAGGTCTTGCCGTTCTGCTTGCCCGTGAACTTGGTGCCCGCGGGCAGGGTTATCGGCTTGTCCGGGTTCTCGTTGTGGACGATCATCAGGCCGCCGGCCTTGGTGACGTCACCCTTGAGTTTCTCGTACCGCTTGGTGCCGCCCGCGATGAGCAGGTTGCCGTTGGCGAGCTGGGTGTGTCCCGTGCAGAACAGGTCGCTGGGCGTCGGGACCTTCTTGATGGTGCCCTTGACCGGGTCCCAGATCCGGGTGTCGAACTTCTTCGCGTCGAAGTTGTCCTGGTTGTTGCCCGACCCCGCGACGAGCAGCACCTTGCCGGTGCGCAGCAGCGCCGCGTGGATCGTGTTCTGCCGGTACTCCTCGGGAAACTCGATGATCTCCCACTTGCCGTTCGCGGCTTTGTACTCCGGCTTGTTGATTGTGTACTGGTGGTATTTCTCGGTGCCGAAGCGGTAGAGCCACGGCCCGTTCATCCCGGCCAGCGCGAGTACCACCGCCGTGCCGATCGCGAGTCGACGGGCCCGGCGGCGGCCTGCACGGTCGTTCATTCCTTACGTCCCCCAAGTCCACCAAGGGCGATCTGCATGGTCTGGTCGGTCCCCCCGACCTCCCCGTTTGCGCCAGGGGTGGCGGCCCAACTGGGCTTGTGCTGCGGGGCGTGCGTCGCCGACGGCTGCTGCGGGATGGGCAGCGGCTGCGTCCGGTGCGGCCCCGCAGGGTCCTGCGGCTGCTCCGCGGCGGGAGCGGCGGGCTTCTTCGCGTCCTGCCGCAGCTGCCAGCGCCAGGCGAAGACCGGCGAGGCGGTGATCAGCAGCGCGAACGTCGCCCAGATGATCATCGCGGGGTGCGAGTGGCCGAAGACGAAGCCGGCCGCGATCGACGCACCGAAGATCGCGACGAAGTACCAGTGGTAGCGGAACGTCCCGAACCAGCGGTCCGGGCTCGCCGAGTCGCCCTTGGGCGTGACCACGAACTTGCTCTTGCGCCGCAGCACGGAGTCGATCAGCGCCTTCGCGTACAGCGGCGCCGACAGCGCGGACATCACCATGCCGGCCACACCGCCGGAGCCCTCCGGCTCGTGCGGCGAGACGTTGTGCCGGCGGTTCCAGACGTACAGCCCGATCTGCAGCGCGGAGGCGTTGCCGTAGAGCATCAGCCAGACCGCCGGGTCGATGTTCACACCCGAGGCGCCCAGGCCCAGGAACAGGCAGCAGCTCAGCGCCGCCAGGATCCAGTTCAGGGCCGACATCGGGTAGAAGATGATCATCATCGTGTAGTTGAAGAGCTTGCTCGGCGGCAGCGAGTACCAGCCCTTCCAGTACTGCTTGAGGATCGTCTCGTACGTCCCTCGCGACCAGCGCATCTGCTGGGTGAAGAAGTCCGTCCAGGCACTGGGGCCCTCACCGACCGCGAGCACGTCCGGCGTGTACACCGAGCGCCACTTCTTCCCCGTCGCCGGGTTCTTGTGGCGGTGCATCTCGAAGCCGGTCGCCATGTCCTCGGTGATCGAGTCGTACAGACCGCCGATCTGCTTCAGCGCCTTGATGCGCACGGCGTTGGAGGTGCCGACGAACATCGGGGAGCCGTAGCGGTTGCCCGCGCGCTGGATCAGCGCGTGGAACAGGAACTGCTGCGACTCGGCGGCCTTGGTGATCGGGTTGTCGTAGTTGCCGTAGACCTGCGGGCCGATGACGAAGCCGACGTCCGGGTCGCGGAAGAAGCCGAGCATCCGCTCCAGGTAGTTGGGCAGCGGCACGTGGTCGGTGTCGACCGAGGCGAAGAAGTCGTAGTCGTCGCCGTGCGCCTCCAGCCAGGCGTTGTAGTTGCCGTGCTTGGTCTTGGCGCGGTGCGGGCCCTTGGCCTGGTTCCACTTGGCGACGCCCTTGCGGGAGAAGTGGTGCACGCCGAGACGCTCGCAGACCGCCTTCACCTCGGGGTCGTCGCCCTCGTCGAGCAGCCACACGTGCATCAGGCCCCGGTGGCGGATCTTGACGGCCGCCTCCAGGGTCTTCGTCACCATCTCCAGCGGTTCCTTGCCGGGCACGAAGGAGGTGAGGAAGGCCACTCTGGTGCCGGTCTCGGGCACCACCGGGATCGGGTCGCGGGCGACCAGCGTGGCGTGCGCGTTCGACACCACGTTCATGCAGCGGAAGAACTCGATCAGACCGATCGCGACCAGCATCACGATGTCGAGCGCGGGCAGCCAGTCGAAGGCCGGGTAGTCGCGCTCGGTCCAGTGCTCGGGCTGGAGCAGCCACACCAGCAGCACCACGGACAGCACCGGTGCCGCGGCCAGCATCAGCGCGACTCTTATCCGGTGCGGTTCCTGCGAGATCAGCGACCGGTACTGCACCTTGTACGGTCTGGTCGGATCAGGCTGGGTGAGGGGACCCGCGAGCCGGCTGTAGTGCTCGTAGTCGTATCTCGGCAGCGTCTTCTTGATCCGCCGGAACGTCCCCGTGGTGCTCATCCGATGCGCCGGAACCCTGAGCTGGGTGGTCTGGGACGGGTCGTGGTCCTGCTGCCGGGCGCCCGTCGGCCTCGACGTCATGAGTCATTCCCCCCACACGCGGACACCGCGTGTTTCGTCGCTTCCTTCCGTCTGCGGGAGGTCCCCCTCGACCTTCACAGACGTATCAGTGGTGGGTCGCTGTCACCACGTCATCCACACCTTATAGACATGGCAACGCGACCTTCCGGTTGCATGATGCCCCCCTCGGCATCGCTTCAGGTACGGGGCCCCTACCCCCGCCCGGCCCGCAACCGGCTCTGAATCCCCCCAACTGCCGCGAAACCGCAGCATCTTGAAAAACCAGAAAACCAGGGTTCTACGGCGTTCATCATGATCGCAAGATGCGAAACGCGGTGTTTACCGGTCATACGCGTTCATTGTGGCGGGTGTGGGGGCCCTGTGGAGCCGTTGTGGACAGGCGGGCGCGGATGTTCCCGAAGTGCTCTCTTATGGCCTCCTCCGCCCGCATCGAGTCGCCGGACCGGACCGCGTCGAGGATCTCCCGGTGCTGCCGACAGGTCACCTTGGGGTCCTGCGGCTCGCCTCCGAGGTCGGTGCGGACCCGGTGGAAGGCGTCCCAGAACGCCTCCAGGACCTCGCTCAGCAGCACGTTGTCCAGCCCTCGGTAGAGGGTGGCGTGGAAGGCCCGGTCGGTCTCGGCGAGACCGGCTCCGCGCGCGGCCTGCTCTTCCATACGGTCGACGAGCCCGTCCAGTTCAACGAAGTCCGGTTCCGGTATCCGCCCCGCGAGCCGGGAGACCAGACCGGTCTCCACGGCCTCCCGCAGTTCCAGCAGCTGGAGCAGGGAGTCCTCGCCCCGGTAGTGCCCGGCGACCGTGCGGAAGGCGAGGCCCTCGATCATGGGGGCCAGGGACATCGGGCCGACGTAGGTGCCGAAGCCGTGCCGGATCTCCACGATGCCCATGGCCTGGAGCGCCTTCAGCGCCTCCCGCACCGAGTTCCGGCTCGCGCCGAGGTACTCCATCAGCTCGGGCTCGGTCGGCAGCGGGGCCCCGGAGGCCAGCCGGCGGTCGATGATGAGCTTCTTGATCCGCTCCTGGAGGTCTCGCGCTGCCATGGCGAGAGGGTATCCGGCCAATCGCACGGTGGGCCGGGTTCCGGCCAGACCGCACCGGGGCCGTACACAGGCATGCGAAAAGCCCCCCGCTTCCGCGAGGGGCCTCCCAGTCGGTGCGCCGCCAGGGACTCGAACCCCGGACCCGCTGATTAAGAGTCAGCTGCTCTAACCAACTGAGCTAGCGGCGCGCGCTGACGACGTAACTCTACAGGACGCTCGGAGGTGCTCCGGACCACCCGGTGCGGCCCCGGGAAGGGGTCCGTACGGCGCGGCGTACATCATTCGGACCGTCAGCATGCGCGTGCGGATGACAGTTGAGAAACTGGCGACGCGCGCCCGGACGGATACAGGCGCGGCCTTTTCCGTCGGAAGTGTGAGGGGTGTCGCATGAGGTCTCCGGTATTCGAGGAATTCGATCCCGGGAGCGACTGCGACTGCCCCGGATGCGTCCACTGGCGCCGCGTCCTGCCGCATTCCCGGGCCGGCCGCACCACCGCCCACCCGGCCGCACACCGTGCCCTCGCCCTGGCCGCCGTGGCCTCGGCGGCGCTCGGCGCGGGCCACGCCGTACCGGCCGCAGCCGCCCCGCACGCACCCCACCGCCCCGGTGTTTCCGCAGGTGACGAGCATGACACCCCTCAGGGCGGCCAGGCCCCGCTGTACGGCCCCGGCGGCCGTCCCGCGGAACCCTCCGCCACCCTCAAGCCCACGGCCATCACCCGTACGGAGATCATCAACCGGGCCAAGACCTGGGTCGCCGCGAAGGTCCCGTACAGCATGAACGGGTACTGGTCCGACGGTTACCGGCAGGACTGCTCGGGATATGTCTCGATGGCCTGGAAGCTGCCCGGAAACGAATGGACGGGCAGCCTCGCCCAATACGGTGAGCGGATTTCCAAGGAGGAACTCCAGCCGGGCGACATCCTGCTGTTCCACAATACGGCCGACCCGGAGAGCGGCTCGCACGTCGTCATTTTCGGCGGCTGGACGAACCGCACGCACACCTACTACACCGCCTACGAGCAGACCCGCCCGCACACCCGCCGGAAGTCCACCCCGTACGCCTACTGGAACGACTCCGACCGGTACGTCCCCTACCGGTACAAGGGCGTCACCGCGGAGGAGCCGGCCACGGAACCGGGGACCGTACCGGGCAAGGAACCGGTCAGCGGGGGCGCCCTGGCCGCCACGCCCTACCCGGGAGCGGCGTATTCCGGCCCCGGCGCGCACAGCGCATACGTCACGCTGCACGGCCTGACGCTCGTCGGGGACGAGGACGTGAAGGCCGGGGCGGCCGGGCCGTCGCCCTCCTCCCACGGTGTCCCCGGCTACCCGGGGCGGGCGATGTTCCGGCCCGGCGCCGACAACGCCTACGTCACCCAGCTGGGGAGGCAGCTGGTGCGGAAGGGGTTCGGCGGGTTCTACCCGGCAGGGCCGGGGCCGCGCTGGGGTGAGGCGGACCGGCGCGCCGTCGAGGCCTTCCAACGCACCCAGGGCTGGCGGGGCGGTGCGGCGGACGGCTACCCGGGCCCGGAGACCTGGCGGCGGCTCTTCTCGTAGGCCCCGGCACACACCGGGGACCACCGTTGTGACGCATCTGGCGCGGAGGCTGGAGGCACCCATGAGTACGACCACTTCCCACCCGTCCGAACCCGACGGGCCGGCAGACGGGCCGGCCAGACCCGCCCGGCTCATCCAGAACGAGTCCACCACCGAGATCCCCGTCCACCTGCTGTTCCGCGACGAACCCGACCCGGCGCCGCTACCGCTGAAGCCGGCGGTCATCGCCCGCAGGCAGGGCACGGGGGAGCAGCCGCGCCTCAGACGCCCGGCGGCCGTGACGCCGCGCCCGGCGCCGCAGGTCGATGCCGACCTGGCGGAGCGGCCCGCGCGGGTGCTGCCCGGGGCGGCGGGCGTGCTGGCCGGGGTGTGCGGGGCGGCCGGGTGTGTGGCCACCACATGGTGGGCCGGGCTGCTCCCGCCGCTCGCGCTGGAGGCACTGCGGCTGCCCGCGCACGCCGGGGCAGGGCTCGGCCCCGCGCAGTGGGCGGCGTACGCGGGGGCCGGGGCGCTCGGGCTGTTCGGGTTCGGCGGGCTGGCCCGGGGCCGGACCGGGCGGGCCTGGGTGCTGGATCTGTTCGGCCGCTACCGGGGGACCGTCCGGCGCTCGGGTCTGTTGTGGGTCAACCCGCTGCTGCTGCGCCGTCGGGTGGACGTACGGCTGCGGCACTGGCGCAGCGAGCCGGTACCGGCCGCCGACGCGAGCGGGGTCGCGCTGCGGGTGGTCGTGCAGGTGGTGTGGCGGGTGCGGGACACCGCGCGGGCCACGCTGGGCGTCGAGGACCACGAGACGTATCTGCGCGAGTGCGTCGAGGCGGCCCTGACCCGCGTGCCGGTGGAGATGCCCGGCGGGACCAAGGGCTCCACGGACGCGGCGGCCGAGGCGCTGACCCGGCTGGTGGCGGCCGACGCGGCGCCGGTCGGCCTGGAGGTGTTCTCGGTGCAGCCGCTCCGGGTGGAGTACGCGCCCGAGGTCGCCGCCGCGATGCACCGCCGCCACATCGCCGCGCTGGACGCCCGGCACCGGGCGAGCGTGCTCACCTCGGTCGTGGACTCGGTGGAGGACACGGTGACCCGGCTGACCATGCGGGGGCTGGTCGAACTCGACGACTACGAGCGGAAGGTGCTGGTGCGGGACCTGACGGTGGCGTTCTGCGCGGGCCGGGGAGAAACAGCTCCGTGATTGGTATGGACATGTTCAACTAGCGTCCTTATTCTCAGACTTGGTCTAGACCTACGTGCACAGCTCACTGAACTCCCCCACGTTCTCCAGGAGCGGCAGCATGCGCACAAGGACCAAGTTGTCCGCAGCCGCGGTGGGACTGGCCACGACCGGAGCCCTCGTACTCTCCTCCGGCGGCGCCAGCGGCCACGGCTACACCGACCTCCCCGTCAGCCGGCAGAAGCTCTGCCAGAACGGCACCGTGACCAACTGCGGTCCGATCCAATGGGAACCGCAGAGCGTCGAGGGCCCGAAGGGCTTCCCGGCCTCAGGTCCGGCCGACGGACAGATATGCAACGCCGGACTCGGCCAGTTCAGCCAGCTCAGCGCACCGCGGACACCGTCCGGCGGGGCCTGGCCCACCACCAGGGTGACGGGCGGCCAGACCTACACGTTCCGCTGGCAGTTCACGGCCATGCACGCCACGACCGACTTCAAGTACTACATCACCAAGCCGGGCTGGAACCAGAACCACAACCTGGCCCGGTCCGACCTCAACCTCACGCCGTTCTTCACGGTGCCGTACAACGGCCAGCGGCCCCCGTCCACGCTCAGCCACAGCGGCAGGCTGCCGTCCGGGCTGAGCGGCCACCACGTCATCCTGGCGGTGTGGACGATCGCCGACACGGGCAACGCCTTCTACGCGTGCTCGGACGTGACGTTCTGAGGTTCTCCTGAGGCGGTGGTACGGCCGGTGTGGGTAGTTTCCCCATGCCGGCCGATCGCGACCGTGCGGGA
Source organism: Streptomyces afghaniensis 772 (assembly GCA_000415505.1). Taxonomy (GTDB): domain Bacteria; phylum Actinomycetota; class Actinomycetes; order Streptomycetales; family Streptomycetaceae; genus Streptomyces; species Streptomyces afghaniensis. The sequence continues at coordinate 15,240 of KE354136.1, forward strand.
CATCGGGGGACACCATGGCGGCATTCCAGGCCTTCTTCTACGTCGTACCGGCACTCATGATCGCGTTGGCGGTCTTCGCTCTGACCGGGATCGCCCGCCGCGCGCAGGATGTGAGCAGGGCCTGGAGCAGCGGGTACACCTCCCAGGCGCGGTGCCTGCGGGCGTACACGACGACCAGTGGTGGCGGTGACACCGGTGTGCGGACCACCTTGCACCACGTCTACGAGTTCGCCACGTTCGACGCCCGCGTGATCCGCTTCGATGAGGCGAACGGCCCGGCGACGACGGTGGAGGGTGACATCGTCACCGTGCACTACCTGCCCGACCGCCCCGAGCGTGCAACGGCCCACGCGCCGGCGCGGGGGAGGCTCGCGGCAGGCATGGGCTGCGCGGCGGTGTTCCTGGGCGTGGTCATCGTCTTCTGCCTGGTGTTCATGGTCATCGCCCATCTCATGTTCACCGTGGTGTGACGCCGTGACAGCCCTCCACATCTGACATGGCATCAGCTACCTTGCGGCCCATGGAGTCCACAGGACGTACGGTCGCGGAACTCATGGCCGATCGGTGGGGCGACCACCGGCCGGGACTGTGGTGCGAGGACGAGGTCCTGACCCACCACGAGGTGGCGGCCGGAGCCGCGGCCCGGGCGGCCCTGCTCGCCGACCTGCTGCCGCCGGACGCCGAGCCCCACATCGGGGTGCTCCTCGACAACACCCCCGAGTTCCCCCTGTGGCTGGGCGCGGCGGCCCTGGCCGGAGCGGCCGTCGCCGGCGTCAACCCCACCCGGCGGGGCGCCGAACTCGCCCGCGACATCCTGCACACCGAGTGCCGGATCCTGGTCACCGAGCGGACCCACCTGCCGCTGCTCAGGGGCCTGGACCTGCCCGGCGTGCGGGTGCTGGTGACGGACAACGAGGAGTACGCCGACCTCCTGGCCCCCTACGCCGACGCCCGCCCGGACACCTCCCGCGCCACCCCGCGCGACCGCTTCCTCCTCTACTTCACCTCCGGCTCGACCGGCGCGCCCAAGGCCGCACTCTGCTCCCAGGGCCGCCTGGCAGCCGCCGGACGCTCCCTGGCCGGCCAGTTCGCCCTGGGGCCGCAGGACGTGCACTACCTCTGCATGCCGATGTTCCACGGCAACGCGGTGATCGCAGGCTGGGCCCCCGTGCTGGTGACGGGCGCGGGCGTGGCGCTGCGCCGGCGCTTCTCGGCGTCCCGCTTCCTGCCGGACGTCCGCCGTCACGGCGCGACGTACTTCACCTACGTCGGCCGGGCGATCCAGTACGTCCTGGCCACCGAGCCCGGCCCCGACGACCGGGACAACCCGCTGCGCCTGGGCTTCGGCACGGAGGCGGGCGCGGTGGACGCGGCGGCCTTCGAGCGGCGGTTCGGGGTGCGGCTGGTGGAGGGATACGGCTCCTCGGAGGGCGGGGCGGCGGTGCAGTGGTCGCCGGGGACACCGCCGGGCGCGGTCGGCCGGGCGGCTCCGGGGCTCGTCGTCCTCGACCCGGAGAGCCGCGAGGAGTGCCCGCCGGCCCGCTTCGACGCGGCGGGGCGGCTGCTCAACGGGGACGAGGCGATCGGCGAACTGGTCAACCAGGGGCCCAGCCCCTTCGAGGGCTACTGGCGCAATGCGACGGCTGAGGCGGAACGGCGCAGGGACGGCTGGTACTGGACGGGCGACCTCTTCTACCGGGACGCCCACGGCTACCTCTACTTCGCCGGCCGCACCGACGACCGCCTCCGCGTCGACGGCGAGAACCTGGCCGCCGCGGTGATCGAGAACATCCTCGCCCGGTACGAGGGGGCCGCCGCCGTCGCGGTGTACGCGGTGCCGGACCCGGTGACCGGGGACCAGGTGATGGCGACGATCGCCGGGACCTTCGCCCCGGAGGGGTTCGCGCGGTTCCTGCTCGCGCAGCCCGACCTGGGCACGAAGATGGCGCCCCGGTTCGTGCGGGTGGCGGGGCGGATGCCGGTGACGGCCACGAACAAGATCCATCGGGCGGCGTTACGGAGGGAGGGCCTGCGGTGCGCGGACCCGGTGTGGTGGCGGCCGCCGGGGGAGAGCACGTACCGCCTGCTGACCAGGGAGGATCTCGAACATGCCGAAGGGCCTCCCGCTCCCACGAGAGGCCCTTCACCAGTGCGCCGCCAGGGACTCGAACCCCGGACCCGCTGATTAAGAGTCAGCTGCTCTAACCAACTGAGCTAGCGGCGCATGACTCCCGCCGACCGCGTTCTCGCGGCTGGCGACAGAAAAATAATACCCGGTCCCGAGGGGTGCTCCGGACCACCCGGAGCGGGGTCCAGCACCCCCTAGATCGCCATGGACAGCAGGACCGGCGCCGCGTTGCGGTTGAGGGCGTCCGCGGCCTGGCGGAGCCGGTGGGCGTGCTCGACCGGGAGGGACAGGGCCAGGCAGCCGACGGAGGAGCCGGCCGTGACGGGGACGGCCGCGCAGACCGTGCCGACCGCGTACTCCTGGAGGTCCAGGACCGGCACGGTGGGCGGCTGGGACTCCAGCCGGGAGAGCAGCAGCCGGTCGCTGGTGATGGTGCGCGAGGTGAGGCGGGCCATCTTGTGCCGGGCGAGGTGGTCGCGGCGGCCGGCGTGGTCGAGCTGGGTGAGCAGGCTCTTGCCGATCGCGGTGGCGTGGGCCGAGGACCGGAAGTCGACCCACTCGTTGACCTTGGGCGTGGCCGGGCTGTCGGCGTACTGGGTGACGCTGATCTCGCCGTCGACGTACCGGCTCATGTAGACGGCGGCGCCGACCGAGTCGCGCAGCCGGTCGAGGGTGTGCTGGAGCTTGTCGCGCAGGGCCTGCTCGCGGTGCTGGGCGGAGCCGAGGCGGGCCAGCGTCTCGCCCGTGACGTACGCGCCGTCGGCGATCTGCTCGACGTAGCCCTCGCGGCGCAACATGCGCAGCAGTGCGGTCAGCCGCTCCGGTCCTATGCGGGTGTGCCGGGCGAGCTCGGTGTCGGTGACTCCGGTGGAACTCCGCGCCACGGTCTCCAGGACGCGCAGGGCTTCCTGGGCCGAGTGGTACGGGGTGGTCGGCGGCTCGTGCTTCAGCGCCACGGTGGTCTCCCCCTGCGCTTGCTGTTGGGCCGTGGATCCGGACAGCGATTCCCCTCCACGATAACCGGCAAAGGGCCTGCGGAGAGCGGGGGTTGACAAGATTCCCGGGTCCCGGACTGGGGCATCGATCCTCTGGCATATGCCAGAGGAATGCCCCAGTCGCCGGGCCCGGACGTTCCGCCTGGTCACGCGGTGTAGTCAGAGGACCGCGCTGAGGAACTCCCGCGTGCGGTCGTGCTCCGGCTCGCTGAAGATCTTCTCCGGCGGGCCCGACTCGATGACCCGGCCCGAGTCGAACATCAGTACCTGGTCGGAGATGTCCCGGGCGAAGTTCATCTCGTGGGTCACACAGAGCATCGTGATGTCCGTGGAACGGGCGATGTCCCGCAGCACGTCGAGGACGCCCGCGACCAGCTCCGGGTCGAGCGCGGAGGTCACCTCGTCCAGGAGCAGCACCTGCGGCCGCATCGCCAGCGCCCGGGCGATCGCCACCCGCTGCTGCTGCCCGCCGGACAGCTGCGCCGGGTGCGCGTCGCACTTGTCGGACAGGCCCACCAGGTCCAGCAGGCCCTTGGCCCGCTCCACGGCCTCGTCCTTGGACATGCCGAGGACGGTGACCGGTGCCTCGGTGATGTTCCGCAGCACCGTCATGTTCGGGAACAGGTTGAACTGCTGGAAGACCATCCCGATCTTCTTGCGGACCTCCCGCACCTCCTTGTCGGAGGCCGGGAACAGCCTCTGCCCGTCGACCGTGATCGTGCCCTCGTCGGGCTTGAGCAAGGTCATCAGCAGCCGCAGGATCGTGGTCTTGCCGGACCCGGACGGTCCGATCAGGGTGACGTGCTTGCCGGCGTCGACGGAGAAGTCCAGGTGGTCCAGGACGGTGTTGCTCCCGAACCGCTTGGTGACCTGCTCCAGCCGGATCAGCTCGCCGGTGCTCCTGGCGGGGTTCTTCTCGGGGTTGGGGAGAGTGTCAGTGGGCAAGGCGTCGCTCCAGGGCTCGCAGGAGAAGGGAGGCCAGATAGGAAATGACGATGAAGGCCACGCCGATCACCGTCAGCGGCTCGGTGAACTGGAAGTGCTCCTGCGAGAACAGGCGCGCGTGGCCGAGCATCTCCAGCACGGAGATCGCCATCAGCATGGGCGTGTCCTTGAGCATCGCGATGACGTAGTTGCCGAGCGCGGGGACGACCCGGCGCACCGCCTGCGGCAGGATCACCGCGGTCCACGTCCGGCGCAGCGGCAGGTTCAGCGCCGTCGCCGCCTCCCACTGGCCGACCGGCACGGCCTCGATACCGGCGCGGTAGACCTGCATCGTGTACGTCGAGTAGTGCAGCCCGATCGCGAAGACGCCCGTGGCGAGCGCCGAGAAGGTCAGGCCCCACTCGGGCAGCACGTAGTAGAGGAAGAACAGCTGCACCAGCAGCGGGGTGTTGCGGACGAACTCCGTGACGACGCCGACCGGCCAGGTCACCCAGCGCGTCGGCAGCCGCATCAGCAGCGCCCACACCAGGCCCAGCACGAACGAGACCAGCGAACCGATCACCAGGATCTGAAGGGTGACCAGCAGACCCTTCCAGAAGTCCGGCATGAAGTCGGAGACCGCGCTCCAGTCCCAGTTCATCGGACCGCCTCCACCACGACCGGCTCAGGCGCCCGGGTCTTGCTGTCGGGCTTCTTCCCGACACCCGCCTTGAGCCTCTTCTCCAGCCCGCGCATGACCCGGGTGAGCAGGAAGGCGATCACGAAGTAGATGAGCAGGATGTACGTGTAGATCTCCGCGCTCTCCTGGAGCGCCAGACGCACCAGGTTGCCGCTGAACGCCAGGTCGCCCATGCCCATGATCGACACCAGGGCGGTGCCCTTGAGCAGCTCGATGAGCAGGTTGGAGAACGGCGGGATCATCTCCGGCACCGCCTGCGGCAGCAGGATCAGCCGCATCCGCTGCCAGGGCGTGAAGCTGAGCGCGATCCCGCCCTCCTTCTGCGCCGGGTCGACCGCGGTCAGCGCGCCGCGCACGATCTCGGAGCCGTACGCCCCGTAGGTCAGGCCGAGCGCCAGCGTGCCCGCCCACAGCGGCACCAGCTGCCAGCCGAAGGCCGGGGGCAGCACGAAGAACACCCAGAAGATCATCACCAGGGCCGAGGTCCCGCGGAACACCTCGGTGTAGAAGCCCGCCAGGAAGCGGACGATCCACAGCCGGTGGGTGCGCGCGACGCCGACCACGAAGGACACAGCGGCCGCCAGCAGCGCGCTGCACACGAGCAGCTGGATCGTGACCCAGACGCCCTTCAGTACGAGTTCCCAGAGTCCCGAGGTCATCCGCCGCAGAGCTCCTTCGCGGTCAGATCCGTCATCTCGGCCTCGGTGAAACCGAACGGCTTGAGGATGCGGAAGAGTTCGCCGCTCTTCTTGAGCTTGCGCAGCTCGACGTTGAAGGCGTCGCGCAGCTTGGTCTCGGTCGGCCGGAACGCGAAGGCGCCCCCGTCGACGTGCGGCTTGCCGCCCACGATCGGCTTGAAGGGCTCGGTGGCCTCCGCCTTGGCGGACTTCTTCACCACCTCGCGTACGGTGAGCGCCGTACCGGCGAACACGTCCACGCGCCCCGCCTCGACCGCGTTCAGGCCCGCGACCTGGTCCGGGACGATCAGGATCTCGCTCTCCTTGTACCCCGCCTCGACGGCGTACTGGATCTCGGCGTATCCGGTCCCGGTGGCGAACTTCGCCTTCTTCTCGACGACGTCCTTGTAGTCGCGCAGCCCCTTCGGGTTGCCCTTGCGGACGATGAACGAGTCGAGCATCTGGTAGTCGGGGTCGGAGAAGATGACCTGCTCGCAGCGCTCGGGGTTGACGTACATCCCGGCGGCGACGACGTCGAACTGCTGGGAGTTCAGGCCCGGGATGAGCGAGCCGAACTCGGTCGGCACGGGCTGGACCCGGTCGACGCCGAGGCGCTTGAAGATCACCTTGGCCAGTTCCGGTGCCTCACCGGTCAACTCGCCGTTCTTGTCGATGAAGCCGAACGGGATCTCACCGGCGATGCCGAGGCGGACGACGCCCGCCGCCCGGAGCCGGCCGAGCAGGTCACCGCCCTCCGTGCTCGACGCCGTGGCCACTCGGCTGCATCCGGCGGCGCCCAGCGCGCCGAGCGCCGCGACCCCCGCGAGCAGCGACCGGCGTGTGGGCCTGGAGGCGGCCTGGGATATGGGTTCCGGACTTCTCAGTGGGCTTCTCTGTGGTGGAGCCATGGGCGCGCGGCTACCCGACCGCATCCGAGTTATGCCGATCTTTTCAAGCCCGCACGTCTCCGGTGCGCCCTTGACCGCGGGGGCGGCGGGCACTCCCATGGAGGCATGGCTGATCGCTATATCGAAGTCTCGCTGGTCAAGCGCGACGTGACCTGCCGGGCCAGGCTCCTGGACGACCGCGCGCCGATCACCTGCGCGGCCGTCTGGGACGCCCTTCCGCTGGCCGGCGACGTCTACCACGCGAAGTACGCACGCAACGAGATCTACGCCTTTTCCCGCCCTTCGCCGAAACCGAACCACCCCTGGAAAACCCGACCGTCACTCCCATTCCGGGCGATCTGTGTTATCTCGCCTTCGCGGGCGCGGAGTTGGGCACCAAGGCC
>KE354137.1 GCA_000415505.1 Streptomyces afghaniensis 772
CCGGGCCGGGCTCGGCCGCGAGCTGAACCGTGGACCTGCCGGTGGCCATGCAGCGGGTGGCGACCGAACCGGGAGCGTGACTGACCGGCATCGGGTGCCCGGGAGCCCGGTCGGTGTCATGCTTCGCGCCGTGCTCGGCGGCACGGCTGAGCGTGATGGCTTCGCCGGAGGCGGGGGCGGGGGAAAGAGGCGGTTCCTCTCCGCGCAGCACCTCGTCGAAGAGATCTACGGTGACGAAGTCGACGAACCTCGGCACGGAGGTCCTGGCCAGTTCCTGTGCGGTGCCGATCACGTCGAGTGTCCGGCCGATGCCGCGGCTGGCCTCGTTGAGCATGAGCAGGCGCTGCCTGGCCCAGTACTCCGCGCTCATGTCGAATCCCCAGTTGGCGACCGCGCGGACCCTGCCCTCGGCATCCCGGACGGGCCAGATGCTGGTGGCCCAGGCGTTGGCGTAGTTACTGCCGAGCGGCCGGAAGACGGTGATGAGACGTGCGGGCTCGCCCGTCCTCGCCACCTCGGCGAGCTGGTCGGTGTAGGGCTTGTCGTCCCTTTCGGGGAACAGCTCGCGATCGAATTCGGGAAACAGCTCGCGGTACTTCTTACCGAGCACCTGCTCCTCGGAGTGCGCGATCACCCGGCCCGAGGAGGCGTTGATCCACAGAAACCGCAGCTCAGAGTCGTAGACGCCCAGAGCGAAGGGGCTCTGCTCGAAGGCCAGGTCGGCGATCACCGGGCGGCGTTCCCAGCGCTGGACGGTCACCGTACGGCCCAGCGCCCGGCCGTCGGCGCCGAACAGCGGGTGAGCCGACACCAGAGCGTCCACCGTGGATCCGTCCAGGTGGCGCAGGGGGATGAGCACCGGGGGGTCGGGGCCGCTGCCGGAGCTCTCGGGGAAGCCGGGCGGCGGGGGAGCGGCCAGCAGGTCGGTCACGGGGCGCCCGACGACGTCCTCCGCCGTCCAGCCCAGCAGCAGCCGCCCGCTCTCGCTCCAGCCGCTCACCACACCGTCCGGGCCCACCACGAGCGCGGCAGTGCGGGCGTCCTGCTCGCCGGCCATGTCCACGCGCCTCGCCTCCGTCCGGACAGCCGGGCCCGTCAGGGCTGGTTTCAGCCGCAGCTTCCAGCCTAGGTCGGCTCCTGCTCCACGGCGCCCCGACCGGTACGTACCTGACCGGCGGGGGCCGAGTAGTGCCGATGGCAGCCGAGAAGCCGAGGCGACGGCGGGCTCCGCCGGCTACAGCGCGGTGAAGGTCCACAGCAGGTTGGTGCTGCTGCCGTAGGTCCACTGCTTGGTGGTGGAGCCCGAGGCGACGCTGCCGCCGCCGTCCAGGACCAGGCCGGTCGTGCGGTTGGCGATCGAATAGCGGCCGCCGCCCCGGTGGGTGATGGACCACTGCTGGTTGGTGCCGCCGTTCCAGGCGGCCTGCCGGGCGGCGGATCCGTCGGCGGTGGCGCCCCAGCCGTCGGCGACCATGTTGTTCGTGCGGTTGACCAGCCTGTAGTAGCCGCCTCCGACAGCCTCCGCATGCCACTGCAGGTTCGAACTGCCGTCCCAGGTCCACTGCTTGAGGTCGGAGCCGGAGGCCACGTTGCCGCCGCTGTCCAGGGCCAGCCCGTTGGTGGCGTTGGTGATCCGGAAGTACGTCGCCGGGTCGAACCGGACCCTCAGTGAGGTGATCTGGTCGTTGTTGCCGGTGGCCCTGAGGTCGGGGTTGTCGGCGGCGAAGGTCCAGGAAGTACCGGTGAAGTCGTCCCCGGAGTAGCCGATCACCTGGTACCCGGGGGCGGGCCGGAGGGAGGAGAGGGTGCGCGGGCCCAGGCCGGCCGCTGACAGGTCGGCCGCGGTGTGGTCGCCGACGGCGAGGACCGCGGAGCCGCCTGTGTAGTTGACGTCCGTGAAGGCGACGGCGCCGGCGAGCGGCCGCAGGCCGGGGATTGTGCCGGAGAAGTCGAGCTTCAGGACGTAGGCGTTGGCGCTGTACGGCGCCGAGGACGGCAGGGTGACCCTGAGGCCGGAGGCACTTTGGGCCGGCGTGGGCAGGTCGATGTACGTGCCGGCGGTGGTGCCGAGGAGCTTCACCGAGGTCAGTGAGGAGAGATTGATCCGGTCCGAGCCGAGCGTCTTGATCGTCAGCGAGCTGCCGGGCCAGCCCAGGACGGTGGCGTACAGGACGTCGTTCGCCTTGTTGCGGGTGAAGCGGATGTCCTGCGGCGTGCCTGCGTGCGGGGTGGTGAACGAGCCGCCGCCCATTTTCGTCGGGCCTTCGCCGTACGCGGTCCAGGCGCGGGTCGCGTACACCGACTCGCCGAAGCGCTTCAGGTGGTCGCCGATGGCGAGCAGGATGTCCTTCTGCGCCTGGGGGATGGTGCCGTCGGCCATCGGTGCGATGTTCAGCAGCACGTTGCCGTTCTTGCTGACCCGGTCGATGAACGAGTGCAGCATCTGCTGGGTGGTGTAGTAGCCGATGCCCTGCGTGTAGCACCAGCTGCTGCTGGAGATGCTGTCGTCGGTCAGCCAGTACGGCGTGGTGAGATCGGCCGGGCCGCCGCGTTCGTAGTCGAAGACCTCGCCCTTGCCGTTCATGCCGTCCTTGTAGGTGGCGACGACTTCACGGCCCCAGCTGTTGGCCTGGTTGTAGTAGTACGCCAGGAAGTTCAGGCGCTGTTTCTCGTCGACGGCGTCCAGATTGAAGTCCTGCCACAGGATGTCGGGCCGGGCGCGGTCGATGACCTCCTTGAGCTTGTCGAACCAGAGCCGGTTCTGTGCGGCCGGCCCCAACTGTCCGTAGAGCTTCTTGAGGCTGGGGTCCGTCTGGGCGGGGACGTACTCGTAGAAGCCGGTGAAGTTGTACGCGTGGTGCATGGCCACCAGCAGCTTCAGGCCCTTGGCGCGGATGGCCGTGGAGAACAGCCGCAGCAGGTCGAGGCCAGGGCCCTTGTTCACCGAGTTCCACTCGTTGACCTGGCTGTCCCACATGGAGAAGCCGTCATGGTGCTCGGCGACCGGGCCGGCGAACCTGGCGCCGGCGTCGACGAACAACTGCACCCACTCGTCGGGGTCGAACTTCCCGCCGGCCGACTTCAGCTTCGGCGCGAACTTCACGGCGTTGCCCGCCAGGTCCTTCGCTCCGTTGATGAAGTTGTGGTACGGCCATGCCGACGGCTGACCGTAGGTCGCGATGTGGTGCCGGTTGGCGTTGCTCCCTGCCTCGTGCATGTTGCGCGGGTACCACTCGTTGTCGAAGGCGGGGACGCTGAAGACGCCCCAGTGGAAGTAGATCCCGAACTTCGCGTCCTGGAACCACTCCGGCGCCGGCGGGTGCTGGTCGACCGAGTCCCAGTCGGGCGTGTACGTGCTGGGCGCCGCCTCGGCGACACCGGCAGTGAACACATCACCGGCGACGGCCGCCGCGGCCACGCAGGTTGCGGAGGCCACGAACTGGCGTCTGTTGATCGAGCTCGACATGGACACATCCCTGATGCGGAAGGGGCAGGGGGAATGCAGGGCCACGCATGAAGGTCGGTCATGTCGCCATGGGATGTCAACCAGCGTGCAGGGATGAAAGTGGCCATTGCTTCAGGTGAGTTGACTGGTTTGCGTTGATATTGCGGATATTTCGATCACCAGACATGGCATGTCTTGGAGTGCTTCATATCTGGGTGATCGCCGTCCCGCACCCGCGTCCCAGTATCATCAGCGTCACGCTGATCAGGTCGGACGTGCTCACGGGCACGGTGGGGGGAGGGGCGAGCGGTGTCTCTGACGGACAAGGCCATCGAGCAGATCCGTGAGCTGATCCGGACCGGTGCCCTGCCGCCGGGCTCGAAGCTCCCACCGGAGCCGGACCTGGCAGCCCAGCTGGGACTGTCCCGCAACCTCGCCCGCGAAGCGGTCAAGGCGCTGGCCGTCGCACGGGTCCTGGAAGTCAGGCGGGGCGACGGCACGTACGTGACCAGCCTCCAGCCGAGGCTGCTGCTGGAGGGTCTCGGCGGCGCGGTGGAACTCCTGCAGGGTGACGCGGTCGCCCTGCAGGACCTCATGGAGGTGCGGCGGCTCCTCGAACCGATGGCCACGGCGCTGGCCGCCACCCGGATCTCCGACGCCCAGCTGGCCGAGGTGAAGCGGCACCTGGACGCCATGCGCGAGGCCCGCGACGACGTGGAACAGCTCAACGCGCACGACGCCGCCTTCCACCGCGCCGTCGTCTCGGCCACGGGCAACGAGAGCCTCCTGACCCTCCTGGAAGGGATCTCCGGCCGCACCCTGCGCGCCCGCATCTGGCGCGGCCTGGTCGACGACAAGGCCGCGGGCCGCACGCTCGCCGAGCACGAGGCGATCTTCAACGCTCTGTCCACCCGTGACGCCGCCCTCAGCCAGGCCGCCGCGCTGCTCCATGTGAGCAACACCGAGCAGTGGCTCAGGGAACACCTGCGCTCCGGCGAGTCCCTCTCCGTCGCAGGGGCAGAGCGAAGCTGACGAGCAGGTAGTCCAGGAACATGGGATGTATTGGCAGGTGTCGAGGAGATCTTGTTCAGGTGAGAGGTGTGGATCCCAGCCTTTCGCAGGAGTTGTGGCTCCCTCTCTGATTTCCGAGACGTTGGTCATGGGATGTATTACCTCGGGTAGCTATTGACGAGGGCATGTCGCTTCGACAGCCTGGCCGCCGACCCCCTGGCCCGGCGAAGGAGAGACGGATGAAGGGCATGCTCAGGGCATGCGGGAGACGTACGGGAGTGCTCGCGGCGGTGACCGCCTTGATGGCGGCGCTCCTGAGCGGACTTGGTGCCGCTGGGACGGCGCAGGCGGCCACGGTGGATACGAACGGCTGGTACGTGCTGGTCAATCGGGGCAGTGGCAAGGCACTCGACGTGCCGGGAGGGAGTACTGCCGACGGGGCGGCCCTGTCGCAGTGGACCCGCCACGACGGCGCCAACCAGCGGTTCCAGTTCGTCGACTCGGGTGGCGGCTACTACCGGTTGAAGGCGCAGCACTCGGGCAAGGTCCTGGACGTCTACAACTTATCCGGTGCCGATCATGCGGACATCGTGCAGTGGGGTGATGCGGGCGGCGCCCACCAGCAGTTCCGGCTGGCCGATTCCCCGGACGGTCATGTCCGGCTGATCAACCGCAACAGCGGCAAGGCCGTCGAGGTCCAGAACGCCTCAACCGCCGACGGTGCCAAGGTCGTGCAGTTCACCGACTGGGGCGGGGCCAACCAGCAGTGGCGACTGGTCCGCGTCGACAGCGGCAGCGGCGCACTGCCGTCGACGTTCCGGTGGTCCTCCAGCGGCGTCCTGGCCGGTCCGAAGCCGGACGCGCAGCACCCGGACGTGGCGGCGATCAAGGACTTCTCCATCGTGCGGTACAACAACCAGTGGCTGACCTTCGCGACCACGGCCGGCCCTACCTCCCACTGGGGTCTGGCGCAGTTCAGCTTCAGCGACTGGTCACAGGCAGCCTCCGCACCGCACACCTACCTCGACACCTCTCCCATGGGCCCCGGCTACCGGGCCGCGCCCCAGGTGTTCTACTTCGCGCCGCAGAACCTCTGGTACATGGTCTACCAGACCGGTCCGCCCACCTACTCCACCAGCGCCAACCCGGCCGACCCGCGCTCATGGTCCGCGCCGCGCCTCTTCATGTCCGAGGAGCCACAGATCGTCAAGGACAACAAGGGCAAAGGCACTTGGATCGACTTCTGGGTCATCTGCGACACCACCGACTGCCACCTGTTCTTCAGTGACGACAACGGGCACATCTACCGCGCCCGGACCAGCCTGGCGAACTTCCCGAACGGCTTCGGGAACACGCAGATGGTGATGTCGGACACCAAGAACAACCTGTTCGAGGCGACCAACGTGTACAAGGTCACCGGCAGCGACCAGTACCTGCTCCTCCAGGAGGCCATCAGCAACACGTCGGGTAGGCGCTACTTCCGCTCCTTCACCTCCACCAGCCTCACCGGCACTTGGACGCCGCTGGCCGCCACGGAGAACGAACCCTTCGCCGGCCGCAACAACGTCACCTTCCCCGGAGGTGCCTGGACCGAGGACATCAGCCACGGCGAGCTGGTCCGCGCCGGCAACGACCAGACCCTGCCCATCGATCCGTGCCGACTGCAGTACGTCTACCAGGGCGTGGATCCCAGATCCGACGGGGCGGACTACATACGCCTGCCCTGGCGGATGGGCTTGCTCACCCAGACCAACTCCCCCTGCTGACCGTCCGAACCTCGGTCATCCTCGCGCCCCGCCGGGCAACTCACCCGGCGGGCCGGCCCCGGATTCCAGTGGGATCTCAGATACGGCTCAACATGGCCACCAGGTCCGTGGCGACGCCCCGGTCGATGGACGCGGGGACGGCCTGCACGCCCGGCCCGAGGGGCTGGTCCGTGGTCGTCGCGAGCGCGGCGAGGCTGCGGGCCTGGAGGGACATCACGGATAGGCCTTTCCGGTTTACTGTCGCCACCGTATCACAGAAATGGATAGGGCGATCCGATTGCTTGCCGAATGGGGCGCGTCCTGGTGCGCGCGGTCGCGCAAGGGAGCCGCTCAGGGGCGGGGCGCGGCCTGCTCCCCCGAGCCCCGGACGATCAGCCGGGTAGGCACGGTGATGGTGCGCGCCCGGGAGCGGTCGCCGTCCAGGCGTGCCAGGGCGGTGGCCGCGGCGCTGCGGCCGAGTTCTTCGGGGTCCTGGGCGACGACGGTCAGGGCCGGTTCGAGTGCCTCGGCCAGTGCTACGTCGTCGAAGGCGACGACGGCTACGTCCTTGCGCTTGCTGCGCGCGAGTTCGGCGACGATGCCGAGCGCCATGATGTTGTTCCCGGCGAACAGGGCGGTGGGGGGATCGGCCAGTCCGAGGAGTTGAGCGGTCGCGGTCTCGGCACCTGGCTGGTCGTGGGTGTTGGCGACGAGCGCGCGGTCGTAGGGGATGTCGGCTTCTTGCAGGGCCGCGCGGTATCCGGCGAGGCGTTCGCGGCGGGTGTACAGCTTGATCGGCAGGTCACCGACGAAGCCGATGCGCCGGTGCCCGTGGGCGATGAGGTGGGCGACGCCTTCCTGGGCCCCGGCTCGGTTGGAGCTGACGATGCTGTCCGTGGGCAGACCGACTCCCGGGCGGTCGAGAAAGACGATGGGAAGCCCCGCCGTGCGGTGGGACTTGAGGTGGGAGTGGTCGGCGCCGACGGACGGCACGACGACGAGGATGCTGACGCGACGGGCGAGGAACTTGTCCGTCAGGGCGCGCTCGCGGTCGGGGTCGTCCGCGGACGAGCCCATGAGGAGGGTCAGTCCGCGTTCGCGGACCGTGTCCTCGATGGCGCGGGCCACCGCCCCGAAGAAGGGGTTGCCGAGGTCGGGGATGACCAGTCCGATGGTGGTGTCCGGCCCGCCGACGCGCATGTTGCGTGCCATGAGGTTCGGCTGGAAGCCGAGCTTGGCCACTGCGGCGAGTACTTGTTCCCGGGTCTCGGCGGAGACGGGTCCGTCCTCGTTGAGGACGCGGGAGACTGTCTTGGCGCTGACGCCGACTTCTCGTGCGACATCGGCAAGGGTGGGGCGGCGGCTCGCTGCCATGGAGGAAACCGTCTCCTGAGTGCTCCCGGGTTCCGGCCGCGGCCTCGGCCGGAACGTGCGAGAGCGGGGTTGAGCTGTCAAGTGGCCTGGACTCCGGCGGCTTTCGCTGCCGCGGAATCCGCTACGACAGTATCTCCGGCCGCGTCGACGGTGAGCGCGCCGGTCATGATGGCGACGACCTCCGCCATGGAGTAGTCGGAGGGCTTGATCACGGCGGCGCGCCGGCCCAGCCGGTGGACGTGGATCCGGTCCGCGATCTCGAAGACGTGCGGCATGTTGTGGCTGATCAGGACGACCGGCATGCCCTTGTCGCGGACGCGGCGGATGAGGTCGAGGACCTGTCCGGACTCCTTGACGCCGAGGGCGGCGGTGGGCTCGTCCATGACCACGACACTGCGGGCCCAGGCCACGGCCCGGGCGACCGCGACGGCCTGCCGCTGGCCGCCGGAGAGCGTCTCGACCGACTGGGTCAGCGAGCGCAGCCCGATCTTCAGGTCGGCCATGTGCTCGGCGGCCTCCTGGCGCATGCGCTTCTTGTCGAGCATGCGGAAGGCGCTGCCGAGAACACCGGGGCGGCGGAGCTCGCGCCCGAGGAACATGTTCGAGGCGATGTCCATGGAGGCGGCCACGGCGAGGTCCTGATAGACCGTCTCGATGCCGTGGGCGCGTGCGCTCTGCGGGCCGGAGAAGGTGATGGGCTCGCCGTTCAGGCGGATCTCGCCCGCGTCGGGGACCACCGCGCCGGTGAGGGCCTTGATGAGGCTGGTCTTGCCGGCTCCGTTGTCACCGATGACGGCGAGGACTTCGCCGGGCATCAGGTCGAAGTCGGCGCCGTCGATGGCGGTGACATGGCCGTAGCGCTTGACCAGACCGCGGGCCTGAAGGACAGGGGTGGGGGAGGTCATCGGGCCTTCTTCCGGGAGATCTGGTCGACGGTCACCGCGAGGATCACCAGGACGCCGGTGATCAGGGTCTGGTAGATGGAGGCGACGCCCATCAGTTGCAGGCCGTTGCGGAAGACGCCGACGATGAGGACGCCGATGAAGGTGCCCAGGACCGAACCGCGTCCGCCGAAGAGGCTGGTGCCGCCGAGCACCACGGCGGTGATGCTGTCGAGGTTGTCGGTCTGCCCGGCCTGCGGGTCACCGACTCCGGTGCGCGAGATGAGCAGCAGGGCCGCGATGCCGTACATCAGGCCGGCCACGGTGTAGACGCCGATGGTCAGCCGGGAGGTGCGGATGCCGTTCAGCCGCGCCGCTTCCGGGCTGTTGCCCAGGGCGTAGACGTGCCGGCCCCAGCTGGTGCTGCTCAGGGCGTACGCGAAGAGGAGGAACAGGGCGATGGTGACCAGCGAGCCGTAGGTGATGTCGGTGCGGCCGAGCGGGAAGGTCTCTCCGAGCGCTGTCAGCGGGCCCGGCAGGCTCGTGACGGTCTGCTCCTCGGAGTAGATGTGGGTCAGCGCGAACGCCACGTTGAGCATGCCAAGGGTGACGATGAACGGCGGGAGAGGGATCCTCTGCACCAGCGCGCCGTTGAGCAGGCCGAAGCCGCCACAGACGACCAGGCCCAACGCGATCGCGGCGAGCGGTGGCAGGGAGCCCTCGGCCGCCATCTTGGCGATCACGATGCTGCCGAACGCCATGACCGCTCCGCAGGACAGGTCGATGCCCGCGGTGAGGATGATCAGCGTCTGGCCGATGGCGAGGGTGCCGACGACCATGACCTGCTGCACGATCAGCGAGAAGTTCCCGCCGGTGAGGAACTGGTCGGTCGAGATGGAGAAGAAGACACAGGCCAGGAGGAGGGCGACGAGCGGTCCGGTGGTCGGTTGCGTGAGCAGTCTGCGGACCGTGGTCGGTGCTTTGAGCTCGGCGTACGGCGAGGACGTGGACGGTGGCGTGGACGTGGCAGTCATGCGAGGTCCTTGTCGGAAGACAGAAGCCCTTGCCGGTCCTTGTCGGACGGGAAGGTCAGTCCTGGTCGGACGGCAAGAGGACGAGGGGGCGGCCGTTCCCGGTCGGGGAGGAGGGACCGGCCGCCCCGCTGAGGGGTGTCGAACGGTGGCGGCTGGGAGTCGGCGGCCTAGCCCCAGCAGTTCTCCAGGCCGTAGGCGGTGTCCTTGGACGTGATCCCGTCCTGCGCCTTGTCGGTGATCAGCGTGACACCGGTGTCGGTGTAACCGGACGCCTTCTTGCCGTCCTTGGCGTACGTAGCGACGGCCTTGACGCCCTCGGCGGCCATCTTCAACGGGTACTGCTGCGAAGTCGCGGCGATCTTGCCGTCCTTGACGGCCTGGGTGCCCGTGCAGCCGCCGTCGACGGAGACGATCAGCACGTCCTGCTCCCGGCCCTTGGCCTTCAGCGCGGTGTACGCGCCCAGCGCGGCCGGTTCGTTGATCGTGTAGACGACGTTGATGCCGGGTTCCTTCTGGAGGCAGTTCTCCATCGCCGTCTGGCCCTTGGACTGGTCGCCGCCGGTGTCCTGAGCGCAGGCGACGTCCTTGTCGGTGGCGCCGAAGCCCTTGAGGAAACCGTTGTGCCGCTGAACGCCGACGGACACACCCGGCGCGAGGTCGAGGGCGGCTATCTTCGCGGTCTTGCCCTTCATGGCGGCCTTGGCGTACTCGCCGATCAGCTCGCCGGCCTTGAGGTTGTCGGTGGCGAAGAGGGCGTCGACCGCGCTTTCCGGCTCGGTCGGGGTGTCCAGGGCGATGACCAGAACACCCTTGGCCTTGGCCTTCTCGATCGCCGGCACGATCGCCTTGGAGTCGCTCGGGGTGATCAGGATGCCCTTCACCCCGGAGGCGACCATGTTCTCGACGGCGGTGACCTGCCCGGCGTTGTCCCCGTCGAACTTGCCCGCCGCGGTGACGAGTTGGACGCCGTTCTCCTTGGCGGCCTTCTCCGCGCCCTCCTTCATCTTCACGAAGAACGGGTTGGTGTCGGTCTTGGTGATCAGACCGACCTTGACGCTGCCCGACCCGGCGTTCGCCGTGCCCGATCCGGATCCGGATCCACATGCGGTCAGGGTGAGGGCCGCGATGCCCGTGCACGCGGCGGCTCTGAGCACGGAGGAAGGCAGACGAGAGATACGTGACATGAACGACTCCTGCGGGATTGCGGACGAGCGGCCGGCATCGGGCGCATGCCGCCCGAGGTGTCATCGTTGACTCATGTCAGCGTTGACACTGCTTGGCGAGGATGATGGACTCCGCCTTCAGGCAACGTCAATGCCTTTCACTCGTCACAAATCGGCAACGCCGTGGCCGCCACCCGCCCGAACCGGTCCGGGGACTGCCCGTCATGTGCCCGTTTCGCCGACGCGTCCCAAGAGAAGAGCCGCCCATGTGCCCGCGTCAGATCACCGTCCTGGGGGAGTGCGTCGCCGACGCGTTCACACAGTCCACAGGGGCCCGGAACGAACTCGCCCTGCGTGTCCTGCCAGGCGGCGGACCGGCCAACACGGCGGTGGCCCTGGCCCGGCTGGGCACTCCGGCCCGCTTCCTCGCACGGCTGTCCGGCGACGTGTTCGGCCGCCTCTTCCGGGCCCACCTGGAGGCCTCCGGCGTGGACCTGTCGCACGCCGTCGAGGCCGCCGAGCCCAGCACGCTGGCCGTGGCCGAGCTCGACGCCCAGGGGCAGGCCGTGTTCTCCTTCCACGCCCAGGCCACCGCGGACTGGCAGTGGACGAGCGCCGAACTGGCCGGAGTAGACCTGGCCGGCACCTCCTGCGTCCACACCGGGTCACTGGCCCTCGTCAAGGACCCCGGGGCAGGTGTGGTGGAGGACTTCCTGGCAGCGGCCGCGCCCCGGGCGACGATCAGCATCGATCCCAACGTCCGCCCCCTCCTGGTGCACCCCGAGGTCTACCGCGCCCGGCTGGCGCGCTGGTGCGGCCTCGCGGATGTGCTGCGGCTGAGCGAGGACGACCTGGATCTCCTGCTGCCGGGGACGCCGCCCGAGCAGGCGTGCGACACCTGGCATGCGGCGGGGGCGCGGCTCGTCGTGATCACGCGCGGCGCCGACGGCGCGCTGGCCTCACTCGACGGGGAACGGGTGCGGGTGCCCGCGGTGGCGACGCCGGTCGTCGACACGGTCGGCGCCGGGGACTCCTTCACCGCGGGACTGCTGCACCACCTCGGCACCCGAGGACTTCTCGGCGGCAGGCTGACGGACCTGCGTCTCGGCGAGGTCGAGGCGGCCTGCCTGTTCGCCGCCCAGGTCGCGGCCCTGACCTGCTCGGTCGCCGGCCCGAACCCGCCGTGGCAGGACCAGTCGGCGCAGCTCACGACGGACGAGGGCGTCGTCCGGCACCTCGACTCCACCCGCTGACTCTCACCCCACCTCTGAAAGGACAGGAAAACGATGACGAAAACCCTGCTCGCCGAGTTCACCGCCCGAGAGGGAGCGGAGGACGAAGTCGCCCGGCTGATCCGGGAGTACGCCCTGAAGGTGCGCGAAGAGGAAGGCAACCTGGCCTTCGACGTCTACACCAAGGCGGCCGCCCCGCGCGCCTACTGGATCTTCGAGGTCTACCGTGACGAGGACGCCTTCAAGGCGCACCTGGGCGCCCCGTACGGCGCGCCGTTCAATGCCGCCCTCACCCCGCTGATCGAGGAGGACGCCTCGGTCCTGACGTTCCTCGATCCGTTGGCCACGCATCCGTAGCGAGCGCTGGACACCGGCACGATCCTCGGGGCCACCGTCACCGCCAGATGGACTTCAGCTGCCACGCCCGCAGGTCGCTGAGGGTGGCGGTGCCGCCTTCGGTGAAGATTTCGATGCCGGTGCTGGAGGGGTCGGGGAAGATCTGGTCGGTGATCACTGCCTCGCCGTTGCCGCCGAAGACCTCGACGGACGACCAGTCGACGAGGATCCGCAGCTTGACCTTGCCGTTCTTGGGCTTCAGGGGTGCGGTCTGGACGCCGGGGAAGGTGCTGTTGAAGTCGCCGACGCCGGATCGGGTGCGGTCGACGTACAGCTCCTGTGTCGTGGTGTCGTAGCCGATGACGGTCTCCTCGCCTCCGGTGCCGGTACGCACCTTCAGGCCGAAGCGGTCCGCGTCCTTGAGGGAGAAAGTCGCCTCGATGTCGAGCGCCTTGCCCTTGGCCGCGGGACTGATCAAGGGCTTGGACGCGCTCGTGAGGGTGACGGCGGACGCCGCCGCCGGGTGCGTCTCCCGGAGGGACTCCAGGTTGCCCACCGGCTTGCTGGTCAGCCGGATCCGGCCGTCGACGGTGCGCAGGGCCATCTCCCTCGGAACGCTCTGCGCGCCGCGCCAGGGGGAGGTGGGGACGGACTGGCCGTAGTCCCAGTTGTTCATCCAGCCGATCATGTAGCGCTTGCCACCCGGCGCGTTCTCCCAGGACACACCCGCGTAGTAGTCCTTGCCGTAGTCGGCCCAGTCGGCGCGCTGTACGACCGACTTGGCGGGCTTGTCAGCGGCGGTGAACTGGTCGGCCATGACGTGGCCCCAGCCGGCGGTGTTCATGTCGACCACCTGGATCTGCGCCTTCTTGCCGGCGTACGGGCGCATGTCGAAGGACGCCCAGTCCAGGGTCTCGCTGTCGGTGCCCGTCGCGCTGCGGACGACCTTGCCGTCGACGATCAGGTTGACGGACGTCTCCTGGGAGACGCGCTGGGCCTTGGTGTCGGACAGCATGATGTGGTCGACGTTGAGGTGGCCCCAGCCGCCGGTGTTGTCGTCGACGATCCTGAGCTGCGCCTGCTTGCCGGCGAGGTCGCCGACGTCCCAGGAGGCCCAGTTGAGTGCCTCGGCGTCCTTACCGGTGGCGCTGCGGACGACCTGGCCGTCCACGACGAGCTCGACGGCGGTCGGGTTGTCGGAGCCGGCCGGGTGGTTGCCGCCGCCGATGAGGAAGTTGATGTGCTTCTTGTCGATGGTGAACTCGGGCGACGTGAGGGTGCCGGTGGTCGAGTCGCCGTTCCGGAAGGTGTTGACCAGGCCAGTGCCCAGGAATCCGGAGACGTCCTGCTGACTGGGGAGGGTGCCGGTGGCCGGTGCGGTGCCGAAGGCGTCCCCGGTCGCCGTCCAGTCGCCGTAGGTTCCGCCTTCGAAGTCGGCGAGGACCCTGCCCTCGGGCGGGGGCCCCTGTTCCATGACGGTTCCGGGCTCGTGCGGGTGCCGCCCGCCGCCGATCTTGAAGTTCAGGTAGGGGTTGTCGACGGTGAAGGAGGGGGAGGTGAGGGTGCCGGTGGCGCCGTCACCGCCGTGGAAACTGTTGGCGAGGCCCTTGCCGTCGAAGCCGGTGACGGGCCCCTGCCCGTCCACCGCCCCGGCTGCCGGTCCGTGGCCGAACGCTGTGCCCGTGGCCGCCCACGTTCCGAAGCCGGTGCCCTCGAAGTCCTGCACGACCTTGCCGGTGGGCGGGGTGTACGAGCCCTTGTCGTCCGCGGTGAACTTCTTGCCGTCGAAGTCGCCGATGAAGTACTGGGCGGCCGAACCACCCGCGATGCCCCCGGGGTTGATGTTGACGACCAGGACCCACTTGATGTTGTCCTTGTCCCCGTCGATGGCGAGGGGGAACAGGTCGGGGCACTCCCACACGCCGCCCGTCGCACCGGCCGGCCCGAACTCGCTCTGCAGCTTCCAGTCCTTGAGGTTCTTGGACGAGTAGAACTGCACCTTGTGCTCGGCGGACAGCGACACCGTCATCAGCCAGCTCTGGGTCGGCGCGTACCACTGCACCTTCGGGTCACGGAAGTTGGTGGAACCGATGTCGATGACGGGATTGCCCTGGTACTTGGTCCAGGTGCGGCCGCGGTCGGTGCTGTAGGCGAGCGACTGGGCCTGCTTGCCGCCGTTCTTGTAGGCACTGGTGTAGATCGCCACCATGGGCGGGTTCTTCTTCGTGCCGAACCCGGTGGTGTTGTTCCAGTCGACGACCGCGCTGCCGGAGAACACCATCTCCTCGTCGTCGTGCGACAGGGCGAGCGGCAACTCCTCCCAGTGCACGAGGTCCTTGCTCACGGCGTGCCCCCAGGACATGTCGCCCCAGGTGTTCCCGTTCGGGTTGTACTGGTAGAAGAGGTGGTACTCGCCCTTGTAGTAGACGAGGCCGTTGGGGTCGTTCATCCAGTTCTTCTGCGGAGTGAAGTGGAATTGGGGCCTGTAGGTCTCGGTGTACGGCGGGGTGTCGGCCGCGACGGCCCGGGGGGCGAGCGGGGCTGCTGACAGGGCGCAGACGGTCGCCACCGCCGCCATCAATCGCATGCGGGCATGCCGGGATACGCGTGCAGAGCTCATGGTGTCTCCTTGTCCCGCGGGCCGTCCGCGCACCGGTTACTGCGGCCCCGGCGCGGGCGGACCGAAAAGTGACACTCTGGCCGACGCCGACGTCACGCAGCCGACCAGAGGTGTCAACGTTGACTTGTGTCAGCGATGACATCGAGTGCCCGATTATGAAGGGCAGCCCGGCCGGTGCGTCAACGGTGCGGGCGCGATTGTTTCCGTAGGCACGGGTTTCTACGCCGCGTATCCCATGGCCGGGATGACACCGTCAAGCGTTCGTTCGACGAACTCGCGGGTCCGGCGGTCGAATTGGCCATGGCCGATGGTCGCGGGGACGGTACTTCCGCGATCCCTGTCGCGCCGGCCGACCGGACGCACCGTCAGGATGTCGCTCAGCCCGACAATGAACCGGGTCTCGATCGGAATCCGGTGGGTCTGCCATGGCGTTCAGCCAAGCCTCCGCACCGCGCCCGCGCAACGAAATGTCCCGCTCTCCCGATTCCGCCTGCCGGACGCGCCTGCCCGGCCCGCGGGGGTGCGGGTCCCGGCGCGGCGGGGGTGCCGGCCCGGGGCGTGGAGCGGGGCGGGCCGATTGCCTTGACCGAACGTCACACGGCCTGTGCCGGTACTGATAGACCCGGCCTATACGGGGCATCGATTTTTGGTCGTGGACCCCTGACCTGGGGCCCGGTTCACTGTGGCCCAGGCTGGCGCGTACCGATCGGGCCGGTGTCGCGCGATCAGGGAGGCTGCAATGACGCAAACCCCGGACAACGAACGAGCCGCGCTGTCCGACGGACCGGCCGAGCCCCCTTCACGAAGAGGCCTCGTACGCACGGGAATTGCGCACGAACAGCTCATGCAGGTCTCGCACGGCCCGGGGCACGGAGCCGGAATGGCGGCGCTGCAGGACCAGCAGCACCTCGGTCGCGTCCCCCGCGAGCGGCCGTACGGTGATCGCGCCCCGCCGCTCCAGGGGGTCGCCGGTGACGCTGAAGTCCGGCAGCACCGTCGCCCCCAGGCCCTCGGCGACCATCAGCTTGCCCATTTCCGCGCCGTCGGTGGAGTACGAGAAGGACGGTGTCCTGCCGCCGAGCAGACGGTGCACGAATCGGTGCATGACATAGCCGGACCGCATCACGACCAGCGGCTCGGCCAGGAGGCTGTCCACGTCCACCGTGTCCAGGGCCGCCAGCGGACTGTCCGGGCGCACGCACACCACGGGCCGGCCGCGCAGCAGCTCGGTGGTCTCGAAGCCGGGTGGCATGTCATCGCCCCCGAGGTAGTTCACCAGCCCCAGGTCGAACGCGCCCTCCAGCAGCCCGCGGTGGATCTCGGACTGCTGCGCGCCGACCAACTCGACCTGGGTGACCGGGTGCGAGGCCCGGAACTCCCGCACCGTCGGGATGACCAACGGGACGGTGGCCGTGTTGACCGTGCCGAGGCGGACCATGCGGCTGATGCGGTGCTGGTCGCCGGCCGCACCGCGCAGCCGGTCGACCGCGTCCAGCACGCTCATGATGTGCGGCAGCAGCTCCCGGCCCTCGTCGCTGATCTTCGCCCCGGACCGCTTGCGCTCCAGCAGGTCCACGCCGAGCTCGCGCTCCAGATTGCGCATGGTCTCGCTGAGCGCGGGCTGCGACAGGTGCAGTTCCTCGGCGGCGCGCCGCAGCGATCCCAACCGTGTGACAGCGGCGATGTATTCGAGCTGTTCGATACGCACCACAGGAGACTGCCGTCCGCCGCACACCGGGTTCAAGGGAATCCCTGTCACAACCTCGTGAATACCGACTCTCAGAATGTGGAATCACCTCCGGCCATTCTTGACCGGCCGGACTCCGCGCTGGTTGGATCGATGACATGAAGCGACAGGACCTCACGCGGCGACGCCATGTCGACCTTGCGCGTGTCTCCAGCTCCTGCTGTCGCTGTCGAGCCTGAGCGCACCCGAGGGAAACCCTCGCACCCGCGCCGATCTCTCTCGTGAATTTCACTGCCGGCCGCTATCCATGGTGATTTCGGCTGTGCCGGAAGCGGCGTCCCCGCACGCCTGAATCCCGATCACCGCACTCTTTTCCCTGTCGCCACACGTGCTTTTTTCGTGTGCGCTTTTACCAGGAGCTCCCCATGCCCGTACC
Organism: Streptomyces afghaniensis 772; assembly: GCA_000415505.1. GTDB lineage: Bacteria > Actinomycetota > Actinomycetes > Streptomycetales > Streptomycetaceae > Streptomyces > Streptomyces afghaniensis. Next base: position 16,965 of record KE354137.1, read on the forward strand.
GCCCGGATCCGACCCCCTCCGCTTCGCCTACTGGGTGCCGAACGTCAGCGGCGGCCTGGTCACCAGCACCATCGAGCAGCGCACCGACTGGGGCTACGACTACAACCGCGAACTGGCCGTGCTCGCCGAGAACAACGGCTTCGACTACGCCCTCAGCCAGGTCCGCTACATGGCGAGCTACGGCGCCGAGTACCAGCACGAGTCGACCAGCTTCAGCCTCGCCCTCCTGCTCGCGACCCAGCGGCTGAAGGTCATCGCCGCCGTCCACCCCGGCCTGTGGCACCCGGGCGTGCTCGCGAAGCTGGGCGCCACCGCCGACCATCTCTCGCACGGCCGCTTCGCGGTCAACGTCGTCAGCGGCTGGTTCAAAGGCGAGTTCACCGCCCTCGGCGAGCCCTGGCTGGAGCACGACGAACGTTACCGGCGCTCCGAGGAGTTCATCCGCGCCCTGCGGAAGATCTGGACCGAGGACCACGCCGAACTCGCCGGTGACTTCTACCGGTTGCGCGACTTCTCCCTGAAGCCCAAGCCCCTCAACACCCCCGAGCGCCCGCACCCGGAGATCTTCCAGGGCGGCAACTCCACCGCCGCCCGCGCCATGGCGGGCCGCGTCTCCGACTGGTACTTCAGCAACGGCAAGGACTTCGACGGCGTCACGGAGCAGATCGACGACGTGCGCGCCTCCGCCGCCCAAGCGGGCCGTACGGCGCCGAAGTTCGGCCTCAACGGCTTCCTCATCGCCCGTGACACCGAGGCCGAGGCCCGCGAGACGCTCCGCGAGATCGTCGCCAAGGCCGACACACCAGCCGTACACGGCTTCCGTGACGCCGTGCAGCAGGCCGGTGCGTCCACGGCGGACGGCAAGGGCATGTGGCAGGGCTCCGGCTTCGAGGACCTCGTCCAGTACAACGACGGCTTCCGCACGGGCCTGATCGGCACCCCCGAGCAGATCGCCGAGCGGATCGTCGCCTACAAGCGGCTCGGTGTGGACCTCTTCCTCCTCGGCTTCCTGCACTACCTGGAGGAGGTCGAGTACTTCGGCAAACGGGTCCTGCCCCTCGTGCGCGAACTGGAGGCCCAGGAGCCCGAGCCCGTCGCCGCCCACGCCTGACCGCTCTGGAAACGGCGAACTTCCCCACCCCACCCGGTACTTCTGAAAGGTCCTCACATGGCCACCGTCCTGTCCGTCTCCGGAAGCCCGTCCGCCACCTCCCGCACCGCCCGTCTCCTGCGCCACCTGGACGACCGGCTCACGGCCCAGGGACACGAGGTGATCCCGCTGGACGTCCGCACTCTCCCGCCCGAGGCCCTGCTGCGCGCCGACTTCGGCCACCCGGCGATCGTGGAGGCCACCGCCCTGTTCGAGCGTGCGGACGGGGTCGTGATCGGCACCCCCGTCTACAAGGCCGCCTACTCCGGCCTGCTGAAGTCGCTGCTGGATCTGCTCCCGCAGTACGCCCTGGCGGGCAAGACCGTCCTCCCGCTGGCCACCGGCGGCAGCACCGCCCACGTCCTGGCCATCGACTACGCCCTGCGCCCGGTGCTGAGCTCCCTGGGCGCCGCCCACATCACCCCGGGCTGGTTCACGCTCGACAAGGACATCACGGTGGGCGACGACGGAACGCTGGCCGTCGCACCGGGCGCCGCCGAGCCCCTGGCCCAGGTCATCGACCAGTTCTCGCTCGCTCTCGACGGCCGCCCGACACTGCTGGCGGCCACCGCGTGAGCCCCGTGACCGTGATCGCCGACGACGCCGAGGCTCTTGCCACCGCCGCCGGACTGGCCGCGGACTTCCGCAAGGACGCCGCCGAGCGGGATGCGCGGCGCAGACTTCCGCACCCGGAGCTGGAGCGGCTGTCCGCCTCCGGGCTGCTCGCCGTGACGGTGCCCGCGGAGTTCGGCGGCGCGGACGTCCGTACGGAGACACTCGCCGAGATCTTCCGGCTGCTGGCCGCGGCCGACGCGAGCCTCGCCCAGATCCCGCAGAGCCACTTCGTGTACGTGGGAGTGCTGCGCCGGCAGGGGACGCGGGAGCAGCAGGAGTCCCTCTTCGGCGAGGTGCTGGCGGGGAAGCGGTTCGGCAACGCTCAGTCCGAGGCGGGCACCAGCCATGTGCAGGACATCCGTACCCGGCTCGCGCGGCGCCCGGACGGGTCGTACGTCCTCGACGGCGTCAAGCACTACTCGACCGGCGCCCTGTTCGCGGACTGGATCCCCGTCCTCGCCCGCGCCGACGACGACAACCTGCACGTGGCGTACGTACCGCGCGACGCACCCGGCCTCACGGTCGTGGACGACTGGGACGGCATGGGGCAGCGCACCACCGCCAGCGGAACCGTCCGCCTTGAGTCGGTGCCCGTGCCCGCCGACCGGGTCGTGCCGCACCACCTCACCTTCCAGGGACCCCAACTCCACGGCGCCGTCGCCCAGTTGCTGCACGCCGCCATCGACGCCGGGATCGCCTCCGGAGCGCTGGCCGAGGCAGTGGACTTCGTCCGCACCAAGAGCCGCCCCTGGTTCGAGAGCGTCGCTGAAGGGCACGAGAGCGCCACCGAGGACCCACTGCTGATCCAGCGCTTCGGCGAACTGGCGATCCGGGTACGGGCCGCCGACGCGCTGCTGTCCACCGCGGCGCGGTCCGTGGACGCCGCCGGCGCCGACCTGACCGACGGCTCGGTCGCCGCGGCGTCGATCGCGGTGGCCGCGGCCAAGGTGACGGCGGCGGAGGCCGCCGTGGAGGTCGGCAGCGCCCTCTTCGAGGTGTCCGGCACCCGGTCGGCGCTCGACTCCCTGGGCCTGCACCGCCACTGGCGCGACGCCCGCACCCACACCCTGCACGACCCGGCCCGCTGGAAGGTCCAGCACATCGGCCGTTACGTCCTGAACGGCACCCGGCCGCCCCGGCACGGCCTGCTGTAACCGGCGATCCCGATCGGAGACCCCGCATGTCCCTCACCTTCCACTGGTTCCTGCCCACCAACGGCGACAGCCGCCATGTCGTCGGCGGCGGCCACGGCACCCCGGCCACCGCCTCCGGCCGGACCGGCCGCCGACGGTCGCCTACCTGAGCCAGATCGCCCGCGCCGCCGAGGACCTGGGCTTCGTCGGCGCCCTGACCCCCACCGGTGCCTGGTGCGAGGACGCGTGGCTGACCACCGCCATGGTCAGCCAGCACACCGAACGCCTGAAGTTCCTGGTGGCCTTCCGGCCCGGCTTCGTCTCACCGACACTCGCCGCGCAGATGGCGTCCACCTTCCAGCGGCAGACCGGCGGACGGCTCCTGCTCAACGTCGTCACGGGCGGCGAGAGCCACGAGCAGCGGGCGTACGGCGACTTCCTCGACAAGGACGCCCGGTACCGCCGTACCGGTGAATTCCTCGAGGTCGTACGGGAGTTGTGGCAGGGCAAGAGCGTCGACCTGGTCGGCGAGCACCTCCAGGTCGAGGACGCCAGGCTGGCCCGGGTGCCCGACCCGGTTCCGGAGGTGTACTTCGGCGGCTCCTCACCGATCGCCGGCGAGGTGGCCGCCAAGCACGTCGACGTCTATCTCACCTGGGGCGAGCCGCCCGCGAAGGTCGCCGAGAAGATCGCGTGGATCCGAACGCGGGCCGAGAAGGAGGGCCGGAGCATCCGCTTCGGCATCCGGCTGCACGTCATCACCCGCGACACCGCCGAGCAGGCCTGGGCCGAGGCGAACCGGCTGCTGGACGGCTTCGACCCGGAGACCGTCGCGTCGGTGCAAGCCGGGCTCGCCCGCAGCGAGTCCGAGGGGCAGCGGCGGATGCTCGCCCTGCACGACGGCGGCAGCCGCGAGCGCCTGGAGATCCACCCCAACCTGTGGGCCGGCATCGGCCTGGTGCGCGGCGGCGCGGGCACTGCCCTGGTCGGCAGCCACGAGGAGGTCGCCGAACGGATCAAGGAGTACCACGCCCTCGGCATCGACGAGTTCATCCTCTCCGGTTACCCGCACCTGGAGGAGGCGTACTGGTTCGGCGAGGGCGTGCTGCCGAGGCCTCCGAGGCGCGAGGGCCTGTGGCAGCCACCCCTCCGGCAGGCA
>KE354138.1 GCA_000415505.1 Streptomyces afghaniensis 772
TTCCCCGCGCAGGTCGGCCGGCTGCGGGAGCACGGTGCCGGCCTCGTCACCAGTGCCGCCACCGCCACCGACCTCGCCCTCTTCCACCGCGAGGCCCGGGAGGCGGGGCTGCGTCCGCGGCTGATCACCTGTTCGCGCTGGCTGACGTACCCGCACACGCACACCACCCCCGCCCCCGACGTCCACGGCGAGCTCGCCGACGCGCGCGTGGCCACGCTCGTCTACTGGAGCCCCGGCCACCCCTACCGCTCCAGCCTGGACGGCACCACCTGCGCCGAACTCGCCCACGCCTACCGGCAGGACACCGGCGCCGGCTGGCTCCAGCCCCTCTGTCTCGCCCACGCCCTCGTGGAGACCGCCCACCACGCCCTCACCGTCGCGGCCGATCCCACCGACCGGGCGTCCGTCGCGCAGACCCTCGCCGGCACGACCCTCGACACCGTCGCCGGCACCCTCGACTGGACGCGCGCACCGGCCCCCAACATCGCCCTGCTGCCGCTGGTCGGCGGGCAGTGGCAGCACGGCCCGGGCGGCCCGCGCCTCGCCGTCGTCGGCAACACGGCGCTCCCGGACGTCCCGCTCACCGGGGAGCTCACACCGGCACGGTGACGGCCGATGCCGCGACGGCCCGCCGCAGGTGCTCCCCGGTGAACGAGCCCCGCGCCTCCAGGAGCCGGCGCGGCGTCCCCTCGAAGACGATCTCGCCGCCGTCCCGGCCGCCGCCCGGGCCGAGGTCGATCACCCAGTCGGCCCGGGCGACCACGTCCAGGTTGTGCTCCACGACGACGACCGTGTTGCCCGTGTCGACCAGCCGGTCCAGCAGGGCGACGAGTCCCTCCACGTCCGCCATGTGCAGCCCGGTCGTCGGCTCGTCGAGCACATAGACCGCGCCCGTCCTGTGCAGCCGCGTGGCCAGCTTGATGCGCTGCCGCTCGCCGCCGGAGAGCGTGGAGAGGGGCTGGCCGAGCGTCAGATACGTCAGCCCGACGTCCCGCAGGGCGCGCAGCCGGCGCCGTACGCCCGTGTCGTCGAAGAAGCCGAGCGCCTGCTCGGCCGTCATCCGGAGGACGTCGGCGATGGAACTGCCCCGCACGGTCAGCCGCAGCACCTCCTCCTTGAAGCGCCGCCCCTCGCAGTCGTGGCAGGTCGTCGTCACCGGGTCCATGAAGGCGAGGTCGGTGTAGATGATGCCGCGGCCCTCGCAGGTGCCGCAGGCGCCGCTGGAGTTGAAGGTGAAGAGGCCCGCCCCGGCCCCCGTCTCACGGGCGAAGATCTTCCGTACGGTGTCCATGATCCCCAGATACGTCGCCGGAGTGGACCGGCCCGAGATCCCGATCGACGACTGGTCGACGACCACGGCGTCGGGGTGCGCGGCGGTGAACTCCCCGACCAGGGTGCTCTTCCCCGACCCCGCCACCCCGGTCACGGCCGTGAGCACTCCGGCCGGGAAGCGCACGGTCACGTCGCGCAGGTTGTGCCGGCCGGCGCCCTTGACCCACAGTTCGCCGTCGGCCTGCCGTACCTGTTCCTTGACCGCCGTACGGCGGCGCAGACAGCGCCCGGTGAGCGTGTCCGAGGCGGCCAGTGAGGCCGGTGTGCCCTCGAAGACCACGCGGCCGCCCCCGGCACCGGCGCCCGGCCCCATGTCGACGACGTGGTCGGCCAGCGCGATGACGTCCGGGTCGTGCTCGACGACCAGCACGGTGTTGCCCTTGTCGCGCAGCCGCAGCAGCAGATCGCCGAGGCGGCCCACGTCACGCGGGTGCAGGCCGACGCTCGGCTCGTCGAAGATGTACGTCATCCCGGTCAGGCTGGATCCGAGGTGCCGCACCGTCTTGAGCCGCTGCCCCTCCCCGCCGCTGAGGGTCGACGTCTCCCGGTCGAGGCTGAGATAGCCGAGGCCGATCGCCTCCACGCGCTCCAGCGCGGCCACGGCCGCCCCCGCGATCGGCCCGGCCACCGGGTCGTCGATCTCCTTCAGTACGGCGATCAGGTCCGTGATCTGCATCCGTGCGCAGTCGGCGATGTTCCGGCCGCCGATCCGGGTGGCGAGCGCCGCCGCGTTGAGCCGGGCTCCCCGGCAGACCGGACAGGTGCCCTCCACCAGGAACTCCCGGACCAGGTCCCGGGTCTTCTGGCTCATGGCCGACAGGTCGCGCTTCAGGTACAGCCGCTCGAATCGGTCGGCCAGCCCCTCGTAGTCGGTGGTCCACGTGCCGCCGCTGCCGTTGACGGTGACCTTGCTGCCGGGCCGTCCGCGCATCAGGAACTCGCGCTCGGCGGCGGTGAACCGCCCCACCGGCTTGTCGGGGTCCAGGTCGGCGCTGTTCGTGTAGGCCTGGCCCTGCCAGGTGCCCGCGGCGAACGGCGGGAAGCGGACCGCCCCGTCCGCGAGGGAGCGGTCCGGGTCCAGGATGCGGTCCCAGTCGGGCCGTACCGTCCGGCCGAGGCCGTCGCACTCGGGGCACATGCCCGACGGGTCGTTGAACGAGTACGCGGTCGCCGGCCCGGCGCTCGGGGTGCCGTGCCGGGAGAACAGCACCCGGATCACCGAGTAGATGTCCGTCATGGTGCCGACGGTCGACCGGGAGTGGCCGCCGACCGGCCGCTGGTCGACGACGATCGCGGGGGAGAGGTCCTCCAGGCCGTCCGCGTGCGGCCGCTCGTACTTGGGCAGCCGGTTGCGGACGAACCAGGGGTACGTCTCGTTCAGCTGGCGCTGCGACTCCACCGCGATCGTGTCGAAGACGACGGACGACTTCCCCGACCCCGAAACGCCGGTGAACACGGTCAGCCGGCCTTTCGGGATGCGGAGGGTGACGTCCTGGAGGTTGTTCTCGCGGGCTCCGGTCAGGGTGATGACATCGTGCGTGAAGTCGGTCATGCCATCGACGCTAGGCGGGAAACCCGACAGCCTCTGGCGTGATTTCCTTCAGTTCCCCGTCCTCCATCAGCAGCCAGCGCGTGATGCCGATCGACTCCAGGAACGGCAGGTCGTGACTGGCCACGATCAGCGCCCCCTCGTACGACTCCAGGGCCGTGGTCAGCTGCCGCACGCTCGCCATGTCGAGGTTGTTGGTCGGTTCGTCCAGCATGAGCAGCTGTGGCGCGGGCTCGGCCAGCATCAGCGCGGCCACGCGCGCCCGGACGCGTTCGGCCGCCGGACACGCGTCGTCCGCCGTTCTCGGTCGCCCGGGGCACCCCGGAACACGGAAGCGGGCCGAGCCGCGCCGACCGGTCGTTGGTGGCGCCCGGCGCGAACCGGGCCACGTTCTCGGCGACGGTCAGCTCCCCGTCGAGGACGTCGAGCCGCTGCGGCAGGAACCGCAGCGGGACATGTGCCGTCACCTCGCCCGACTCCGGAGCGAGCTCCCCGCTGATCGTGCGCAGCAGCGTCGTCTTGCCCGCGCCGTTGCGCCCGATCAGCGCGACCCGCTCGGGTCCGCGCAGGTCGAAACCGCCGTCCACGCGGGCGCCGTACCGGAGCCGGAGATCCATGAGGGTCAGGACGTTGCGGCCCGGCGGCACGGCCGTGTACGGCAGGTCGACACGGATCTCGTCGTCGTCCCGTACGGCGTCCACCGCCTCGTCCAGCCGCTCCCTGGCCTCGGCGAGCTTCTCCTCGTGCATGATCCGGTGCTTGCCCGCGGACTCCTGCGCCGCGCGTTTGCGCGCCCCCATGACGATCTTCGGCTCGCGCTTCTGGTCCCACATCTTCTGCCCGTACCGCTTGCGGCGGGCCAGCTTCATCTGGGCGTCGGCCAGCTCGCGCTTCTGCTTGCGGAAGTCGGACTCGGCGACGCGCACCATGCGCTCCGCAGCCTCCTGCTCGATGGCCAGGGCCTCCTCATAGGCGGAGTAGTTGCCGCCGTACCAGGTGATCTCGCCGGAGCGCAGATCGGCGATCTGGTCGACGAGGTCCAGCAGTTCGCGGTCGTGGCTGACGACGACCATCACGCCCGGCCAGGACTCGACGGCCCCGTACAGGCGCCTGCGGGCGTACAGGTCGAGGTTGTTGGTCGGCTCGTCCAGCAGCAGGACGTCGGGCCGGCGCAGCAGCAGCGCGGCCAGCCGCAGCAGCACCGACTCGCCGCCCGACACCTCGCCGATCGTGCGATCCAACTCGACGTGGCCGAGGCCTAGTTCACCGAGGGTGGCCAGGGCGCGTTCCTCCACGTCCCAGTCGTCGCCGACCGTCTCGAAGTGCGCCTCGGAGACGTCGCCCGCCTCGATGGCGTGCAGGGCGGCCCGCTTGCCGGCGATGCCGAGCGCCTCGTCGACGCGCAGGGTGGTGTCGAGCGTGACGTTCTGCGGGAGGTACCCGACCTCGCCGGCCACGCGGACGGTGCCGTCGGCCGGGGCGAGTTCACCGGCGATCAGCTTCAGCAAGGTCGATTTTCCGGACCCGTTGACACCGACCAGGCCGGTCCGGCCCGGGCCGAAGGCGACGTCGAGGCCCTCGAAGACGGGGGTGCCGTCGGGCCAGGTGAAGGCGAGGGAGGTGACGGTGATGGAAGTAGGCATGCGGGCCTCTTTCGCGGTTGCTTGATGCGGTCAGGGGCAAACGCGTATCGAGACACCTGCGACCAGGGAGGAGGGCTCCGAGGGGGCAGAGACAAAGCCCTGTACCGGAGGACGGCTCGAACGCCGAGGTCGCACGCAGCGCACACACCAGAGGCGGGTGACGCGGTGTCTCAGGACCTCAGACGAGCAACGTCCTTCTCCAATCGGCGGCAACAGGACGCTGAACAACGTACGAGGGGGCGTCGGGCCTGTCAACGAATTAACGTGAGACCCGATCTTCCCTCCCCGAGGAGGCCCCGTGCCCGACGGCCCGCTCTCGCTGCCGGCCCGGCTCTGCCTGCTGGCCTGGGACCCCGCGAAGCCGGCGGGAACCGGTACCGCCCACCTGTCCGGCCCGGTACGGGCCGGTGCCCTCACCGAGCTGGCCCGGCACGGCCTGCTCCTCGACGAGGACGGCATCGTCACGCCGGTCGACCTGGACTCCCGCACCGGTGACGCGGTCCTCGACGGGCTGCTGGAACTCGTCCGCGAGTCGTGCCCGCGCCCCTGGCGGACCTGGGTGACGCTGCGGTCGCGGGTGACCCTCGACGCGGTGCGGGAGCAACTGGTGGCCGAGGGGTATCTGCGGGCGGAGAAGAAGCGGGTCCTCGGGGTGTTCCCGTCCGTGGAGTACGCGCTGGAGCGCGTCGCCGCCGTGCAGGCGCTGCGCGAGGAGACGCGTCAGATCCTCCGGGGCCCGCTGCCGGTCGCCGGGGTCTTCGAGCGGGACGCGGCGGTCGCGACGCTGGCCGCCTCGGCGGAACTGCTCCCCGGAGAGGAGGTCGGCGCCCACGAGCAGCGCGTACGGGAGCTGGCGGAGCGTGCCGTGGCGTCGGCGCCCGGGCTCGGGGAGATCGTCGACGAGATCCGCACGGCCCTGGCCGCGACGGCGACGGCGCTGCCCTGACCCACGTCCACGTCGGATTCCTGCCAGCCACGGCCCATCAGCCGCTGGTTGGGTTGCCCGCATGACGAACCAGACCGATCGAGCCCTGGCCTTCCGCGCCCTGCACATCCCCGGAACCCCGCTGGTCCTGCCCAACGCCTGGGACGCGGTGAGTGCCCGTCTCGTCGAGGACGCGGGCGCCGCAGCGGTGGCGACGACCAGCGCCGGGCTCGTCTGGGCGCTCGGCGCGCCGGACGGCGAGCGGGTGGACCGCGCCACGGCCCTCGCCGCCGTCACCCGGATCGCCGAGGCCGTGACCGTCCCGGTGACGGCGGACATCGAGAGCGGCTACGCCGAGGACACCGAGGGTCTCGCCGATACCGTTCGTGCGGTGCTTGCCGCGGGAGCGGTGGGGGTGAACATCGAGGACGCGCTGCACGGCGCCGGAGCGGGGGAACCACTGCGGAGCGTGGGGGAGCAGGCCGAGCGGATCGCCGCGGCCCGTGAGGCGGCCGACGCGGCGGGCGTGCCGCTGTTCGTCAACGCCCGGACCGACACCTTCCTCGGCGGAGCCGGGGGAGTGGACCTCACCCTGGAGCGGGCCGCCGCCTTCCGCGCCGCCGGCGCCGACGGGATCTTCGTCCCCGGGGCCGTCGACCCGGGGATCGTCAAGGAACTGGTGAACGGCATCGACGGGCCGCTGAACGTCATGGCCGGGCCCGGCGCACCGACGGTCGCCGAACTGGCCGCCCTGGGTGTCGCCCGGGTCAGCGTGGGCTCGGGCATCGCCCAGGCCGCCCACGCCCTGGTCCGCCGGGCCGCGCGGGAGCTGCTGGACACCGGGACGTACCGGTCACTGGCGGACGGACTCGACTACGGCAAGGTCAACGCCCTGCTCGAGCGGGGGCGTTAGCTCAGCCGCGTCAGCTCAGCACGCGTCCCGCATCAGCTCGGCCAGGTCGTGGTCCAGATCCAGCTGGAGGTGCTCCAGGCCGACCGGCACCAGCTCGCTGGTGGCCTCCAGGAACCGGCGCACCTCGCCGGAGCGGACGTGCACCACGGCCGTGCCCTCGGGGGCGTGGAACTCCAGCACCGTGCGGTCGTACCCGTACGGCCGCACCCGCACGTCGCCGTGGCCCTCGGCGTTCTTCAGGCCCGCGGCGAGCAGCTCGCGGGAGAAGGTCCAGCAGACCTCGACGCCCTCCAGCGTGGCCGGGGCGGGGAAGGTCATACGGACGGCGAACGGATCACGCCGGTCGTAGTGGAGCGTCGCGGGAATGCTCGGCATACGCGGCGCGGCGGCGACGAGGCGGGCCTCCACGGGCTGCTCGATGACGATGGACAACGCCTTGCTCCCTTGTGACGGCTGGACGGGACACTTCCGGGCGGATGAGGCCGGGCACTGGAAGAGACGACGGAATCAGCCAATCCGTGCACACGATGTGCGAGTGACCTCTGTCACCGCGTTCATGCACGAGAGTGACGTGGCTCTCCTCCTGTGCCTCGCAGGGCACTTGTGGCACCCACCGGGGCACCCGGGAGCTCGGGCGAGGCCATCTGGACGGCACCCCGGTGGTGGGCTAGCTTCGCCGGCCATGAGGCGCTTGGGGATCACGCGACGGACGGGGCGGACACGGAGCAGGGCGACCGGAGTGGCGGCGGGAGCGGCGGCACTGGCCGCACTCGCGGCCCTGACCGCCGTACCGGCGCAGGCGCACGAGCCGGAGCGCCGGATGCCGCACTGGGAACTCAAGGACACCGGCACTCCGGACGTACGGTTCCGCGGCCTGGCCGCCGTCAGCCGGAACACCGCCTGGCTCGCCGGGACCGGCGGCACCGTCCTGCGCACCACCGACGGCGGCACCAGGTGGCGGAACGTCTCGCCCCCGGGTGTGGCGGAGTTGCAGTTCCGGGACGTCGAGGCGTTCGACGCGCGCCGGGCCGTGGTCCTGGCCATCGGTGAGGGCGAGGCGTCCCGCGTGTACCGCACCGACGACGGCGGGGCGACCTGGACGGAGTCCTTCCGCAACACCGACCCGAAGGCCTTCTACGACTGTCTGGCCTTCTTCGACCACCGCCACGGCCTCGCGATGAGCGACCCGGTGGACGGAAAGTTCCGCATCCTGTCGACCCGCGACGGCGGCCGGTCGTGGCAGGTGCTGCCGAACGAGGGCATGCCGGCGGCGCAGGAGGGCGAGGCCGGATTCGCCGCGAGCGGCCAGTGCCTGGTCGCCTCCGGGCCGAAGGACGTCTGGCTCGCCACCGGCGGGGCCGCGCACGCGCGCGTGCTGCACTCCGCCGACCGGGGACACACCTGGACGGCCACCACCACGCCCCTCCCGGCGGGCGACCCGGCCGGCGGCGTCTTCGCGCTGGCCTTCCGCGACCGCACCCACGGTCTCGCCGTCGGCGGCGACTTCACCCCCGGCCGGCCCTCGCCGAACGCCGCCGCGCGCACCGGCGACGGCGGCCGCACCTGGCGCTCCGCCGCCACGCCCCCGCCCGCCTACCGCTCCGGCGTCGCCTGGCTCCCGCACAGCCGCACCGCCGCCCTCGCCGTCGGCCCCACCGGCACCGACCTCACCACGGACGGCGGCCGCACCTGGCGCACGGTCGACACCGGCTCCTACGACACCGTCGACTGCACCCCGGACCAAGGGTGCTGGGCGGCCGGCGAGAAGGGGCGGGTTGCCCGCCTGGAGCATTGAGCGCGCGGTATGCCCTGATTGTTGGCAGTGTGGGTACTCGTTCACTGAAGGCGAAAGGAAGTGAGCGGTCATGCCACGCGGTTCGAGCTCCAAGCGGGAGCGCCAGTACGAGCACATCAAGAAGAGCGCGCAGGACCGGGGCGAGAGCACCGGCCGCGCCAAGGAGATCGCCTCGCGGACGGTGAACAAGGAACGCGCCCGCTCCGGCGAGTCGAAGACGGCCAGCCGCACCTCGACGAAGGACATGTCGTCCGGCAAGCGCGGCGGCCAGCGGTCGGGCCAGGGTTCCCAGGGCCCCACCTACGACCAGCTGTACCAGGAGGCCAAGCGCCGCGGTGTCGAGGGCCGTTCCAACATGAACAAGAGCCAGCTCCAGCGCGCGCTGGGCAAGTAGGCAGCACGCCCCCGAGGCCGGCGGGACTCCCGGGTCCCGCCGGCCTCGCGCTGCCCACCGGCTCGGCAGCCGACAGGATCAGCCCATAGGCTCAGGGGCACCATGACGACCGTACGCATCCCCGAGGACTGGCCCGCCACCGAGGAACAGGCCCGCGCCGTCCAGGACGACCTGCGCGAGCGCGTGATCCTCGACGAACCGGGGCCGCCGCCCGGAACGGGCCAGGTGACGGGGGTCGACGTCGCCTACGACGACGAGCGCGATGTCGTCGCGGCGGCCGCGGTCGTCCTGGACGCGTCGAGCCTCGACGTCGTCGCCGAGGCCACGGCGGTGGGCCGGGTCTCCTTCCCCTACGTGCCCGGACTGCTCGCCTTCCGCGAGATCCCCACCGTCCTCGCCGCCCTCGACGCCCTGCCGTGCCCGCCCGGACTGGTGGTCTGCGACGGCTACGGCCTCGCCCACCCCCGCCGCTTCGGCCTCGCCAGCCACCTCGGCGTCCTGACCGGCCTGCCCACGATCGGCGTCGCCAAGAACCCGTTCACCTTCACCTACGGCGACCCGGCCACCCCGCGCGGCAGTACGTCCGCGCTGCTCGCCGGCTCCGAGGAGGTCGGCCGCGCCCTGCGCACGCGCGACGGCGTCAAGCCGGTCTTCGTCTCCGTCGGCCACCGCGTGACCCTGGCGAACGCCTGCGCCCACACCCTCGCGCTGACCCCCGAGTACCGCCTCCCGGAGACCACGCGCAGGGCGGACGCGCTCTGCCGGACGGCGTTGCGGGAGACCTATTCCGCCTGACCGGCCACGCTCCAGTGGCCCACCTCGCGGTACTCCGAGTCGTAGATGACCGACCCGTCCCCGGGCCGGAGCGCGTAGTGGCGCAGGTTGCCGCCCCAGTACCTGAGGATCCGGCCCAGCTCGCCCGCCGGGTCCTCGGCCAACGCCGCGTCGTCCATGCTGACTTCGAGAAGGAACTTCATGCCTTCAATGGTTTCATTGAACTCCTTGTTGGCACTTTTCGAGCTGTCGCCAGGAGCGGACGGCGGAAAGTCTCAAACCGGGGGAGGGGTCGGGGGGCGGGCCTGCCCAGGGCGGGGCGGCAGATCTGAGTACCGGCTCTGAGTACCCGTACGGATGCCCGGCCCGCACCCCCGTCGGCAGGCTGGGGCGCATGACAACGCACCGCGCCCCCAAGCCTGTTGCCGGCCCGACCCAGACCGTCGAGCGGGCCGTCACCATCGGGCTGATCCTCGCCGTGCTGGCGGGGCTCGGCTGGATCGCCGGGATGATCTACACCATCGCCGAGTGGCCGTTGTAGGACCTTCAACAGGCCCTTCAACAGGCCCTTCAACACGCTTTTCAGCCGGCCCTTCAGCGGGTCGACGCGACGCGGAACCGGATGCCCGCCGCGCGCAGCCGGCCGATCAGCGCGTCACCCATCGCCACCGCCGTGGTGACCTGCCCCGCCGTCTTCGGAAGGTCGTCGAAGGCCAGGCACAGCGCCGACTCGGCGAGCATCTTCGCCGTCTCGTCGTAGCCGGGATCGCCGCCCGAGACCTCCGTGTACACCCGCCGGCCGCCGCCCTCGCCCACGAAGCGCAGGGAGAACCAGCTCTTCGCCCGCTTCTCGGCGCTCGGCCCGTCCCCGGGCCTGAGCCGGCCGGACAACCAGCGCCGCGCCGGCGGCACCTGGGCCGCCGCCACCAAGGCGCCGACGGCCGCGACACCGCCCACCGCGACGGGCAGGTGACGGACGGCCGCGTACTGCCGGTAGCGGAAGTCGGGTCCGTACCGGTCGAGGGCCGAGGCCGACCGCCGCACGATCTGCGGGTCGATCGTCGGCATCGGCAGCGCCCACGCGCCGACCTCCTTGGCGAACCGCGGCGCACCCGACGGCGCCGACGCCCGCCGGCCCACCAGCCGCGGCTCGTGCCGCCGCCGGTCCCGCGCGGCCGCCGCCATCTCCCGCTGCCGCGCGAACTGGTTGAGGGCGGAGGCGAAGGTCCCGCCCGAGAACGCCGCGTCGGCGGTCACGAAGCCCTCCACGGTCAGCGGCACGTCCTCCGGGAGCTGTTGCACGGTGAAGTACACGCCCAGGTCGTGCGGGATCGAGTCGAAGCCGGCGGCGTGCACCAGCCGTGCCCCGGTCTCCCGCGCGCGTGCGTCGTGCTTCACGTACATCAGGTCCACGAACTCGGGCTCGCCGCAGAGGTCGAGGTAGTCGGTCCCGGTGTCCGCGCAGGCGGCGACGAGCTCCTCGCCGTACGTCACGTACGGGCCGACCGTCGTGGCCACCACGCGCGCGTGCTCGGCGAGGGCGCGCACCGAGTCCGGGTCGGAGACGTCCGCCCGCAGCACGCCGACCTCCGCGCCGCCGGGCAGCCGCTCCCGCAGCCGCTCCAGCTTCTGAGCGCTGCGGCCCGCGATCGCCCACCGCAGCCCCTCGGGCGCCTGGGCCGCGAGGTACTCCGCGGTGAGTG
Organism: Streptomyces afghaniensis 772; assembly: GCA_000415505.1. Lineage (GTDB taxonomy): Bacteria > Actinomycetota > Actinomycetes > Streptomycetales > Streptomycetaceae > Streptomyces > Streptomyces afghaniensis. The sequence goes on from KE354138.1 coordinate 11,029, forward strand.
CTCCGGCGAAACTCGTGGCTCCGAAGAGCACGATGTCGTACGGACGGTCCGTCCTGTTCAGCCTGCTCATGACACCCCTCGGTCGTGCAGCCCGTGCCGCTGTCGGTGGCCGAGGCTAGCGTGAGGAGTGCGGAGCCCGACGACGAGCCCGGAGGACGACGATGGCCGTGCCCAGGAATGCCCTGAAGAAGTGGGAGAAAGTGCGCGCCTTCGCGCTGGGGCTGCCGGGTGCCGTCGAGGAGTTCCCCTGGGGCGAGTCCGTCGCCAAGGTCAACAAGAAGGTGTTCGTCTTCCTCGGCGTCGAGGACGGCAGTTACCCCCTGGGTGTGACGGTGAAGCTCAAGGACGAGACGGCCCACGCGCACGCGCTGGCATGCCCCGGGGCCGAGCCCGCCGGATACGGCCTGGGCAAAGCGGGCTGGGTGAGCATCCCCCTGGAGCAGCAGGGCGCCCCGGCAGCGGAGGTGCTCTGTGACTGGGTGGAGGACAGCTACCGGGTGATCGCGCCGAAGCGGCTGATAGCGGAGCTGGACGGGAGCTGACCCGTGGGGCAGATTGCTAAGCGCTTGCTCGTTCAGCTCTTGTGAAGAGTGGAACGTGTTCTTAGCATCACTGGTGTTACATCACTTGTGTCACAGCACTGGGGGCTGGATGGCCACGGCAAGGACGCCAGGACAGGGCCCGCTCACCGGCGTGCGCGTCGTCGAGCTGGCCGGCATCGGGCCCGGCCCGTTCGCCGCCATGCTCCTGGCCGACCTCGGGGCCGACGTCGTGCGCGTGGACCGCCCCGGCGGCCCCGGCCTCGCGATCGACCAGGCGTACGACGTCACCAACCGCAACAAGCGCTCGGTGGTCGTCGACCTGAAGTCCCCGGACGGACCAGCCCGGGTGCTCGACCTCGCCGCCCGCGCCGACATCCTGGTCGAGGGCTACCGCCCCGGCGTCGCCGAGCGCCTCGGTGTCGGCCCCGAGCCCTGCCACGCCCGCAACCGGGCCCTCGTCTACGGCCGGATGACCGGCTGGGGCCAGGACGGCCCGCTCGCCGACCGCGCCGGGCACGACATCGCGTACATCGCCCCCACCGGCACGCTCGGCATGATCGGCCGGCCGGACGAGCCGCCGGCGGTCCCGGCCAACCTGCTCGGCGACTACGCGGGCGGCTCCCTCTATCTCGTCGTCGGCGTCCTCGCCGCCCTGCACCACGCGCGCGCGACCGGCGCCGGGCAGGTCGTCGACGCCGCGATCGTCGACGGGGTCTCCCACCTCGCCACGATGATCCACGGCATGCTCGCCGCCGGCGGCTGGCAGGACCGCCGCGGCGCCAACCTCCTGGACGGCGGCTGCCCGTACTACGGCACGTACGAGACGGCCGACGGCCGGTACATGGCCGTCGGGGCCCTGGAGCCGCAGTTCTACGAGGAGTTCCTCGCCCTCCTCGGCATCGAGGACCGGGCCGCGGCCCGCAAGGACGTCACGCGCTGGGGCGATCTGCGCGAACAGGTCGCCGCCCGCTTCAAGACCCGTACCAGGGACGAGTGGACGGCCGTCTTCGACGGCACCGACGCGTGCGTGGCGCCCGTGCTGTCGCTGCGCGAGGCCCCGCACCACCCGCACCTGGCCGCCCGCGGCACCTTCACCGACCACGGCGGCATCACCCAGCCCGCCCCGGCCCCCCGCTTCTCCGCGACCCCGACCGCCGTCCGCACCGGCCCGGCCCGGCCGGGCGCCGACACGGCGGACGTCGCCCGGGACTGGGACGTCCCCGGGCTCCTTCCGTCGTCCCGCAACCCTCAGCGAAAGGCCTCCTCGTGAGCACCGAAGCGTACGTGTACGACGCGATCCGCACCCCGCGCGGGCGCGGCAAGGCAGGCGGCGCCCTGCACGGAACCAAGCCCATCGACCTGGTCGTCGGACTCATCCACGAGATCCGCGCCCGCTTCGCGGACCTGGACCCGGCCGCCGTCGACGACATCGTGCTCGGTGTCGTCGGCCCGGTCGGCGACCAGGGCTCCGACATCGCCCGGATCGCCGCCATCGCCGCGGGGCTGCCCGACACGGTGGCCGGTGTGCAGGAGAACCGCTTCTGTGCCTCGGGTCTGGAGGCCGTCAACCTGGCCGCCGCCAAGGTTCGTTCGGGCTGGGAGGACCTCGTCCTCGCGGGCGGTGTCGAGTCGATGTCGCGGGTGCCGATGGCCTCCGACGGCGGCGCCTGGTTCAACGACCCGATGACCAACCTCCAGGTCAACTTCGTGCCGCAGGGCATCGGCGCCGACCTCATCGCCACCATCGAGGGCTTCTCCCGGCGGGACGTCGACGAGTACGCGGCCCTGTCCCAGGAGCGGGCGGCCACGGCCTGGAAGGAGGGCCGCTTCGAGAAGTCCGTCGTCCCCGTCAAGGACCGCAGCGGCCTCGTCGTCCTCGACCACGACGAGCACATGCGCCCCGGCACCACCGCCGACTCCCTCGCCAAGCTGAAGCCGTCCTTCGCGGACATCGGCGAACTCGGCGGCTTCGACGCGGTCGCGCTCCAGCAGTACCACTGGGTGGAGAAGATCGACCACGTCCACCACGCGGGCAACTCCTCCGGCATCGTCGACGGCGCCTCGCTCGTCGCGATCGGCTCGAAGGAGGTCGGCGAGCGCTACGGCCTCACGCCCCGCGCGCGGATCGTCTCCGCCGCCGTCTCCGGCTCCGAGCCCACCATCATGCTCACCGGCCCCGCCCCCGCCACCCGCAAGGCCCTGGCCAAGGCCGGGCTGGCCATCGACGACATCGACCTCGTCGAGATCAACGAGGCGTTCGCGGCGGTCGTGCTGCGCTTCGTGAAGGACATGGGCCTGTCCCTGGACAAGGTCAACGTCAACGGTGGCGCGATCGCGCTCGGCCACCCCCTCGGCGCCACCGGCGCGATGATCCTCGGCACTCTCGTCGACGAACTCGAGCGCCAGGACAAGCGCTACGGCCTGGCCACGCTGTGCGTCGGCGGCGGCATGGGCGTCGCGACCATCGTCGAGCGCATCTGACCCCCTCCCGACGGATCACACGGAGCCCCTCCACATGAGCACTGAGTCCACCACCATCCGCTGGGAACAGGACCGCACCGGCCTCGTCACCCTCGTCATCGACGATCCGAACCAGTCCGCGAACACCATGAACCAGGCGTTCCGCGACTCGCTCGCCGCCGTCACCGACCGCCTGGAGGCCGAGAAGGACACCATCCGGGGCGTCATCATCACCTCGGCCAAGAAGACCTTCTTCGCCGGCGGCGACCTGCGCGACCTGATCCGCGTCACCCCCGAGACGGCCCAGGAACTGTTCGACGGCGGCATGGCGATCAAGCGGAACCTGCGCCGCATCGAGACCCTCGGCAAGCCCGTCGTCGCCGCCCTGAACGGCGCGGCCCTCGGCGGTGGTTACGAGATCGCCCTGGCCTGCCACCACCGCATCGCCCTGGACGCGCCCGGCTCCAAGATCGGCTGCCCCGAGGTCACCCTCGGCCTGCTGCCCGGAGGCGGCGGCGTCGTCCGCACCGTCCGCCTGCTCGGCATCGCCGACGCCCTGCTGAAGGTCCTGCTCCAGGGCACCCAGTACAACCCGCGCCGTGCCCTGGAGAACGGCCTCGTCGACGAGGTGGCCGACACCCAGGAGGACATGCTGGCCAAGGCCCGCGCCTTCATCGACGCCAACCCCGAGTCGCAGCAGCCCTGGGACAAGCCGGGGTACAAGATCCCGGGCGGCACCCCGGCCAACCCCAAGTTCGCGGCCAACCTGCCCGCCTTCCCGGCCACCCTGCGCAAGCAGACGAACGGTGCCCCCTACCCGGCCCCACGCAACATCCTCGCCGCGGCCGTCGAGGGCTCCCAGGTCGACTTCGAGACCGCCCAGGCCATCGAGGCCCGCTACTTCGTGGAACTCGCGGCCGGGCAGACGTCGAAGAACATGATCCAGGCCTTCTTCTTCGACCTCCAGGCGGTCAACTCCGGCGCCAACCGCCCCAAGGGCGTCGAGCCCCGCCAGGTCCGCAAGGTCGCCGTCCTCGGCGCCGGGATGATGGGCGCCGGCATCGCCTACTCCTGTGCCCGCGCCGGCATCGACGTCGTCCTGAAGGACGTCTCCCTGGAGGCGGCCCTCAAGGGCAAGGGGTACTCCGAGAAGCTCTGCGCCAAGGCCGTCGCCAAGGGCCGTACGACACAGGAGAAGGCGGACGCGCTGCTCGCCCGCATCACCCCCACCGCCGAGGTGCGGGACCTGGCCGGCTGCGACGCCGTCATCGAGGCCGTCTTCGAGGACACGTCCCTCAAGCACAAGGTCTTCCAGGAGATCCAGCACGTCGTGGCGCCCGACGCGCTGCTGTGCTCCAACACCTCCACCCTGCCCATCACCGCGCTCGCCGAGGGCGTCGAGCGCCAGGCCGACTTCATCGGACTGCACTTCTTCTCGCCGGTCGACAAGATGCCGCTCGTCGAGATCATCAAGGGCGAGCGCACGGGCGAGGAGGCCCTGGCCCGCGCCTTCGACCTGGTCCGGCAGATCAACAAGACCCCGATCGTCGTCAACGACTCGCGCGGCTTCTTCACCTCCCGCGTCATCGGCCACTTCATCAACGAGGGCGTCGCCATGGTCGGCGAGGGCATCGAGCCCGCGTCCGTCGAACAGGCCGCCGCCCAGGCGGGCTACCCGGCCAAGGTGCTGTCCCTGATGGACGAGCTGACGCTGACGCTGCCCCGCAAGATCCGGGGCGAGACGAAGCGCGCCGTGGAGGAGGCGGGCGGCACCTGGACGGCCCACCCCGCCGAGGCCGTCATCGACCGCATGGTCGACGAGTTCGGCCGCACGGGCCGCAGCGGCGGCGCCGGCTTCTACGACTACGGGGAGGACGGCAAGCGCACCGCACTCTGGCCGGGCCTGCGCGAGCACTTCACCGAGCCGGGGTACCGGATCCCGTTCCAGGACATGCAGGAGCGCATGCTGTTCTCCGAGGCGCTGGACACCGTCCGGCTGCTGGAGGAAGGCGTGCTGACCTCCGTCGCCGACGCCAACATCGGCTCCATCTTCGGCATCGGCTTCCCGGGCTGGACCGGCGGCGTGCTCCAGTACATCAACGGCTATGAGGGCGGCCTGCCCGGATTCGTGGCACGCGCGCGTGAACTCGCCGAGCGCTACGGCGACCGGTTCACGCCGCCCGCGCTGCTGGTGGAGAAGGCGGAGAAGGGGGAGCGGTTCAGCGACTCAGCGTGACTCTTCCGAGGGCTCGGTGAGCCACTCGCCCAGCTCTTCCTTCAGCGACCGCTGAAAGGCGGTGAGGAGCGCCTGCACCACCAGGGGGTGCATGTGCGCCGACAGGGACCGCACGTCCCGCGCGTCACGCTCGGCCACCTCGCCGCGGAAGAGCTGGGAGAGGTCACGGGCCGCGGCGCGCGCGTGTTCGACGAGAACCGTGCGCGCCGCGAAGATCGCCTCCGGGGAGAGCGGCACGTCCAGCAGCCCGACGCCCAGCCGGAGCAGACCGAGATCGGCCTCGTACCCGCCGTCCGCGGGCCGGAGCACGCCCATCGCGACCAGCCGCTCGACGTCCTCGTCGCCGAGCGGCCGCCCGGCCCGCCGCTGCAGCTCCTCCCGCGTGACCGTCTCCACGGCGTCCGGCGCCCAGGAGGCCACCACCGCCCGGTGCACGGCGAGGTCGCGCGCGCTCAGGTCCGGCGGCAGCCGGTGCAGGTACCGCTCGATGCCCGCCAGCGTCATGCCCTGGTGCTGCAACTCCTCGATCAGCGCCAGCCGGGCCAGGTGCTCCCGCCCGTAGTGCCCCACCCGCCGGGGACCGAGTACCGGCGGCGGCAGCAGCCCCTTCGTGCCGTAGAAACGGACCGTGCGCACCGTGACACCGGCCCGGGCCGCCAGTTCGTCGATCGTGAGGGTCGGTTCCCCGGTGTCGGTCGTCATGTGCAGCAGTATCGCTGTCTCACCAGTGCTGTGAAACCTCGTCCGCATCCCCTCATGACCGTGAAGTGAACGACGGGTGGCGGCGGTGCCGCTCCCTGGTGGACCTTGTGAAAAGTCACGCTCTGTGACGCCGGTCACCGTGTGCGAGCGGATCGGTATGGGAAGGTGCGCCTTGGTCTGTGCCGCGTCACAAGGGTGGTACGGGCCACTGCACTGTACGGACCCCGGGCCCACGACGTCCGGGCGCACCAGAGAGTGGAACCACCCGTGAGCAAGGACGCCGTGAACACGGCAGCGGCCACGCCGCGTACCGATGCGGCCCAGGTGCCGGCGGACGCGGGCGACGCCGGCTACAGCAAGGACCTCAAGGCCCGCCACGTCAACATGATCGCCATCGGCGGCGCCATCGGCACCGGCCTCTTCCTCGGCGCCGGCGGCCGCCTCCACGACGCGGGCCCGGCGCTGGCGATCGCCTACCTGGTCTGCGGCATCTTCGCCTTCTTCGTGGTCAGGGCCCTCGGCGAGCTCGTCCTCTACCGCCCCTCCTCGGGCTCCTTCGTGTCGTACGCGCGCGAGTTCCTCGGCGAGAAGGGCGCCTACGTCGCCGGCTGGATGTACTTCCTGAACTGGTCGACCACCGGCATCGCCGACATCACCGCGATCGCCCTCTACACGCACTACTGGAGCCTGTTCACAGACATCCCGCAGTGGGTGCTCGCGCTGATCGCCCTCGCGGTGGTGCTGGCGGTGAACCTGATCTCGGTGAAGATCTTCGGCGAGATGGAGTTCTGGTTCTCGATCATCAAGGTCGCTACGCTCGTCGGCTTCATGCTCATCGGCATCTTCCTGCTCGCCACCCAGCACGAGGTGGGCGGCCAGACGCCGGGCCTGAGCGTCATCACCGACAACGGCGGCGTCTTCCCGCACGGCATGATGCCCGTCGTCCTCGTCATGCAGGGCGTGATCTTCGCGTACGCCGCGCTGGAGCTGGTCGGTGTCGCCGCGGGCGAGACCGCCGAGCCGGAGAAGGTCGTCCCGCGCGCGGTGAACTCGATCATGTGGCGGGTCGGCCTCTTCTACGTCGGCTCGGTCGTCCTCCTCGCGCTCCTGCTCCCCGGCTCGGTCTACTCGGCCGACCAGAGCCCCTTCGTCACGGTCCTGTCGAAGATCGGCGTCCCGGCGGCGGGCGACGTGATGAACCTGGTGGTCCTGACGGCGGCGATGTCCTCGCTGAACTCGGGCCTGTACTCCACGGGCCGCATCCTGCGCTCGATGGCGATGGCCGGCTCCGCGCCGAAGTTCACCGCCCGCATGAACCGCAGCCAGGTCCCCTACGGCGGCATCCTGCTGACCTGCGCGGTGTGCGTCCTCGGCGTCGGCCTGAACTTCCTCGTGCCGGCCCAGGCCTTCGAGATCGTGCTGAACGTCGCCTCGCTCGGCATCATCAGCACCTGGGTGATCATCATGATCTGTCACCTGGTCTTCGTCCGCCGCGCCAGGACGGGCCTGGTCGACCGGCCCTCCTTCCGCCTCCCCGGCAGCCCGGTCACCGAGATCACCACGATCGCCTTCCTGCTGGCCTGCCTCGGCATGATGTGGAACGACCCGGAGGTAGGCCGCAAGACGCTCCTGCTCATCCCGCTGATCGCGGCCATGCTGGTCGCGGGCTGGTTCGGCATCCGCCGCCGGGTGTCGCAGACGGCCGACCAGGAGCTGTCGCAGCTCACGAAGTAGCAGGCCGGCGCCACTGTCAGTGGCAGCGCATACGGTGGCGTCATGTCGGGGATCACGTACGTCCGGGGTGACGCCACCGTTCCGTCGGTCAAGGGCGTCAAGGTCATCGCCCACGTCTGCAACGACATCGGGGGCTGGGGCAAGGGCTTCGTCCTGGCGATATCGCGCCGGTGGCCCGAGCCGGAGGCGGCGTACCGGGCCTGGCACCGAGGGCGCGCGGGGAACGACTTCGGGCTCGGCGCGGTGCAGTTCCCGGGCAGGAGGCCCTGGCCGCGAAAGCCGGTGAGCTCGGCGCGACCGTCCACATGCCCCGCATCGGCTGCGGCCTCGCCGGCGGCAAGTGGTCCCGGGTCGAGCCGCTGATCGAGGAGCGGCTGATACGGCGGGGGATATCTGTGACGGTGTACGACCACGGGGACTGACACCCCTAGGCGGTGTCCTTGTCGAACGCCCGTACCAGACAGTCGCCGAGGCGCCGCGCGATCGCCCCGTCGGGATCCAGACGGGGGTTGAAGATCGCGACGGTGAGGCCGACGGCACCGCCCCCGGACAGGGCCGTGCGCAGGACGGTCTCCAGCTCCTGCCAGGTCAGCCCGTCCGGGAGCCGGTAGTCGACGGCGGGCATCGCGGCATCGTCCAGGACGTCGACGTCGAGGTGGATCCAGTACCCGGCGCCCGCGCCGTCACCGGTCAGCAGCCCGACGGCGCGCCGGGCCGCCTCGCCCGCACCCAGGGCGCGCACGGTGTCCAGCTCCAGCGCGTGCAGCGCCGACGGCAGCGGCTGCATCCCGTACCCCGCGGACTCCTCCGCGTCCCGGAACCCCAGCGCGACGACGTCCTCGTCCCGCACCAGCGGGCCCCGGCCCTCCAGGTCGGCCAGCACGCGCGGGCCGCGCCCGGTGGCGAGGGCGAGTTCCATGGAGGCCACCTCACCGGCCGGTTCCGCCGACGGCTGGTAGAAGTCGGTGTGCCCGTCGAGGAACAGCAGCCCGTGCCGGCCACGGCGGCGCAGCGCGAGCAGATTGCCGAGCAGCACGCTGCAATCGCCGCCGAGCACGAGGGGGAACCGGCCGTCGTCGAGGACACCGCCGACGGTGTCGGCCAGCGCGGCGGAGTACGCGGCGATGCCGCCGGGGTTCAGGACGCCGGTGTCCGGGTCCCGTTCCGGGTCGTACGGGGGTGGCTCGACGCGGCCCGCATGCACCGCGCCCAGCCCTTCGGCGAGCCCGGCGCCGAGGAGTGCGTCCGGCAGTTCCTCGACGCCGGTCGGGCGCAGCCCCAGTACGGACGGTGCCTCGACGATCGCCACGTTCCGCACGTCCGGCTCCTTCGTCAGCAGTCTCCACCGTAGACCGGGGGACGGCGTTCAGCAGGCCGGGCGCCTGCACGACTGCCCGCAGCGGGGCGGGACAAGCCGCGTCAGTGCACGTGCTCCGCACCCGCGTGCTCGTGCACCCCGTTCGTCGCCGCGATCTTCTTCCACGACCTCGGCTGCGGCACAGTCGCCGCCACAGCCCCCGCCCCCTTCGCAACCGCCGCGGCCCGAGCCGCCGGCACCCCCGGCTTCGACGGCTGGAACAGCCACGTGTCGAACAGGGCGGCCAGGGGCTTGCCCGACACCTCCTCGGCGTACCGCTGGAAGTCGGCGACCGACGCGTTGCCGTGGGCGTACTTCCGCGGCCAGCCCTTGAGGATCGTGAAGAACGCCTCGTCGCCGATCTCGTTGCGCAGCGCCTGGACGGCCAGCGCGCCCCGGTCGTACACCGCGATGCCGAACTGGTTCTCGGCACCAGGGTCCCCGGGCTTCACCGTCCAGAACGGGTCGTCGGCGGGGTGCGAGGCGTACACGTAGTCGGCGAGTTCCTGCGCCGTGCCCTCGCCCTCGTGCTCGGACCACAGCCACTGCGCGTACCGCGCGAAGCCCTCGTTGATCCAGATGTCCTTCCAGCGCTTGAGCGACACGTCGTCCCCGTACCACTGGTGCGCCAGCTCATGGACGACGACGGAGACGTTCGACCCGTTCGCGAACTGCCGCGGGCTGTAGTACGGCCGGGTCTGGGTCTCCAGCGCGTACCCGGTCGTGGTGTTCGGCACGTATCCGCCGAGCGCGTCGTAGGGGTACGGCCCGAAGTAGCCGGTCAGCCAGTCGGCGATCTCCCCGGTCCGTTCGATGCTCGCCCGCGCCGCCCCGGCGTGGCCGCCCAGGTCCTTGCTGTAGGCGTTGAGGACCGGGATGCCGCTCTCGGTCGTGCCGGTCGTGATGTCGAACTTCCCGACCGCGAGCGTGGCGAGGTACGTGGCCTGCGGCTTGTCGGAGCGCCAGTTCCAGCGGGTCCAGCCGAGACGTGAACTCGTCGACTGGAGCGTGCCGTTGGAGATGGCCTGCGTGCCGTCCGGGACCTGCACGGACACGTCGTAGGTGGCCTTGTCGAGCGGGTGGTCGTTGCTCGGGAACCACCAAGCCGCCGCCTCGGGCTCGTTCGCCGCGACGCCCCCGTCCGGTGTGCGGTGCCAGCTGGTGAAGCCGTACGCCTTCTTCGACGACGGCACGCCGCGGTAGCGCACGACGACCGTGACGGGCGTGCCCTTGGCCAGCGGGGCCTTCGGCGTGATCTCCAGCTCGTGCTCGCCCGACGTCCGGAACGACGCCTTCGCGCCGTTGACCCGCACCTCGCCGACGTCCAGCAGGAAGTCCAGGTTGAAGCTGGACAGGTCCTGCGTGGTGCGGGCCACGAGGGTCGCCGTGCCCTCGAGCAGGTCCGTGGCCGGCTGGTACTTCAGCCTGAGGTCGTAGTGGGAGACGTCGTATCCGCCGTTGCCGTAGGCCGGGTAGTAGGGGTCACCGATACCCGGTGCGCCGGGGGAGCGGGGCGCGGCCGATGCCGGGATCGCCAGCAGGAGAACGGCCGCGGCGAGGGCTCCCGGCGCGATGATTCTGCGGTGCACGCACAGCTCCAAGTCGTAGGGTCCCGAAGTCCGTCCGGAGCCTATTGGCTCCCTGTGTCCCCGATCATGTCCATGGCCCCTGCTGTCACACGATCGCCATTCGGCCGACATGAGACACCGGACCCGGGGGCCCGTCCCGGACACGCCGGTCCGTCAGCTGCCCTCTTCTGAACAGGAGTTCACCGATGTAGCGTCCGGCGCATGCCGAAACGCACGCGCTTCACGACCTGGAGACCGCTCGCGACGGCGGCCACGGCCGCCCTGATGGCCACACTGCTCACCCCGGCAGCGGCGGACGCCGCCCGGCAGCCCGCCCCCCGCGAGAGCCGCCCCGTCCACTCGTACGAGAACGCCGTCCGCGAGGCCGTCTGGGTGGACACCGGACTCGACGGCGACCGCGACGGCAAGGCCGACCGGGTGGCCGTGGACATCGTCCGCCCCCGCGAACCCGCCCTGCAGGGCCGCAAGGTCCCCGTCATCATGGACGCCAGCTCGTACTACTCCTGCTGCGGGCGTGGCAACGAGAGCCAGAAGAAGACGTACGACGCGAACGGCGACGTCACACGGATGCCGCTGTACTACGACAACTACTTCGTGCCGCGCGGCTACGCCTTCGTCGGCGTCGACCTGGCCGGAACCAATCGCTCCGACGGTTGCGTCGACGTCGGCGGCCGCTCCGACATCCAGTCCGCGAAGGCCGTCGTCGACTGGCTCAACGGCCGCGCCAAGGCCTACACCACCCGCACCGGCACCACCCGTGCCAAGGCCGCCTGGACCAACGGCAGGACCGGCATGATCGGCAAGAGCTGGGACGGCACCATCGCCAACGGCGTCGCCGCGACCGGCGTCGAGGGTCTGAAGACCATCGTCCCGATCAGCGCCATCTCCTCCTGGTACGACTACTACTTCCAGCAGGGCGCCCCGCTCTACGACTCCGGCCCCGAATGGCTGTCCGACTACGTCAACAGCCCCGACGCCCGGGCCAAGTGCGCCGCCGTGCAGCAGAAGCTCGTCGACGGGGCCCCGCGCACGGGCGACTGGACCCCGCTGTGGACCGAGCGCGATTACGTCAGGGCCGCGCGGAAGGTCAAGGCCAGCGTCTTCCTCGTGCACGGCATGCAGGACCTCAACGTGCGGATGAAGCACGTCGGCCAGTGGTGGGACGCCCTCGCGAAGAACGGCGTCGAGCGCAAGATCTGGCTCTCCCGGACGGGCCACGTCGACCCCTTCGACTTCCGCCGCGGCGCCTGGGCCGAGACACTGCACCGCTGGTTCGACCACGAACTCATGGGCTACGACAACGGCATCGACCGCGAGCCCATGGCCGACGTCGAACGCGCACCCGACCACGTGGACCACCTCCAGGACCTGGCCGCCGAGCGGCAC
>KE354139.1 GCA_000415505.1 Streptomyces afghaniensis 772
TGGAGCTGCTGGCGGCCGAGCCGCCCGCCCCGCTGCCCCGCTCCGGCGGGCTGCGCATCGGGGAGGTGGCCGCGCTGCTGGGCGTACGGACGTCCGCGCTGCGGGTGTGGGAGGGGGCCGGGCTGCTCACGCCGGGCCGCGAGCGCGGCACGGGGTACCGGGTCTACGAACCCGCCGATGTGCGCGACGCCCGGCTCGTGCACACGCTGCGCCGCAGTCACTATCTCTTCGACCAGATCCGTCCGGTGCTTCAGGGGCTGCGCCGGGAGGGCAGCAGCGACGCCCTGCGGGCGGCGATCGCGGCCCGCGGAGAGGCCCTGACGGCTCGCACCAGGGGCATGGTCGAGGGGGCGGGCGCCCTCCACGCCCACCTCGAACGGGTCACCGCGTCAACCGAACGCACCGGTCAGAGCTCGTAACACCGTTCGAGATGCCATCCGATCCATTGAAAAACCGGCGACACCCGGTGTCGCCGGTAGCGGGTTCGCCATTCGTTTGGTCGGGTCTATCCCACCTGCGAACGGAGACCCCCTGTGCGAATGACTGATATCCAGCGCTGCGAGGTCCGACCTGGGCGACTCGTCGAATGGACACTCAGTCCGGCGACCGTCGCGACGGCGAAGGCTCTGCCAGAAGACTCCAGGCCACCGGCGTACATCCAGGAGTCGCACATCCGGACGGCCCGGTCCGTGCGGGAGGACGGACTGTTCGTCCCGACCTGGCTGGGCGCGGCGTTCGACATCCCGGGACGGGCCGACCTGGACGCGCTGGGCGAGGCGCTGCGCGGCTGGACGCTGCGCCATGAAACGCTGCGCAGCGGCTTCCGCTGGGCGGGCGGGCCCGGCGACTCGATCCGCCGCTTCACACTCGACCCGTCCTCCGTGTCCCTGCACCGGGAGGACGTCGGCGACTTCACCGACCCGGCGGCCCTGGCCCAGCACCTCCAGGACCGCTTCGACACCACGGCCGACGCCCTGCGCTGGCCCAACCTCATCTACACGGCGGTCGTCCGGGACGACTGCACCAGCGTGTACATGGCCTTCGACCACAGCAATGTCGACGCCTACTCCATCCACCGCATCCCCGCCGAGATCCACGAGCTGTACGAGGCCGGGGTCGCGGGCAGGGCCGAGGGGCCGGAGCCGGCGAGCAGTTACGTCGACTTCTGCGAGGCCGAGCGGGCGGACGCCGACCGCATCGACGCGGACCACGACATCGTCGCCCGCTGGCGGGAGTTCATCCAACGCTGCGGCGGACGGCTGCCGAGCTTCCCCGTCGACCTCGGCCTGGAACCCGGGGGCGGACTGCCCACGCAGAAGTTCATGCGCGAGATGATGGTGGACGCGGATGCCGCCGCCGCGTTCGAGTCGTACTGCCGCCCGTACGGCGGGAGTCTGGTCGGGGTCCTCGCGGCCACCGCCCTCATCGTCCACGAGATCGGCGGCGAGCCCGTCTACCGCACGGTCGTGCCGTTCCACACCCGCGTGAAGTCCCAGTGGTCGCAGTCGGTCGGCTGGTACGTGGGCGGCGCCCCGATCGAGATTCCCATGTCCGAAGCCGTCGACTTCCCGAGCGCCCTGCGCACCGTGCGCGCCGCCCTCCAGGCCAACCGCCGGCTGGCCCGCATCCCCCTGGCCCGCGTCCTCCACCTGCTCGGCAGCGACTTCCGCCCGACCTCCCCCGACCTGTACTCGATCGTCTCGTTCGTCGACACCCGCGGTATCCCCGGCTCCGACCACTGGACGGACCAGAAGGCGTACGGGCTGCTCAGGGTCTCCTACGGTGACCAGGTCTGCGCCTGGATCACCCGCCTCCACGAGGGCCTGTGGTTCGCCGGCCGTTACCCGGACACGGACATCGCGTACAAGAACATGCGGCTGTACGCCGAGCGGCTGCGGGACATCGTGACGGGCACGGCCGGCAGGCCCTGAACGACGTCGAAGGCCGGTTCCCGTGACCCGAGTGGTCACGGGAACCGGCCTTCGACGGTACGAGGGCTAGACGCCCGCGTAGGAGTGCTTGCCGGAGACGAAGATGTTCACGCCGTAGTAGTTGAACAGCCAGCAGCCGAAGGCGATCAGGGCCAGGTAGGCGGCCTTGCGGCCCTTCCAGCCGGCGGTCGCGCGGGCGTGCAGGTAACAGGCGTAGGCGACCCAGGTGATGAAGGACCAGGTCTCCTTCGGGTCCCAGCCCCAGTACCGGCCCCAGGCGTCACCGGCCCAGATGGCGCCCGCGATGATCGTGAACGTCCACAGCGGGAAGACGGCCGCGTTGACGCGGTAGGAGAACTTGTCGAGGGAGGCGGAGGAGGGCAGCCGCTCCAGGACGGACGTCGCGAAGGTGCCGGGCGTGCCGCCGCTCGCGAGCTTGTTCTCGTAGGAGTCCTTGAAGAGGTACAGGATCGTGGCGACCGCGCCGACGTAGAAGACGGCGCCGCAGAAGATCGCCGTGGAGACGTGGATGTACAGCCAGTACGAGTGCAGGGCCGGGACCAGCTGGTCGCTGGCGGTGTAGAGGACCGTGACCGCGAGGCCCAGGTCCAGCAGGACCGAGGTGATCAGGAACAGGCCGAGCCAGCGCACGTTCTTCTTCAGCGCCAGCAGCCCGAGGTACACGCCGACGGCGACCGTGGAGAACGTGATGTTGAACTCGTACATGTTGCCCCACGGCGCCCGCTCCACCGAGGCCGCGCGGGCGACGACGCCGCCCAGCTCGACCAGGAAGGCGAGCACGGTGAGGGAGATGGCGATCCGGCCGTACAGGTCGCCCTGTTCGTCACCGCCGTGCGCCCCGGGCCCGTCCGGCACGTCCCGCTGACCGGTCGCGGCCCGCACCGTGACCTTGGGCCGCTCCAGGACGGCGGTGCCGCCCGCCTGGTTCACGGTGACGGCGGGCGTCTTCTTCGCCTCGGCCGGCTTGGCCGTGAGTGCGGCGGCGGTCTTGGCGACCTTGCTGCGGCTGCCGAAGAGCCATTCGGCGATGTACGCGAAGAACGCCAGGGTGTAGACGGCCATCGCGGAGTAGATGAGCACATTGCTGATGTTCGCGAGGTTTTCGTTGGTGGCGGCGGCGAGAGTCACTTCTCAGCCCCTTCGGCAGGTACGGGGGTTTCGGTACCCGGCTCCTGGTCGGTGTCGGGGGAATCTGCGGGGTCGTCGGGGCCGGGCGCGGCCGGTGCCTGGTCGTAGAGGATCCCGGCGAGGTCGCCGAGTTCCTCGGGGACCTTGGCGGACTCGCTGCGGCCGAGGCCGGCCATCTCCACGACGGTGACGCCGTCGGCGCCCTTGACCGCGCGCACCCAGACGCGGCGGCGCTGGATGAACAGGGAGGCGGCGAGGCCGCCGATGGCCGCGAGGGCCCCGGCGAGGGCCCAGCCGCCGCCGGGCTCCTGGACGACCTGGAAGCCGGCCCACTCCTTGACGTCCTTGCCGAAGGTGACCGAACCGGCGCCGTTCGGGAGCTTCATGGTCTCGCCGGGCCGCAGCAGCTTCTTGAACAGCTTGCCCTTGGAGTCCTTGAACTCCTTCATGTTGGTCTTGTCCATCTGGTACACGCTCTGCGGGATGCCGGAGTCGGCCCCCAGGTCGCCGTGGTAGGCGGACAGCGCGAGCACCGGATAGTCCAGCGCGGGGAACTGCGACAGCATCGTGCCGCTGGCGGCGCCGCCGAAGGTCGGCACGAAGAACGCGTTGAAGCCGAGCTGTTCCTTCTTGCCCTCGGGGTTGCGGTAGCCGTCGAGGACCTTGACGACGCCGGAGGAGGTGACGTTGGCGTCGAGCGGCAGCAGCGGTACGGCGTCGTCGTAGACGACGTCGCCCTTGGCGTCGCGGACGGTGATGACCGGGGCGTAGCCGTGGCTGACCAGGTAGACCTTGGCGTCGCCGATCTGCAGCGGGTGGTTGACCTTGACGGTGGTCTTCTCGTCCTTGCCGTAGGGGCCGTCGCTGTAGGTGAGGTCGGCCTGGTAGACGCGCGGAGTGCCCTTGTTGGGGCCGCTGCGCTCGTAGGTGCCGGTGAACTTCTTCAGGTTGAAGCTGAAGGGCACCAGGTCGTCGGAGGTGAAGAGGCTGCCGGACTTGAAGTCGTCGTACTGGGTGAGGGTGTTGGAGAAGCCGTCGCCCTCGACGACGAGCTTGTTGCCCTCGGACTTGTACAGCTGGCCCCAGGCGAAGGCGACCAGCAGCACGATGAGGGCGATGTGGAAGACGAGGTTGCCCAGTTCGCGCAGGTAGCCCTTCTCGGCGGCGACGGCGTCACCGGCGAGGTGGGCGCGGAAGCGGCGCTTCTTCAGCAGGGCCAGGGCGGCGCTGTGGACCTGCTCGGGCTCGGCCGTGGTGCGCCAGGTGGTGTGGGCGGGCAGCCGGTTCAGCCGCCGGGGCGCGCGGGGCGGACGGCCGCGCAGCTGGCCCACGAACTGCCAGGTGCGGGGGACGATGCAGCCGATGAGGGAGATGAACAGCAGGATGTAGATCGCGGAGAACCACACCGAGCTGTAGACGTGGAACAGGCCGAGCTTGTCGTAGACGTCCCCGAGGGCCGGGTGGGCCTTGCGGAAGTCGGCGACCTTCGTCTCGTCGGTGCCGGTCTGCGGGATGAGCGAGCCGGGGATCGCGCCGAGGGAGAGGAGCAGGAGCAGCAGCAGCGCGACCCGCATGGAGGTCAGCTGCCGCCAGAACCAGCGGGCCCAGCCGATGACGCCGAGGGCGGGCAGGTTGGGCGCGTCCTCCGTGGGGGCGGTGGACAGCTGGGAGCCGGCGTCGCCGAGTTCCTGGTCCTCTGCGGCTGTCGGGGCCGGGTCGGAGGCGGTGGTCTTGCTCATCGATCAGATCCCCACAGTGAAGCCGTCGGACCAGACCTGCATCTCCTGCACGATGCGGTCCCAGGCGCCGGTCAGCAGCAGCAGACCGGTCACGATCATCATGGTGCCGCCGATCCGCATCACCCAGACGTAGTGGCGCTTGATCCACCCGAAGGCGCCGAGGGCCTTGCGGAAGGCGACCGCGGCGAGCACGAACGGCACGCCCAGGCCCAGACAGTACGCGATGGTCAGTACCGCCCCGCGACCCGCGCTGCCCTGGTTCAGGGCGAGGGTCTGGACGGCGGCCAGCGTCGGGCCGATGCAGGGCGTCCAGCCGATGCCGAACAGCGCGCCGAGCACCGGGGCGCCGACGAGACCGGCCGCCGGCTTCCGGTGGAAACGGAACTCGCGCTGGGTGAGCCAGGGCATCAGGCCCATGAAGAAGACGCCCATGAGGATCATGAAGACGCCCAGCACCTTGGACAGCACGCCCCGCTCTTCCTGGAGCGTCTGGCCGAAGTATCCGAAGAAGGCCCCGCCGGAGACGAAGACGGCGGTGAAGCCGAGCACGAACAGCGAGGCCCCGGCGACCATCCGGCCGCGCCGGGCCTCGGCCAGGTCGGTGCCGCTGACTCCGGTGACGTAGGACAGGTAGCCGGGCACGAGCGGCAGCACGCAGGGCGAGAAGAAGGAGACGAGTCCACCGAGCAGGGCGATGGGCAGGGCCACCAGCAGGGCGCCGTTGAGCACCGTGCCGTTGGGGTCCGCTACCGCGGCGAGGGTGAGCGCGCTCACGTCACTACTCCGCTCACTTCTCGGCGACGACCGGCTTGAGCATCTTCACAAGCCGTTCCTCACTGAGGGCGGACAGCGAGCGGGCCGCGATCTTCCCGTTCCGGTCGAGGATCAGGGTGGAGGGGATGGCCTGCGGGTTGAGGGTGCCCTTGTCGAAGCGGAGCAGCAGCTTGCCGGTCGGGTCGTAGAGGCTGGGGTAGGTGATGCCCCAGTCCTTCTCGAAGGCGAGCGCGGCGCCGGTGGAGGTGTCGCGGGTGTTGATGCCGACGAACTGCACGCCCTTGCCGGCGTACTCCTTGGAGACCTTCGCGAAGTACTTGGCCTCGGCGCGGCAGGGGTTACACCAGGATCCCCACACGTTGAGGACGACGACCTTGCCCTTGTAGTCGGCGACGTCGAGGGTCTTGCCGGCGATGGTCTTGCCGGACAGGTCGGGTGCCGGGGTGCGCTCGCCCTTGGCGACCGTGGCGATGCCGTCGGTGCCGGTGACGAAGTTGGTGTTGCCGCCCCCGCCGGAAGTGCCGCCCGAGCCGCACGCGGTGACGAGCAGCGCGGCCACGGCGGCACCGGCGGTCAGGGCGGCGCGGCGACGGACCCGGTTCGAGGGGGTCGTGCGGGGCGAGCGGTTCGAGCGCAGGGGGGCGCGGCTGGCGGCACTCATGTGAAAAGTTTCGCATGTCCGTTCCGGGGCTCTCGCCCACCCCCCTTGCGGGCGGAAAACCGCATTTCAGGCGGCGTTCCGGGAGGGCGTACCGGCACCTGACGGCGTCTTCTCGACGAACCCCTTCCAGCCACCTGCCGGTTGCTGCCCGACCTCGAGCGTACGGAGCTTTTCGAGCACCTCGGGCTTCTGCACGTCCAGCCAGTCGGTGAACTGCCGGAAGGAGACGAGACGCACATCGGCGCCCTTCTCCTTCTCCCGCGCGATGTGCTTGAAGGCCTCCTCCACGGCGTCCATGTAGATGCCGCCGTTCCACTGCTCGAAGTGATTACCTATGAAGAGCGGCGCCCGATTAGTCTCGTATGCCCGCTTGAATCCCTGGATGTACGCCTGGGCCGACTGCTGCCGCCAGCCCGGGTAGTTGTGCGCCGGGGCCTTGGTGGTGCTGATGGACTGGTTCGCCAGCATGTTGTAGTCCATGGAGAGGACCTCGAAGCCACGGCCAGGGAAAGGTATCTGCTGCAACGGCAGGTCCCAGATCCCCTGCCGCTTCACCGGCCAGACCTGGCGGCCACCGGGCGAGGAGGCGTCGTAGCGCCAGCCCAGCTCACGGGCGGTGGGCAGCAGGTTGTCCTGGCCGAGCAGACAGGGCGTACGGCCGCCGACGAGTTCCTTGTCGTAGTCGAACGGCAGCGGCGGCATATCGGTCCAGCCGGTGTTGGTGCGCCACTCCTTGACGAAGGACTTCGCCTGGTCGATCTCGCTGCGCCACTGCCGGGGCGTCCAGTTCTTGACCGAGCCGTAGGTCTCGCCGCAGAAGTGCCCGTTGAAGTGGGTGCCGATCTCGTGGCCCTCCAGCCAGGCCCGGCGGACGTTCTTCAGCGTCTCCTTGACGTGCTCGTCGGTGAGGTAGCCGATGTCGGAGGCGCCGCGCGGGTTGTTCGGCGGGTCGTAGAGGCGCTTCTTCGACTCGGGCAGCAGGTACAGCC
Organism: Streptomyces afghaniensis 772; assembly: GCA_000415505.1. Taxonomy (GTDB): domain Bacteria; phylum Actinomycetota; class Actinomycetes; order Streptomycetales; family Streptomycetaceae; genus Streptomyces; species Streptomyces afghaniensis. Next base: position 7,244 of record KE354139.1, read on the forward strand.
CGGACAGGAAGAAGGTCATGCTCGCGCCGTGCTCCTTGGCGAGGTCAAGGAAGCGCGGGAAGAGGCCGTTGCCGACCTCGCCGGCGCCGTCCCAGGAGAACACGACGAACTGCGGCGGCGTCTGACCCGGCTCCAGCGGCTCGGGCTTGGCGGGCTGGTGGGGCTGCTTGCCGGTGTAGGCGGTGGAGCCGTCGCCGATGGGCCGGGCGGCCGGCTTCGGCTTCGACCCGCCCTGTGCGGATTCCCCGGAACCGTCGGCGTGGCTGGACCCGTCCGACCCGGTGAGTCCGCCGCACCCGGCGAGCGAGACGGCGGCCGCGGCCCCCGCGCCGATTCCGAGCATTCCCCTGCGGGAGTAAGGGCGCATTGCATCCCCGTTCATCACGTTCTCTGGTGGTCACCCAGTCAGAGGACGTGACGAACGGGGAGGTTCCGTCGATATTTGCAGATTCCGTAACGAGGCCGTCAGAAGCGAACAGAAAGGGCCTACGCGCCGAACGCCTTGGCCTTCCCCTTCACCGGCTTGGCACCGGCGAGGAGATGCGCCGGGACGAGATCGCGGGCCGGCTCGGTGTAGCCGACGGAAACGATCCTGTCGCCCCGGTAGGTGAAGGTCGTCAGCGAGGCGAGCGTGCACTGCCGCTTGCGCGGGTCGTGCCAGAGCCGCCGCCGCTCGACGTACGACCGCACGATCCAGATCGGCAGCTGATGGCTGACCACGACGGCCTCGTGGCCCCGCGCCCGGTCCTTCGCCGTGCTGAGCGCGTTCATCATCCGCACGACCTGGTCGACGTACGGCTCGCCCCAGGACGGCCGGAACGGATTGACCAGGTGCTTCCAGTTGCCGGGCCTGCGCAGCGCCCCGTCCCCGACGCCGAACGTCTTGCCCTGGAAGATGTTGCCGGCCTCGATCAGCCGCTCGTCGGTGGCGAGGTCAAGCCCGTGCGCCTTGGCGATCGGCTCCGCCGTCTCCTGCGCCCGCTCCAGCGGCGAGGCCACGACGTACGTCACATCGCGGGTCGCGAGGTGCTCGGCGACCCGGTCGGCCATGCGCCGGCCCAGCTCGGAGAGGTGGTAGCCCGGCAGCCGCCCGTAGAGGATGCCGTCCGGGTTGGCGACCTCGCCGTGCCGCATGACGTGGACGACGGTGATGTCGCCGTTCGTGTCGTGGTTCGTCTCGTTGCTCATGCCGTGGCCTCCGCGGCAGCTCGGGCCGCAGCCGGGAGGGCGTCGGCGATCCGCTGCACGGCCCGCTCGTCGTGCGCGGTGGAGACGAACCAGGACTCGAAGGACGACGGCGGCAGGTAGACGCCGCTCGCGAGCAGCGAGTGGAAGAACGCGGTGAAGCGGAAGGACTCCTGCGCCTTGGCGTCCTCGTAGTTCCGCACGGGCCGGTCGGTGAAGAACACCGAGAACATGTTGGAGGCGTTCTGGAGCCGGTGCGCGACGCCCTCCTTGGTCAGCGCCTCGCTGACGAGCTCCTGGATCTGCTTCGACACGGCGTCGACCTTGTCGTAGGCGGCGTCGTCGAGGAGGCGAAGCTGGGCGAGCCCGGCCGCCGTGGCGACGGGGTTCCCGGAGAGGGTGCCGGCCTGGTAGACGGGCCCGGCCGGGGCGAGATGAGCCATCACGTCCGCACGCCCGCCGAAGGCCGCGGCGGGGAAGCCACCGCCCATGACCTTGCCGAAGGTCATGAGGTCGGGCCGGACCCCGTCGACCCCGTACCACCCGGCCCGGCTGGTCCGGAACCCGGTCATGACCTCGTCGGAGATGTAGAGGGCGCCGTTCTCGGCGCACACGTCCTTCAGGCCCTGGTTGAAGCCGTCCGCGGGCGGGACGACGCCCATGTTGCCCGGGGAGGCCTCGGTGATCACGCAGGCGATCTCGCCGGGGTGGGCGGCGAAGGCGGCGCGTACGGCGTCGAGGTCGTTGTACGGCAGGACGACGGTGTCGCCGGCCTGGGCGCCGGTGACGCCGGGGGTGTCGGGCAGCGCGAAGGTGGCGACGCCACTGCCCGCCGCGGCGAGCAGCGAGTCGACGTGCCCGTGGTAGCACCCGGCGAACTTGATCACCTTGCTGCGCTGGGTGAACCCGCGCGCGAGCCGGATCGCGGACATGGTCGCCTCGGTCCCGCTGGACACCAGGCGTACCTGCTCCAGCGGCTCGATCCGCGCGACCATCTCCTCGGCGAGTGCGACCTCGCCCTCACCGGGCGTGCCGAAGGACGTACCGCGGGCGACGGCGTCCTGCACGGCGGCGATGACCTCGGGGTGCGAGTGCCCGAGGATCATGGGCCCCCAGGAGCACACCAGGTCGACGTACTCCCGCCCGTCGGCATCGGTCAGATACGGCCCCTTGCCGGACACCATGAACCGCGGTGTGCCGCCGACGGCGCGGAAGGCCCGCACCGGCGAGTTCACGCCACCGGGTGTGACGGCCGCCGCACGGTCGAACAGAGCCTGCGAGGCCGGTGCTTCATACGGATATGCCAGTTCGCTCATGACCTGCGACTTCTCCGACCTTCTCCGACGTCGTCGGGATCCGGGTGCGTGTGACCTGTTCAGGGTAGGACAGTGCCCTGCAACCGGTCCCCGAACCTCTGTCGTCTGCGAGACTGGGGCGTGATACACACAGCTCAAACGGCCCAGGGTGGTCGGAGGCTGCGAAGATCCCGCGGGCAGATGTTTCAGCGCACGTTTCGGCGAGCGGCCGCGGGGGAGGTCACTGACACGATGATCGGGTTGCGCGGCGGGGGCGACGCGTCCTAGAAAAGCAGTCGGGTGGAGATATGCATCGCGGTGGCGGACTGGGCGAGGGGACTGATGACCTGGGTCCTCGACGTGCCCGGCGGGGAAGGCACCGGCGCGAAGCGGAGGACACGCAGGAAGCACGTCAGACGCAGGGGCTGCCGAGTGAACCGGACCGGCTCGACCGCCGTACTGAACGTCGGATGGACGATCTTCGGACGGGGAGCAGGAATGGTGGTCGGGTGGGGGTGACGTACAAGTACTTCGGCGCGCCCGACGGGGCGACCGCGGCCCGCGTCCCGATCTCGATGCGTCCCGAGGAACTCGGCGGCGACGAGCTCGGCATGAACGGCATGTTCACGAAGATCAAGCCGGAGACCATGGCGGCGATGGTCCTGACGGGCATCGAGGGCGTTCCCCTGCACAAGGTGCCGCCCCTGGAACTGGTCGTCCTGCACCCCGACTACGCGGTGGTCAAACTCCCGATGACCGTCGTCGACCCCCTGCGGGGCATCGGCGAGGAGGCGGTGGGCGCGGCGGCCTTCATCTGGTCGACGGTCCCGGACCGGGGCGGGCCTCGGGACGCGTTCAATGTGTACCAACTGCTGCACGAGTAGCAGGACTTCAGCCATCGGTTGCATGAGGCGGGGCATCAGCCGTACTGCTTGGTGTGGCCCTGAGCCGGGGTTTCCTGGGTTCGGGCGGGGACTTCGGGCCTCGCCCTTTCAGTGCCGGAGAGGGGCAGTCAGGCGGCCAGGGCACATTGAGAGCCCCGCGCTGGCGGGGGCCTTCGCCGCCTGGTCCCAGGCCGTGTCCCTCATGGAGGGCATGACCTCGGACCGCACGCGCAAGGCGATCACCTCACTCCGTTCCACCCTCGCCCTCTACCAGCGTCGCAGAGTGCCCGGAGCCTCCGAACTCGCCCGTCCCGCACGCCAAGCACTGGCCTGAGCTGCCCACCAACCGGCCGGCGAAGGGGTCTGCGTGCTGGACGAGATCCGACCGGCCCGATCACGTCACGGCCTGGAGAACAGACCGGGCCCCGGAGGCGAGGAGCCATCGGCGCGGACGCCGTTCGTGACCCGCAGGAACTCCAACTTTTCCGCATCGGCGGAACCCGCCGCCACCGTGTAGACGACGAGGCGTACGTCGCAGCCCGGGACGGTGAGCACGTCGCAGTCGCATGTCACCTCGCCGACCTGGGGGTGCACGATGGTCTTGCGGGCCGAGACGTGCGGACCGACCGCACCCTCGTCCCACTGCCGGGTGAACTCCGCACTGGTGGAGCGCAGTTCCGCGACAAGATCGATCAGTTCACGGTCGCGGGGGTAGTTGACGAGAGCCGTGCGCAGATCGGCCACGAGGGCGGGGCCAAGGGCGTCGTCGTCCTGGAGCACGGGCCAGGCCGCGAGCCCTGAGGGGCCTGCGGCGAAGACCGCCCGCACCAGGTTGCGCTCGGCGTGTGTCCGTGCGCTGGGGTCGCCCAGCAGCACTGCCCATGCAGGAGTCCAGGACAGCAAGGTCCAGTCGGCACTGAACACGCCCACGGGGAACTCCCCGAGGCGAGCCAGCATCCGTTGGACCCCCGCTGGAACATGCGTGGAAATCGTCCCCTCCTGGGGAGGGAGGAGGCCGGCCAGCCGGTAGGCGTAATCGCGCTCCACGGGTTGCAGCTGGAGGGCCCTGGCCAGGCTCGCGACGACCTGCGCCGAAGGGCTCGTGGCGCGGCCCTGCTCCAGCCGCACCACATAGTCGACCGACAGCCCCGCGAGCTCGGCCAGCTCCTCGCGTCGCAGCCCCACCGCACGGCGTCCGGCTCGCGAAGTCCGCCCTACGTCGGTGGGAGAAAGCCGGTCGCGCCAGCGGCGCAGTGCCGTGCCAAGGGTCTCGTCCACTCGACCATTGTGTCCGCCGGACAGCCGATGTGCCTGGTACTGGCCGTCCTACCGTCGCCCAGGGCACTGGTCGTCCTCTCGTCACGGACCGAGGGTGAACGCATGACAACAACGTTCATCACAGGAGCCAACAAGTCCCTCGGGTACGAGACCGCCCGCCGCTTGATCGAGGCCGGCCACACCGTCCTCATCGGCGCTCGTGATCCCGAGCGTGGCCAGGCGGCCGCCGACGCACTCGGTGCCCGTTTCGTCCAGATCGATGTGACGGACGACGCGTCGGTGGCTGCGGCCGCCGCCGACGTCGAGGCTCGCGAGGGCAGCATCGACGTCCTGATCAATAACGCCGGCGTCTTCGGAACACACCGTCCCACCGACGAGATCACGGCCGCTGACGCCAGCGAGGTGTTCGAGGTCAATGTCGTGGGGATCGTCCGGGTGACACACGCGTTCCTGCCCCTGCTGCGCAAGTCCGCGAACCCCGTCATCGTCAATGTGTCCAGCGGCATGGGGTCGTTCGCGGCCACCCATGACACCGGGCGCGTCGAGGGCCGGGCCATCGCGCCGCTCTACACGGCGTCGAAGGCTGCTGTGACCATGCTGACCACGCAGTACGCGAAGTCCTGGCCGGACGTGAAAGTGAACGCGGCCGACCCGGGCTACACCGCGACCGACTTCAACGGGCACAGTGGCCCGCAGACGGTGACCGAGGGGACCGACGCGATCGTCGAACTCGCCACCGTCGGGGCGGACGGACCGACCGGAACCTTCCGTGACCGTCACGGTGAGATGCCCTGGTGATCCGCCTCTGAATTCGGACGCGCCCGGCACGGACGAGGGTTCTGGAGTGGCGAACTCGTGCCGACGTCGTTCATCTCGCGGGGCGCCCGGGGTCGCCTTGGTTTGGCTGGGCTGGATCATGGCGTGTGCTGCACCTCGAAGCCGTGGGTCGCCACCTCACGCAGGGCCTCCCGGTCGCGCTCGTCGGCGAGGACGGCGGGACACTCGCTCCAGCCCGGCAGCACAACTCGCGTACCCGAGGTGCCGCGCCGCATCCAGCGGCGAGCGGGCTCACAGGCGCCCGGCCAGGTGTTCGAGGTCGCGTGCGACATGCCCGGTCGCCCTTGCCATCCAGGGCACGGGGCCCCTCTCCCACCTGGAGCAGAACATGGCCGCCGCCGCGGTCACCCTCACCGAGGAAGACCTCGCCGACCTCGCGTGACACCGACCCGAACCCGTAGACGAAAGACGCCCATGTCATGAAGCTGTTGATCCTCGGAGCGACCGGCCCCACCGGCCGCCGCCTCGTCGAGCTGGCCCTGCGCGCAGGCGACCAAGTCACCGCCCTGGTCCGTAACCCGGCGGGGCTGGGGGACCTGGCGGATCAGGTCACGGTGGTCATGGGAGACGCGACCTCCCACCGCGACGTCTCCGCCGCCCTCGCCGGGCAGGATGCCGTCGTCTCCGCCCTCGGCCGGGGCGCTTCGGTGGTCGCCGACGACCTCTTCATGCGCGCCTCGGCGGCTTTGATCGCGGCGGTGGAGGAGACCGGCGTGTCCCGTGTGGTGTGGCTGTCGTCCTTCGGGGTCGGCCACACCCTCTCGTGGGCGAGCGTGCCGCAGAAGGTCATCTACCGGACCTTGCTGCGCTCGATCTACGCCGACAAGGAGATCGCCGACGACGCTGTCCGCGCCAGCGGGCTGGACTGGACCGTGGTCTACCCGACCAGGCTGACCCACGGCCAGGCCAAGGGCACCTACCGCGCGGACGACCGGCTGCCGATGAAGGGCAACCCGACGATCAGTCGGGCGGACGTAGCCGCCTTCATGCACGAGGCGGTGCACGGGAGCGAGTGGATCGGCCGCTCGGCTGTCATCTCCGACTGAGCGTTCACAGCACCGATATGACAGTCGTTATAGACGGGGTGTAGCGTGACCAGCGTCTATAACGACTGTCATAGGAGGATGCCGTGACGATCATCACGGTGAGCACCCCGAAGGGCCGCCTGAGCCAGGAGCAGCGCCGGAAGCTGGCCGAGACACTGACGGACGCGGTGCTCGTGCCGGAGGTCGGGCAGGTCGCACCGGCCGCGCGGGCCGGGTTCCAGGTGCATTTCGTCGAGCGTGCGGCCGACATGATGGCCATCGGCGGGCGGCTCCTCGCGGACACCGGCCCGGACGCCGACGTCATGGTGATCGACGTGACGGTGATGGACGGGGACTGGCGCCAGGAGGTCCGGGCCGAGGTCATCGAACGCGTCCTGGCCGCGATGACCGACGCCTGCGGCCTCCCCGAGCCGTCACCGGCCTGGTGGGTCACCTTCCGGGTGATCGACGAGGGCAGCTGGGGATCGCGCGGCGGTGTGCTGTCCGTCCTCTCCCTCCTCGACACCGGCGTGTTCACCCAGGAGAAGGCCGAGTCCGTCCGCGCCGCACTCGGCGCCTGACCCGGGTCCGTGCACCCTGGCGGGTGTCAGTGCTTGATCGCGCCGGCGATGAGCGCCTGCAACTGCTCGGCGGTGTCATCGAGCGGCTGTGCGCTGCGCTTGGCGCGGCACATGGCGACCGTGCCCTCGACGGCCGCCACGACGAGGGTCGCGAGCTGGGCGGCCTGTTCCGCCTCGGTGCCGTGCTCGCGCAGCGAGGCGGCCAGCAGGGCCTCCCACTGGGCGAACACCGCTGCCGCGGCAGCCACAGCGGGCGGGATCTCGTCGGCCGGGGGCTCCTCGATGGCCACGGCCAACACGGGGCAACCGGCGTGGAAGTCGCTCTCGACGACGATCTTGCGCCACAGGGCGAGGAATGCCCGCAGCCCTTCGACCGGCCCCGACTCCAGCTCCTTGCGCAGGCTGCGGGCGACCCACTCGCCCGTGTACCGGACGGCTTCGGTGGCCAGTTGCTGCTTGCCCTCGGGGAAGTAGTGATACGTCGAGCCGAGCGGCGCCTTGGCGTGCTTGGCCATCTCCCGGATGCTCGTGGCGCTCAGACCACGCCGACTGATCATGTCGGCGGCCCCGGCCACGATCCGCTCACGCGACGGCGCACTTCGCTCGGCCACTTGTGCACATCCCCTCTGGCTATAACAGCCGTCATAGTCTAGCGTGATCACTCGTTATAACGACCGTCATAGACGGTGACTGTCGGCGATTCGAGGAGCTGCCATGCCGATGATCAGGCTGACCGTCCCGACCGGTGCCCTCACCGATCAGGGGCGCACGACCGTCCAGCGCGACCTGGCCGCCGTGCTGCTGCGCTGGGAGGGCGCGCCCGACACCCCCTTCTTCCGCGCTCAGGCGTGGAGCTACCTCGTCGAACTGCCCGAGGGTGCCCAGACCACCGCCGGGGACGACGAACCGCGCTTCCTGGTGGAGGTCGTCGTCCCACAGGGCGCCCTGTCCGAGCGCCGCAAGGCGGGGTTGGTCGAGGAGGCGACGAAGACCGTCCTGGGCGCCGCCGGCCTCGGCCCGGACGACACGCTGCGAGTGTGGGTGCTGGTGCACGAACAGCCCGACGGCACCTGGGGCGCGGGCGGCTCCGTCGTCCGGTACGCCGATCTGGTGGCACTGGCGAAGGGGCAGCGCACCGATGCGTGAACTGGCCTACGTCGCCAAGCACACCGTCGCATGGCGAGAAGCACCCGATCCCAGGATCCAGTCGGACGGCGAGGCGATCGTCGCGCCGGTGGCCGCCACCCCGTGTGACGTCGACTCCGCCATCCTCGCCGGGCACGGCTTCATCGAGCCGCCCTTCGCCCTCGGCCACGAGTGCGTCGCCCGGGTCGTGGAGACCGGCGACGCCGTCACCGCCGTCGCCCCCGGCGATCTCGTGGTCGTCCCGTGGTCCGTCAACTGCGGCGACTGCGACCGCTGCCGGGCCGGGCTGACCGCGCACTGCACCGCCGTGCCCTACATGGCGATGTACGGCGCGCCGATCGGCGGCACCTGGGGCGGACTCTTCTCCGACCTGGTCCGCGTGCCCTACGCCGACGCCATGCTCGTCCCCCTGCCCACCGGTCTCGACCCGGTCGCCATGGCCTCCGCCAGCGACAACTGGTCCCTGGCCTGGCGCCTGGTCGCACCTCACCTCAAGGCCCGGCCCGGAGCACGGGTGCCGGTCGTCGCCCGCGGCAGCATCGGCCTCTACGTGTGCGACATCGCCCGCGCGCTCGGCGCCTGCGAGG
>KE354140.1 GCA_000415505.1 Streptomyces afghaniensis 772
CATCGCGCGCTGGTTGGCGTCCGCCGACCATTTCCATGCCGAGGAGGCGGGGTCCTCGTTGTTCCAGTCCTGCCAGAAGCCCTCGATCTGCTTGAAGCCGGGGATGTTGGGCGACTTGACCATCGTCTCGCCGCCGACGCTGTTCCAGCTGCACGCGCCGAGGTTGTAGCGGGCGATGTTCAGGCCCAGGCCGGGGAGCGATCTGCCGTTGTACGTCACCGACTTGGTGGTGAAGAAGAGGTCCGCGAAGTCGTCCGGGCGCCGAAGACGT
>KE354141.1 GCA_000415505.1 Streptomyces afghaniensis 772
CGCGGCGGCGCTGGCGTTCCTCCTCTCGGCACCCGCCATCAACCCCATCGTGCTGACGGCGACGGCGGTCGCCTTCCCCGGCAACCCGGAGATGGTCCTGGCCCGTTTCGTCGCGAGCCTGCTGGTGGCCTGCGCGATGGGCTGGCTCTGGCACCGCGTCGGCCGCGCGGACTGGCTGCGCCCGCCGGACCGACCGTCGTACGAGGGGCAGGGCAAGGGCGCGGCCTTCTGGGGCTCGGTGCGCCACGACGTGACGCACGCGGGTGGTTTCCTGGTGATCGGTGCGATGGCCGCGGCGACGCTGAAGGCGGTGGTGCCGGAGGAGTGGCTGCGCGCGGCGGCCGGGAACCCCGTGTTCTCGGTGCTGGCCCTCGCGGTGCTCGCCGTCCTGCTGTCCATCTGCTCGGAGGCGGACGCGTTCGTGGCGGCGTCCCTGACCCAGTTCTCGCTGACGGCCCGTCTGACGTTCCTGGTCGTGGGGCCGATGATCGACCTGAAGCTCTTCGCGATGCAGGCGGGCACCTTCGGCCGGGCCTTCGCCCTGCGCTTCGCCCCCGCGACGTTCGCCCTGGCCGTCGTCGCGTCGGCCCTGACCGGAACGGTCCTGCTGTGAACCGCCTGGCCCAGACGGCCCTCCTCTTCCTGCTCGGCGCGACCCTTCTGCACGCCGGCCTGACCGACCTCTACCTGCGCTACGTCAAGGCGGGCCTGCGCCCGCTGGTGCTGCTGGCGGGCGTGGTGCTGATCGCGACAGCGGTGGCGACGCTCTGGTACGAACGCCGCCGGGCACGCGAGCAACAGCAACACCACCACCACGAGCCCCGTATCTCCTGGCTCCTCACCCTCCCCGTCCTCGCCCTGATCCTGGTCTCCCCGCCGGCCCTCGGCTCCTACAGCGCGGCCCACACGGGCACGGCCCTGACGAAGCCCTTCGGCTTCCCGGACCTCCCCGCCGGCGGACCCCTCCGCCTCGGCGTGGCCGACTACGCGGGCCGAGCGGTGTACGACGACGGCCGCTCCCTCCGCGACCGCGACCTGAAGATCACCGGCTTCGTCACCCTGGACCGGTCGGGCACCCCCTACCTGGTCCGCATGGGCCTCAACTGCTGCGCGGCGGACGCCCAGCCGGTCAAGATCGCCCTGACCGGCGACATCCCCCCGGTCCTGAGCCCGGACACCTGGCTGGAGATCACCGGCCGTTACACACCCCGCCGGACCAAGGACCCGGTCAACGACGGCCCGATCCCGTACCTCGAAGTCACCAGCGCCAGACCCGTGCCGACACCGTCCGACCCGTACGACGAGACGTGGAACACCTGAGCCCCGCGTACCAGTTGTCACCACGCCGCGTACTAGAAGAGCCACTTCCGGGTACCCGGGAATCTCGCTGATCAGCGAGGGGGAGGCATGACCACATCGACTCGCGAGACCGGGACGCGGCCCGACCGCGCGGCGGAACCCACCCGAGACCTCCTGACCGAGGCCCGCGAGCAACTCGCGAAGGCCGACAGCAAGGCCGGACTGACGCTGGCGACACTGGGCGCGGCCCTGACCGCCTTGCTCGGCGCGATCGCCGGCGGCCTCATCGTGCCGGGCCAGTACGCCGTGATCCCACAACTCCTGGTCTGGTCCGGCTGCGCCGCCTGCGCCCCGTCCCTCGTCCTCCTCGGCCTGGCCGTATCCCCCCGACGCACTCCCCAGGCCTCCTGTTCCTCCGACGTGACGCAGTTGGAGGCCCTGTCCCGCACCGCCCGGCTCAAGTACCGCTGCACACGCCGGGCGATGGCCTGGGGCGCGGCCTTCCTCACGCTCACAGTGGCGGGGACGCTGGCCGGGGCGCTGTCCTGACGACGTTGAGATGTGCCGAGATCAATTCGACGCTTGCTTCCAGCGGAAGCGCTCGGTGCGCTCCCACAGCGGAACACCAATCGAGAAGGTCGCGCTCCGAGGGCGCGCGGGCGCCGCTGCGCGTGAGGCGTCGCCCGCTGTCTCTTCAGTCAGGGCCGCTCCAGTCGAATGGGAAGTACTTGCTCGATTTGCCGGAGCGTTCCCAGGAGAAGCCGAATGCGTCGGCGCGGTCGACGGTGGCCCGGCCCCACGTGGCGATCTGGCCCGGCCCCACTTCGGCGCCTGGGGCGTTGTGGACCTGGACGCGTGTGCCGTTCGGGGTGGTCGGGCCGGTGAGAGCCTCGGCGGTCGCCGTGACACGGCCTGGGATCTCCGCTCGCCAGGTGGCAAGGTCCTCGTCGATCTCCACGTGGATGGGGGCGATGTCCATGCCACGCATCTCGGGGTGGAACATCTCCCCGAACTGTGCCGGCCATCCGCCCGCCTCACCGCCGAAAACGGCCCCGAGTGCAGCCCGCTGCTGGTCGTCGGCGCGTTCGTCGAGGAAGACCGCGGCGTACGGATCGGTATGCGTGCCGGCCCACGGGTTGCCCTCGAAGGAGCCGAGCATCAGGACGTTGAGATCGTCGAGCTGTACGTCGCCGAAGTTGCCTTCCCGGATGTGCCAGACCAGTACGCCTTCGCAGTCACCGTAGGTCGGGGGCTGCGCGAACGTGCAGGGGCAGGGTATGGCGCACTTGCACACGTCGAACCAGTCGCCGGCCAGGTGCCAGCGCGTAACGGTGGTGGCCTTTTCTGTCATCTCGCTTCCCTCCTGCCGAGCCCGAAAGAGCTCACTCGGAGTGGCGAGACCGCGTATCCCGAGCCCGCTCCCGGGATCGGGAGGGTGGCCTCGCCTCCAGCTTGCACCTCACGTCCCGGTCGGGAAACCGGACCACGTCGGCAACAGTGACCCGGTACGTACAGGGCTGATCACATGCCGTCCATTGACGGCATCGAGCCCTGCAGCCCCGGCAGCAGCCAGTCCTGGAACGGGGCGAGCAGGGCCAGGACGAGGAAGGCGACGCCCATGACGCTGGTGAGAAGCAAGCCCCGGGACCACAGTTTCTCCATGAAGATCACCAAGGCCAGTCCGGCCATCGCCGCCACGTTCATCACGCCGAGCGGAATGAGGACGACCATCAGTCCGGCGCAGCAGCCGACACAGTAGGCGCCGTGGTGGACGCCCACCCGCAGGTCGCGGGCCGGTCGCCGGAAGCCGGCGTAGCGCACCAGATGGCTCAGCGGGTCGCGGCAGTGCCGTAGACAGACGTGCTTGAGGGGACCGAGTTGGTACAGGCCGGCCAGCAGGAAGGCGATCGAGCCGATCCAGCGTCCGGTGGTCGGATGGTCGTTCACCAAGCCGCCGGTGAAGGCCAGGGCCGCGTAGGCGAGCAGTCCGAAGGCCGTCCACACCAACAGATATCCGCCCACGAACTCGATGGAGCGGGCGGCCCGGGTCCAGCCCGAGGACTGCCGTCCGATGCCCCGCACCCAGGTGAGGGCCACCGGTGCCATGGACGGCAGCATCATGGCCGCCATCATCGTCACCCAGAGCAGCAGGAACAGGGGCTGCGCCATCCCCATGGTGCCGGGCTCGACCCCCATTGTCCCGGGCCTGTCCGATCGTCAGCGCCCAGGCGGGCACCGCGATCAGGACGACGAGGATCCAGGCGGCCGCGAGATCCCGCGTGGGCAGCAACCCCCCGCCCGCTCCGGTGGGGGCGGGCGACCGGGTGGGTACGAAGGCGGTAGTCCGGCTGCGACGCATCGGTGTTGTCTCCTGCGGCTGCTTCCAGAACAGCACACGTGCACCTGCGACGCGACCTGGCCAAAACGATCTCCAGAAACCCGTCAGGGGCCTGATCCACTCACTGGATCAGGCCCCTGACCTGGTACTCACTGTCGGGGTGGCGGGATTTGAACCCACGACCTCTTCGTCCCGAACGAAGCGCGCTGCCAAGCTGCGCTACACCCCGATGTCGCTGCTGTCGCGGCGACGACGTTTACTTTAGCCCACTGGTGGCTAGAGACGAAATCCGGTTTTCCAGGGGTAGCGGAGAGGGTTCGGGCGGGCGTGGTCGAGGGCCACGAGGAGGATTGCCAGGGCGTAGAAGGAGAGGCCCAGGAGGAGGGCGTTGCCGAGGACCTTCTTGTAGCCGTCTTGGTCGACGTCCAGGAAGGGGTAGAGGTAGCGGTCGGAGGTGCCCGGGAGGAGCAGCTCGCCTCGGATGAGGGAGAAGACCAGGTACGCCAGGGGGTAGAGCAGCCACGTGCTGGCCTGGCGCAGGTGCAGGCGGCCGGGGCCCGTGAGCAGGAGCCAGTCCAGTACCGCCGCGATCGGGGTCACCGTGTGGAGCGTGTGGTGGGCGAGGGCCTGCCAGCCCGTCGGGGCGGCTGCCTCGCCCGTGAGGGAGAAGGGGCTCGCCTCGTTCATCAGAAGCAGGTGGTGGACCAGGGCCGCGATGACGACGTAGAGCAGGGTCGCGCCCAGTACGGCTCCTGGGAGCGGGCGGCTGGCCGTCCACGCGCGGCGGGCCGAGAGGGCCATGACCAGCGCGAGGAGGATGTTGCTCTGGATCGCGAAGTAGCCGAGGGTCCGGGACGGGTCGCCCATGAGTACTTCGAGCGTCACGCCCACGGTCGCCGTGAGGGCGACCAGCAGGCGGAAGGCCGCGGCCGCCGGGCGGCGGACCGGGGTGACGACGGCCGTGGCGGGGACGGGGGAGGGCTTCAGTACGGGCTTGCCCGGAATCGCGGGGAGATCCGGTATGTCCCGGGGTATCGGGGCGGTCATGCCCCCACGCTGACAGAAACGGACATAGGGGGCGATGCGGGCGGGCTGTGTGGGTTAACGGGCCCGCAGACCCCCCGCTAGTCCACCCGCTACTCTCGCCCCACCAACGTCAGCAGCGTCGCCTCCGGCGGGCACGCGAACCGTACCGGTGTGTAGCGGTTCGTGCCGCAGCCCGCCGAGACGTGCAGGTGCGACGTACGGCCCTCCGCTGTGTGCGTGGACAGGCCCTTCACGCGGTCCGTGTCCAGGTCGCAGTTGGTGACCAGGGCGCCGTAGAAGGGGATGCACAGCTGGCCGCCGTGGGTGTGGCCGGCCAGGATCAAGGGATAGCCGTCGGCCGTGAAGGCGTCCAGCGTGCGCAGGTACGGCGCGTGGACCACGCCCATGGAGAAGTCGGCCGAGTCCGACGGGCCGCCGGCCACCTGCTCGTAGCGGTCCCGCTTGATGTGCGGGTCGTCCAGGCCCGTCAGCTCCAGCGAGACGCCCTCGATCTTGAGCGTGCCGCGCGTGTTCGTGAGGTTCAGCCAGCCCGCCGCGTCGAAGGCGTCCCGCATGTCCTCCCACGGGATGTGCGCCACGCCGACGGCCGGCGGGTTGCCGTTCAGGCCGTGGCGGCCCTGCGTCTTTCCCACAGGTAGCGGGCGGGGTTGCGGAACCTCGGGCCGTAGTAGTCGTTGGAGCCGAAGACGTACGCGCCCGGGAACTCCATCAGGGGGCCGAGTGCGTCCAGGACCTCCGGGATGCCCTCCGCGTCGGAGAGGTTGTCACCCGTGTTGATCACGAAGTCGGGGCGCAGGCCCGCCAGGGAGCGCAGCCAGCGCTGCTTCTTGCGCTGACCGCTGACCATGTGGATGTCGGAGACCTGCAACACGCGCAGGGGGCGCATGCCCGAGGGCAGGACCGGGACCGTGACCCGGCGGAGGCGGAAGGAGCGGGCCTCGAAGCCCGCCGCGTACAACAGACCGGCGGCACCAGCCGCCGCGATTCCCAGGGGGACTCCGTATCGCGCGTGCATACGACCATCGTGTCAGACCGCGCCGGTTGCCTCCGTCCGGCGGTGCCCGAAGTCCCGTGACGTCACCGGCCCGAAATCCCCTGACGTCACCGGCCCTTCGGCCACCCTTTGAACCAGCACCCCGCAAATCAAGGGGCGATTGTCCGCCCGCACCTGCGACAATCAACCCCATGACCACGCTCAAGTCGAAGCTGCAGGACGACCTCAACGCCGCGATCAAGGAGCGCGACGAGCTCCGCTCCTCGACGCTCCGGCTGACCCTCGCCGCGATCACCAAGGAGGAGGTCGCGGGCAAGGAGAAGCGCGAGCTCTCGGACGACGAGGTGCAGAAGGTGATCACCCGGGAGGCGAAGAAGCGCCGTGAGGCGGCCGAGGCCTTCGCGCAGGGTGGTCGCGCCGAGAGCGCGGAGCGGGAGAAGGCGGAGGGCGAGGTGCTCGCCGCGTACCTGCCGAAGCAGCTCAGCGACGACGAGCTGAACCGGATCGTCGCCCAGGCCGTCGAGGAGGCGAAGGCGGCCGGGGCGGAGGGGCCGCGGGCCATGGGTGCGGTCATGAAGATCGTGAACCCGAAGGTCGCGGGCCAGGCCGAGGGCGGCCGCGTCGCCGCGGCCGTGAAGAAGATCCTCGCGGGCTGACCGCCCGGTCATGCCCAGCCGCCCGGTCACGCCCAGCCACCCGGTCACGCGGGGGCGGAAGTGTGATTTCTGAGACACCAACCCTGAGGCGGGTGTTACCGTCAGCCGACTCTGAACGTTCGTTCGAATCGAGGGTGGGATGACTGGGTCGAGACGTGTTCTCAAGGCGTCCGTGACCGCGGCGGCCGTGGTCGCCGCGACGCTGGGCCTCACGGGGACGGCGGACGCGGCGGGCAACTGCTCCGGAAGCCTCATCGACACATACAACGTCACGGGGGACTACAGCCCTTACACCGGGCAGTACGTCGGCCAGGTCCGGCTCTACTGGGACGGCACGAACAACTGCGCGATCTTCACCAAGTCCGGAGGCCCGCTCTACGGCGTGACAACGTCGATGAGCATCAAGCTCATGGCCAGTACGTCTCCGGAGCGGAGCGACACCGACTCCGGGAGCTTCTCGCAGTACGCGGGCCCGGTGACAGTCGCCGCCGCCGGGAAGTGCGTGAGGTGGGAAGGGTCGATCGTGTACAACGGCCGGACCGTCGCGTACGACTCGATCGGCTGGCAGCACTGCGGCTGAGGACGGGACGTCCATGGGCTGACAGAAACACGCGGCCCCTTCCCTGTGTACGCAGGGAAGGGGCCGTCCGCGTTCAGGACGCCGCGGCAGCCGCGGCAGCCGGGTCAGCCACGCCCCCCGTTCCCGTTGCCCCCGTTGCCCTGGCCCCGGAAGAACCCTTCCGGGATGGAGAACGAAGGCGTCGGGAAGGTCTGGTCGCCTCCGCCGCCGTTGTTGCCGCCGACCAGGCCGCCGATGAAGCCGCCGTCGTCGTTGCCGCCGTCGTCCCCGTCGTCGCGGCCTTCGTCGTCGCCGTTTCCGTCGCCGCGGTCCCGGTCGATGCCGTCGGGGATGTGGACGGTGTTGAAGTTCTCGACGGGCTTGCCCTCCAGCGCGCCGGTCATCATGTCGCCCCAGATGGGTCCGGGGACCTCGCCACCGAAGACCTTGTCGTACGGGACGCCGCCGATGGTGATGCCGACCATCTTCCGCTTGTGCGCGGGGTCGCCGACCCAGACGGCACCGGCCATGTTCGGCGTGTAGCCCACGAACCAGGCCGCGTAGCGCTCGTCCGTCGTACCGGTCTTACCGGCGCTGGGGCGGCTGCCCAGGCCGGCCTTCTTGCCCGTACCGTCCTCGACGACGCCCCGCAGCAGCGTGTTGATGGTGTCGGCGGTCTTCTCCGACATCGCGCGCGAGCAGGTCGACTTCGGGACCTCGAGCGACTTCTTGCTGTCGCCGACGCGCTGGCTGATCGACTCGATGGCGACCGGCGTGCAGTACATGCCGCGCGAGGCGAACGTGGCGTACGCGTTCGCCATGGTCAGCGGCGACATCTCCTGAGTGCCGAGGGCGATGGAGGGCACCTGGGGCATCTTGTCGCCGTCGGCCCGCTCGACGCCCATCTTCTTCGCCATCGACGTCACCGGGCAGATGCCGATGTCGCTGATCATCTGCACGTAGTAGGTGTTGACCGACTTTGCGGTCGCCTCCTTCATGTCGTACGGACCGACCTCGGACCTGTTCTCGTTGGCGACCTCGGCGGGGGAGGCCGGATCGTTCTTCCAGGTCCTGCCGTCGCAGGCCGCGACCGGGCTCGGGTACGGCATCTCGTACGGCGAGGGGTACACCTTGTTCGCCGGCATGCCGTCCTCGATGGCCGCGGCGGCCACGATCGGCTTGAACGTCGAACCGGGCTGGTAGCCCATGCCGCCGCCCATCGACTGGTCGACGGAGAGGTTGATCTGCGTCTGGTTCTTGCCGAAGCCGTAGGGGCGCGACTGGCCCATGGCGAGGATCTTGCCGGTGCCGGGCTGGACGAGGGAGGCGGCGGTGGCCACCTCGTCGCTCTTGTAGACGTGGTCCTTGATGGACCGCTGTGCCGCGTCCTGGGCCTGCGGATCCATGGTGGTGCGGATGGTGAGGCCGCCCTGGTTCCAGACCTTCGCCCGCGCCTCCTTGGTCTTGCCGAAGACCGAGTCGTTGAGGAAGACCTCGCGCACGTAGTCGCAGAAGAAGCCCGCGCCCTTGACCGCCGTGATGCAGCCGTTCTTGGGCTTGCTGACCTTCAGGCCCAGCGGCGCCTTCATCGCCTCGGCGGCCTGCGCCCGGGAGATGTCGCCGACGTCGGCCATGCGCCGGAGCACGGTGTTGCGGCGCTTGGTGGCCTCCGCCTCGTCGTTGACCGGGTCGTACCGGCTGGGCGACTGGACGATGCCGGCGAGGAGGGCCGCCTCCTGGACGTTCAGGTCCTTGGCGGACTTGGAGAAGTAGCGCTGGGCCGCCGCCTCGACGCCGTAGGCCTGCTGGCCGAAGAACGTGATGTTCAGGTAGTTCTCGAGGATCTTCTTCTTCCCGAGCTCCTCCTCGACCTGGATCGCGTACTTGAGTTCGCGGATCTTGCGGCCGATGGTCTGCTGGGTGGCCTGCGCGACCTTCGTCGGGTCGTCGCCGGCCTCCTCGACGAAGACGTTCTTCACGTACTGCTGCGTCAGGGTCGAGGCGCCCTGGGCGACCTCACCGCTGCGCGCGTTCTTGTTGAGGGCGCGCAGGACGCCCTTCAGGTCGACCGCGCCGTGCTGGTAGAAGCGCGAGTCCTCGATCGCGACGATCGCCTTCTGCATGTACGGCGAGACGTCCTTGAGGGGGACCACCGTGCGGTCGCGCGAGTAGACCGTGGCGATCTGGCCGCCGTCGGCGTCGAGGATCGTGGTGCGCTGGCTCAGGGGCGGGGTCTTCATGTTGGCCGGGAGCTCGTCGAAGCTCTCGACCGATCCCTTCGCCGCCAGCCCCAGCGCGCCCACCGCGGGCAGCGCGATACCGGCCAGCACGGCTCCCGCGAGAACACTGACACCGAGGAACTTGGCGGCCTGCTGCGTGGGTGACAGACCACCGCCCGAGCGCTTCTTTGGCATGAGGGCAGCCTACGTTCTCATTCGCCGGACAGGCGTATAGGCCTTGGCCTAAGCTGCTCTCAACTGTCACAGCAGTGAGGCCACGTATCAATACGTCCGGCGACCCCGAATCGTTCCGGGTGTTCCCCAACTTTTTTGTTGGGGTCGTGTCCGAATCCGCCTTGTGTGTCATACGGCGTCCGTTGTGACGCATGCGAACTGTCCTGGTTTGCCGGGAAGGTTACGTATGTCGCCAGCTCACTCCCCCGGGTGATCTGCCGCTTACCCATAGTCCGTTCGGACCATTCAAGATTGGGCCCGCTGGGGGTGTTGCGCTGTGCCCACCTTCCGTAACGTCCTCAACTGGCGGCGGTGAATATGCCGCTGCCGCCGTGGGGGAGCCTCGATTCGGGAGAGGACGGCGCCGGTATGGGCTGGGTAGTCGACTGGAGTGCGCAGGCGGCCTGCCGCACTACCGATCCGGATGAACTGTTCGTTCAAGGAGCGGCGCAGAACAGGGCCAAGGCGGTGTGCACCGGATGCCCGGTGCGCACGGAGTGCCTGGCCGACGCGCTGGACAACCGCGTCGAGTTCGGCGTGTGGGGAGGCATGACGGAGCGGGAGCGCCGCGCACTGCTGCGCAGGCGTCCCACCGTGACCTCCTGGCGCCGGCTGCTGGAGACGGCGCGTACGGAGTACGAGCGCGGCACGGGCATCGTGCCCCTCGACGACGACGAGGTCTACGAGAACTACGCGGCGGTGAGCTGAGGGGTTCCCTCCGGGAGCTTCGAAGGTCCGAGGGCCCTTGACGGGCCCTTCGCCATCGCCAGGTTGCCCTCAGGCACTTGCTCATGCACTCGCGCTGGGGTGCTCAGGCACTCGCCTCGGGTCGACTGTCCGCGTGGGGCGGCTCGGAGTCGTCGGCGGGGTCGGGAAGCTCGCGCTCGTTCGCCGCGAGCCGGTCGCCGATGTCGCGCAGGCCCGCGAGGTCGTGCACATCGCCGGGCAGCGCGCCCACTTCCGTCACGGCCACCTCGGGGTGGAGCGCGGTGAAGCGGTCACGCGTGCGCTGCTCACGGGAGAGCAGCTGCATGCGTTCGGCGTGCAGCCTCAGCAGGCCTGCCGTGAGCTGGTCGACGGACCGCTCGGTGTTCTCCGTGTTCTCGGCGTCCTCGGCGGGGGAGCCACCGTCAGAAGCCTCAGCAGCAGCCGGAGCTGGTGTTTCGGATGCGGGAGAGTCTGAACTGTCGTACGTGTCGAGGGAGTTACGAAGTACTGCTTTCCCGCCCTCCTGATCCACAATGCGGGGCTCTTCAAGATTTTCCGCGGCGGCGAGCGCCCGCTCGGCCGACAGCCGGCCGGCGCCGCTGCCGTGGACCCGGTTGAGCACCAGCCCGGCGAGCGGCATGTCCTCCGCGGCCAGCCGCTCCACGAAATACGCGGCCTCGCGCAGCGCGTCCCGCTCCGGGGCCGCGACCACGAGGAACGCCGTGCCGGGCGCCTGGAGCAGCTTGTACGTGGCGTCCGCACGCGTGCGGAACCCGCCGAAGGTCGTGTCCATCGCGGACACGAAGGTCTGGACGTCCTTGAGGAGCTGGCCGCCGAGCAGCTTGCCGAGGGTGCCGGTCATCATCGACATCCCGACGTTCAGGAACTTCATCCCGGCGCGGCCGCCCAGCTTCGCCGGTGCCGTCAGCAGCCGGATCAGCCGCCCGTCCAGGAACGACCCGAGCCGCTTGGGCGCGTCCAGGAAGTCCAGCGCCGAGCGGGACGGCGGGGTGTCGACGACGATCAGGTCCCACTCGTCCCGGGCCCGCAGCTGCCCGAGCTTCTCCATCGCCATGTACTCCTGCGTGCCCGCGAAGCCCGCCGAGAGCGACTGGTAGAAGGGGTTGCCCAGGATCGCGGCGGCCCGCTCGGGATCCGCGTGCGCCTCGACGATCTCGTCGAAGGTGCGCTTCATGTCGAGCATCATCGCGTGCAGCTCGCCGCCCGCGGAGTCGTCGATGCCCTTCACCCGGCGCGGGGTGTTGTCGAGGGAGTCGATGCCCATGGACTGGGCGAGCCGACGGGCCGGGTCGATGGTGAGGACGACGACCTTGCGGCCCCGCTCGGCCGCGCGCAGGCCCAGGGCCGCCGCGGTCGTGGTCTTGCCGACCCCGCCCGAGCCGCAGCAGACCACGATCCGGGTCTTCGGGTCCGCCAGCAGCGGATCGACGTCGAGGACGCGCGCGGGGGACAGATGGCGGGCCGGGTCGTGGGTGTGGGCCGGGTCCGGACGACTCATGACATCCCCTGCTTCCGACTCATGACGGGCCTTGCCTGTGTGCTGTTCCCGGGGCCGCGGCCTGCCCGGCTCATGACACGCCCTGCTCGCGCAGCTCGCGGGCCAGCTCGTACAGCCCCGCCAGGTCCATGCCCTCGGCGAACAGCGGCAGTTCGTGCAGCGGCAGGCCCAGCTCGGTGAGCACCGCGCGCTGCTCGTGCTCCAGCGCGTACCGCTCGGCGTACTCCTCGGCCTGCGTGAGCAGCGGATCCACCAGCCGCTCCGCGCGCCCGCCGCGCCGCGCCCCGCCGAGCCCGGCGGACGACAGCGACCGCGCAACCGTGGAACGCGGGACCGTCCGGACGAGTTCCAGATCGGCCGCGTCCAACACCTCCGGCCGCACCATGTTCACGATGATCCGCCCCACCGGCAGCCGCGCCGACCGCAGCTCGGCGATGCCGTCCACCGTTTCCTGGACGGGCATCTCCTCCAGCAACGTCACCAGATGCACGGCCGTCTCCGGCGACTTCAGCACCCGCATCACCGCCTGGGCCTGATTGTGTATCGGGCCGATCTTGGCGAGGCCGGCGACCTCGTCGTTGACGTTGAGGAAGCGCGTGATGCGGCCGGTGGGCGGGGCGTCCATGACGACGTAGTCGTACGCGAACCGCCCGCTCTTGTCCTTCCGCCGTACCGCCTCGCACGCCTTGCCGGTGAGGAGTACGTCCCTCAGGCCGGGCGCGATGGTGGTGGCGAAGTCGATCGCCCCGAGCTTCTTCAGGGCCCGTCCGGCGCCCCCCAGTTTGTAGAACATCTGGAGGTAGTCCAGAAGGGCCAGTTCGGGGTCGATGGCCAGCGCGTACACCTCCCCGCCCCCGGGAGCGACCGCGATCTTCCGTTCCTCATAAGGCAGCGCCTCCGTTTCGAAGAGCTGCGCGATTCCCTGGCGGCCCTCGACCTCGACGAGAAGCGTCCGCTTCCCCTCCGTGGCCAGGGCCAGCGCTAGGGCCGCGGCCACCGTGGTCTTGCCGGTACCGCCCTTGCCGCTGACGACCTGGAGCCTGCTCACGTATTCGAGCCTAACCAGTCCGTGCCCGGGCTACGCCGGAGGCTGTGGATAACCGTCGGCGAGGCGGGCGGACGCCCGGGACGTGGTCGGCCGCGTGACCTCTTTCCGGCAGCGGCTAGAGTCGGCCGCATGACCAAGTGGGAATACGCAACCGTGCCGCTGCTCGTCCACGCCACGAAGCAGATTCTGGACACCTGGGGCGAGGACGGCTGGGAGCTCGTCCAGGTCGTGCCCGGGCCGAACAACCCCGAGCAGCTCGTGGCCTACCTGAAGCGGGAGAAGCAGATGAAGGCGGAGAACCAGTAATGAGCGCCGTCGAGGCGAAACTGGCCGAGCTCGGCCTGACCCTGCCCGACGTCGTCCCGCCGCTCGCCGCGTACCAGCCGGCCGTGCAGTCCGGGCCGTACGTCTACACCGCCGGGCAGCTCCCGATGGTGGAGGGCAAGCTTCCGGTCACCGGCAAGGTCGGTGCGGAGGTCACCCCGGAGGAGGCCAAGGAGCTGGCACGCACGTGTGCGCTGAACGCCCTGGCCGCCGTCAAGTCCGTCGCCGGTGACCTGGACCGCATCGCGCGCGTGGTGAAGGTCGTGGGCTTCGTGGCCTCGGCCTCGGACTTCACGGGCCAGCCCGCGGTGCTCAACGGCGCCAGCGAGCTGCTCGGCGAGGTCCTCGGCGACAAGGGCGTGCACGCGCGCAGCGCGGTGGGCGTGGCGGTGCTGCCGCTGGACGCGCCGGTGGAGGTCGAGATCCAGGTGGAGCTCGCGTAGCACCCTTTCGGTGGCCTCGAGCTGCGGCGTCGTCCCCGAGGGGCACGCTGCGGCATCGGCCCAGAGAGCCACTCGAACATCCGCCCGTCACGGGATAGCCTCGCGCCCATGGCGAACGGTCAGTGGTACCCCCCGGAGTGGCCGGACCGCATCCGCGCACTCGCGGCCGGCACCCTCACCCCGGTGACCCCCAAGCGTGCGGCCACCGTCATGCTCCTGAAGGACACCGGCACCGGCCCCGCCGTCCACATGCTGCGCAGACGCGCCTCCATGGCCTTCGCCGGAGGCGCGTACGCGTATCCGGGCGGCGGTGTCGACCCCCGGGACGACGACCACCAGGTCCGCTGGGCGGGCCCGACGCGCGCGTGGTGGGCGGGCCGGCTCGGCGTCGACGAGACGACGGCCCAGGCGATCGTCTGCGCGGCCGTCCGGGAGACGTACGAGGAGGCGGGCGTGCTGCTCGCCGGCGAGACACCCGACTCGGTCGTCGGCGACACCACCGGCGCCGACTGGGAGGCCGACCGTGCCGCCCTGGTCGCCCGGGACCTGTCCTTCGCGGAGTTCCTGGACCGCCGCGGCCTGGTCCTGCGCTCCGACCTGCTCGGTGCCTGGACCCGCTGGATCACCCCGGAGTTCGAGGCCCGCCGCTATGACACCTGGTTCTTCGTGGCCGCCCTCCCCGAGGGGCAGCGCACCCGCAACGCCTCCACGGAGGCCGACCGTACGGTGTGGATCGCCCCGGGCGAGGCGGCGGCCGGGTACGACAAGGGTGAGCTGCTGATGATGCCGCCGACCATCGCGACCCTGCGCCAGCTGACGGCGTACGAGAGCGCCGCCCAGGCGCTCGCGGCCGCCCCGGGCCGTGACCTCACGCCCGTCCTGGCCACCGCCCGCCTGGTGGACGGCGAGATCGTGCTCTCCTGGCCGGGTCACGACGAGTTCACCAAGCACATCCCGACCGCCCCGACCGGTGGAGCCAGCGCATGACGGACGCAGCAGCCCTTCCCGGCCAGCCCCGCGGCGGGGTCCTCTCGGGGCCCGCCACCGCCCGGGCCGTCAACGTCCTGGCCCCCAACCCGTCGGCGATGACCCTGGACGGCACGAACACCTGGATCCTCTCCGAGCCCGACTCGGACCTGGCGGTGGTGGTCGACCCCGGCCCCTCGACGACGGGCACCTGCGGCATGTCGTCGCCACGGCCGAGCAGGCCGGCATGCGCGTCGCCCTGACCCTGCTGACCCACGGTCATCCCGACCACGCGGCGGGCGCCGCCCGGTTCGCCGAACTGACCGGCACGCGCGTGCGTGCGCTCGATCCGGCACTGCGGCTGGGTGACGAGGGTCTGGCCGCCGGAGACGTGATCACCACCGGCGGGCTCGAACTGAGGGTCGTCCCGACCCCCGGCCACACCGGCGACTCCCTCTCCTTCCATCTCCCGGCCGACCAGGCCGTCCTGACCGGCGACACGATCCTGGGCCGCGGTACGACGGTGGTGGCACACCCAGACGGCCGTCTCGGCGACTACCTGGACTCCCTGCGGCGCCTCAGGTCCCTCACGGTCGACGACGGCGTCCACACGGTGCTGCCGGGCCACGGACCGGTCCTGGACGACGCCCAGGGCGTCGTCGAGTACTACCTCGCCCACCGCGCCCACCGCCTCGCCCAGGTGGAGACGGCCGTCGAGGACGGCTACCGCACCCCCGGGCAGGTCGTCGCCCACGTCTACGCCGACGTCGACCGCTCCCTGTGGCCGGCGGCGGAACTGTCGGTGCGGGCGCAGTTGGACTACCTGGAGGAGCACGGGCTCATCTGACCGTGCCCGGTTACGTCGTCGGGCCCCGTCTCACGCGGAGACGGGGCCCGACGACGTACGGCCAGGGTGCGTGCGCGTCAGCGCGAGCGCTTGGCGAGGCGTTCCACATCCAGGAGGATCACCGCGCGGGCCTCCAGGCGCAGCCAGCCGCGCTGGGCGAAGTCCGCCAGCGCCTTGTTGACCGTCTCGCGGGACGCGCCGACCAGCTGGGCCAGCTCCTCCTGCGTGAGGTCGTGGACGACGTGGATGCCCTCCTCGGACTGCACGCCGAACCGGCGGGAGAGGTCCAGCAGGGCGCGGGCGACACGGCCCGGGACGTCCGAGAAGACGAGGTCGGACATCGCGTCGTTGGTCTTGCGCAGCCGGCGCGCGACGGCGCGCAGGAGCGCCGTGGCCACCTCGGGGCGGGCGTTCAGCCAGGGCTGGAGGTCGCCGTGGCCGAGGCCGAGCAGCTTGACCTCCGTCAGCGCCGTGGCGGTCGCGGTGCGCGGGCCCGGGTCGAACAGCGACAGCTCGCCGATGAGCTCGCCGGGGCCGACCACGGCCAGCATGTTCTCGCGGCCGTCGGGGGACGTGCGGTGGAGCTTGACCTTGCCCTCCGTGACCACGTACAGGCGGTCGCCGGGGTCACCCTCGTGGAACAGCGAGTCGCCGCGCGCGAGGGTCACCTCACTCATGGAGGCGCGGAGCTCCGCGGCCTGCTCGTCGTCGAGCGCCGCGAAGAGCGGATTGCGCCGCAGAACGTCGTCCACGAGTTCTCTCCTTGTCGACCTGCTCAGGGGCTGTTGCCCCCGCGTACCAAGGCACCGTGGTGCCCATTTTGCCTGACGGTCCAAACAGTGTGATCTGTCACAAGGATGCCGCACACGTGTCCCGGGGTACGCGGCAGGGGTCCAATTGGGCGCCGATCTTCGGGGTCCGGGGCGGATGTCGGTGCCGGGCCTTAGGCTGGCCGGGTGTCCAAATCGCCGGTGAGAGCACAGGCCGAGGGGGCTTAGCGGGTGGTTGTACGTCGCGATTCCGCTGTGGGCGAACAAGG
Source organism: Streptomyces afghaniensis 772 (assembly GCA_000415505.1). GTDB lineage: Bacteria > Actinomycetota > Actinomycetes > Streptomycetales > Streptomycetaceae > Streptomyces > Streptomyces afghaniensis. Next base: position 16,241 of record KE354141.1, read on the forward strand.
CCCCGATGGCGGTAGGAAAACGGCGAAAGCGACAGGGGAGGCGGCGCCTTCCGGGAAGTCGAAGCCGGTGAAGAAGGGGCTTGCCGGGAAGGCCGGGGCCGCGAGCAAGCAGGCATCTGCGATGCAGGCTGCGTCCGCGAAGAAGGCTGCGTCCGCGAAGAAGGCCGCGTCCGCGAAGAAGGCCGCGTCCGCGAAGAAGGCCGCGTCCATGAAGAAGGCCGCGTCTGAGAAGAAGACGGCGTCCGCGAAGAAAGCCGCGTCAGCGAAGAAGGCGGCGCCTGCGAAAAAGGCCCCCGCCGCCAAGAAGGTCACCGTCGCGCCCAAGAAGGCCACGGCCCGTCTCAAGGGCACCGCACCGGCCCGGACCGTCGTCCACCCGCCCAGCGGCGAGTCGCGTACCGCCCTGGTCCGCCGGGCCCGCCGCATCAACCGCGAGCTCGCCGAGGTCTACCCGTACGCCCACCCCGAGCTGGACTTCGCCAACCCCTTCCAGCTCGTGGTCGCCACCGTCCTGTCCGCTCAGACCACCGACCTGCGCGTCAACCAGACGACCCCCGCCCTCTTCGCCAAGTACCCCACCCCCGAGGACCTGGCCGCCGCCAACCCGGAGGAGGTGGAGGAGATCCTCCGCCCGTGCGGCTTCTTCCGGGCCAAGACGAAGTCGGTCATAGGGCTGTCCAAGGCTCTGGCGGAGAACTTCGGCGGCGAGGTCCCCGGCCGGCTGGAGGACCTGGTCAAGCTGCCCGGCGTCGGCCGCAAGACCGCGTTCGTCGTGCTCGGGAACGCCTTCGGCCGGCCCGGCATCACCGTGGACACGCACTTCCAGCGCCTGGTGCGCCGCTGGCAGTGGACCGCCGAGACCGACCCGGACAAGATCGAAGCGGCGGTCGGCGCGCTCTTCCCGAAGAGCGACTGGACGGACCTCTCGCACCACGTGATCTGGCACGGCCGCCGTATCTGCCACGCCCGCAAGCCCGCCTGCGGCGCCTGCCCGATCGCCCCGCTCTGCCCGGCGTACGGCGAGGGCGAGACCGACCCGGAGAAGGCGAAGAAGCTGCTCAAGTACGAGAAGGGCGGCTTCCCCGGCCAGCGTCTGAACCCCCCGCAGGCCTATCTGGACGCGGGCGGCAAACCGGCACCGCCGCTGGGGGCCGGATGAGCCGCCCCACGACCCCCTCGATCAGGGGTTCGCGGCCCTTCACGGAACGATCTCAGGGGCGCCGCGCGTTGGAAGCGGCAGGACGACGGGGGTGGCGATGACGCGGGCGAGCAACACACAGGGCGGCCGAGTGACAGTCAGCAAGGAAGGGCTGCCCGCCTGGCTGGACCCGGTGGTGCACGCCGTGGAGACGGTCCGGCCGCGGCAGCTGAGCCGCTTCCTGCCGCCGGAGGACGGCGCCGGGCGCCAGTCCGCCGTGCTGATCCTGTTCGGGGAGGGCGAGCGCGGGCCGGAGCTGCTGCTCATGGAGCGTGCGAGCTCTCTGCGTTCGCACGCCGGCCAGCCCTCCTTCCCCGGCGGCGCCCTCGACCCGGAGGACGGCGACCCGCGGGGGGACGGCCCATTGCGGGCCGCCCTGCGCGAGGCTGAGGAGGAGACCGGCCTCGATCCCTCGGGCGTCCAGCTCTTCGGCGTTCTGCCCAGGCTGTACATCCCGGTCAGCGGCTTCGTCGTCACCCCGGTGCTGGGCTGGTGGCGTGAGCCCAGCCCGGTAGGCGTCGTCGATCCGAACGAAACCGCCAGAGTCTTCACCGTCCCCGTGGTGGATCTCACGGATCCCGCGAACCGCGCCACCACCGTCCATCCCAGCGGCCACCGAGGCCCGGCATTTCTGGTCGAATCGGCACTTGTCTGGGGTTTCACGGCCGGAATCATCGACCGGCTGCTGCACTACGCGGGCTGGGAGCGGCCCTGGGACCGCGAGAAGCAGGTCCCGCTCGACTGGCGCGCATGACAGGGTGGCCTCCGTGAACGTGCTGGACATCTTGTTGCTGGTCGCCGCCGTGTGGTTCGCGGTCGTGGGGTACCGCCAGGGGTTCGTCGTCGGCATCCTGTCGGTGACCGGCTTCCTGGGCGGCGGTCTCGTCGCGGTCTACGCGCTGCCCGTCATCTGGGACGCGATCACGGACAACGCGGAGGTGAACACGACCGCGGCCGTCGTCGCGGTCGTCGTCGTCATCGTCTGCGCCTCCGTCGGCCAGGCCCTCACCACCCACCTCGGCAACAAGCTGCGCCGGCACATCACCTGGTCCCCGGCCAGGGCCCTGGACGCCACGGGCGGCGCCCTGGTCAACGTCGTGGCGATGCTCCTGGTCGCCTGGCTGATCGGCTCGGCCCTCGCGGGCACCACGCTGCCGACCCTCGGCAAGGAGGTCCGCAACTCCAAGGTGCTGCTCGGCGTCTCCCAGGCGCTGCCGGACCAGGCCGCCACCTGGTTCGCGGACTTCTCCTCGGTCCTCGCGCAGAACGGCTTCCCGCAGGTCTTCAGCCCGTTCTCGAACGAGCCGATCACCGACGTCCAGCCGCCCGACCCGGCCCTGGCGGGCAGCCCGGTGGCGACCCGCGCCCAGCGTTCCATCGTCAAGGTCATGGGCACGGCCCCGAGCTGCGGCAAGGTCCTCGAAGGCACCGGCTTCGTCTTCGACGACCGCCGTGTCATGACCAACGCGCACGTGGTGGGCGGCGTCGACGAGCCGACCGTGCAGATAGGCGGCGAGGGCAGGAAGTACGACGCCACGGTCGTGCTCTACGACTGGCGGCGTGACATCGCCGTGCTCGACGTGCCGGACCTCAAGGCGCCCGTGCTGCGGTTCACCACCAAGGACGCGGGCAGCGGCGACGGCGCGATCGTCGCGGGCTTCCCGGAGAACGGGGCGTACGACGTGCGGGCCGCACGCGTGCGAGGACGCATCACGGCCAACGGCCCGGACATCTACCACCGCGGCACGGTCCGCCGCGACGTCTACTCCCTCTACGCGAACGTCCGCCAGGGCAACTCCGGCGGTCCGCTGCTCACACCCGACGGCAGGGTCTACGGCGTCGTCTTCGCCAAGTCCCTCGACGACGCCGAAACGGGTTACGCGCTGACCGTGGACGAGATCCAGGAGGACATCACCAAGGGGCGCACCGCCAACCAGCAGGTGGGCAGCGACAGCTGCGCGCTCTAGGAGTGCTGGGGCGGGGCAGCCGGCGGGTCACTCGCGCGGGTGACGCCTCAGTCGCGTGTGTGGCGCAGACGTACGGAGACCCAGCGGGCCCGGCGGCGGAGGATACGCGGGATCCCGACCCTGGGGTCCGCGGTCGCCATCTGCGGTGCACCGCTCCGCTGGTGGGGATTCGCACCGCCCGCCGAGCGGCGATTGCGGCTTGCGTCACTGTAGTCGTGCGTCCAGCCCATACCCCGACGTGTGCCCCTGCCCCATGGTCGATAACCGCCCCCGGAGGGCCCAATTGGCCTATGCGCCAGGCAATTGGCCGTTCGTCGGACAAGCGTTCACGCGCGGACACCGGCCGCGGTCACCCGGTCACCGATCGGGTTCGGGATCCTTCAGCCAGTTGATGAGTTCCGAGGAGAACGCGACCGGGTCCTCCTCGTGCGGGAAGTGACCGAGGCCGTCGAACAGGCGCCAGCGGTAGGGGGCTTCGACGTACTCGCCGGAGCCGGCCGCGCTGCGGGTGCGCATCACGGGGTCGAGCGAGCCGTGCAGATGGAGCGTCGGCACGCGCACGGGCCGCTTCATCCTGCGGTTGAACTGGATGCCGTCCGGGCGGGCCAGGGAGCGCACCATCCAGCGGTACGGCTCGACCGCGCAGTGCGCCGCGGAGGGGATGCACATGGCCCGGCGGTAGTTCTCCAGCGCCTCGTCCTCCGGCGGGCGCGGCCCGGACCAGTCCTGGATCAGTTCGGCCACGAGCGCCCCGTCGTCGGCGGTGAGCTGCCGCTCCGGGATCCAGGGCCGCTGGAACCCCCAGATGTGTGAACCGGCGCGGGTCTGCTTCATGTCCCGCAGCATCGCCGCGCGCCAGCGCCGCGGATGTGGCATGGACGCGACCGCCAGCCGCCGCACGAGCTTGGGACGCATCGCGGCCGCCGTCCACGCCAGGTATCCGCCCAGGTCGTGGCCGACCAGCGCGGCGTCCGGCTCACCGAGCGAGCGGATGACGCCGGTGACGTCGAGCGCGAGGTTGGCCGGGTCGTAACCGCGCGGCGTACGGTCGCTGCCCCCGACGCCCCGCAGGTCCATGGCCACGGCCCGGAAGCCCGCGTCGGCGAGCGCCACCAGCTGGTGCCGCCAGGTCCACCAGAACTGCGGGAAGCCGTGCAGCAGCAGGACCAGCGGCCCGTCGCCCAGCTCGGCGATGTGGAAGCGGGCGCCGTTGGCGGCGACGTCGCGGTGGCTCCAGGGGCCGTCCAGCCGCACGGCCGAAGCCGGTTGTGCCGAAGGTGTGGCGGGATCGGTCATGACGACGAGCGTGCCACAGCCTCGATGGCCTCGGGGACCCGGTCCTGCGCGAGCTCCGGACGCGGGTGCGGCTTGGCCTTCTGCAGGACGCCCGCGGTCTCCTTCATCGAGGCGGCGACCTTCTGCGGGCCCTTGCTCTTCTTGGCCTTCTTCGCGAAGACCACGCCGATCAGCGCGAGCACGACCGCGACGAGCACGTTCGCCGCGAAGGACAGCAGGAAGCAGATCGCGAGGTTCCAGTCCGACCAGGTGCGGATGCCGTACGCCAGCGCGAAGTTCAGCATCGGCAGGGAGAACAGCAGTACCGCCCCCGCCATCGAGAAGGCGCCGCCGCTGGTCGCGCCGCGCTTCACGTCCTGCTTGAGCTGCGCCTTCGCCAGCGCGATCTCGTCGTGCACCAGCGCCGACATTTCCGCCGTCGCCGAGGCGAACAGCTGGCCGATGGTGCGTTCGGCGCCGACCGGGCTGCCGTCGGGTGCGCTCATCGCGGTCTCCCTCTTCTGCGTACGGTCCGATTTCCGCGTCTTGTGCCTGACTCGCCACAGTCGTCCCACTGTGTACGGCCCGACTGCGTACGGTCCCGTCTTTTGTACCGTCTCGTCAGATCATGCCGGACGGTGGTGGTCATCGCCTGCCCCGCCCGGTACTTCGGCAAGCCCGTGGCGCGCGGCTGCCTTCTCCCGGGCGATCCGGCGGTGTTCCGCGGCCTTGCGTTCGTAGAGGTCGGCCAGCCGCTCGTGGTACGCCGGGTCGTCCTCCTCGTAGATGTCCGGGATGCCGTCGGCGTCCTCGTCGCGCTCCTCGTTCTCCCACAGGCGACGGTACTTGGCGTTGCGCATCTTCAGCAGGACGGTCGCGAGTGTCGCGGCGATCAGCGAGCCCGCCAGCACCGCGGCCTTGATCTCGTCGGTCATCGCCTGGTCGCCCTCGAAGGCGAGTTCGCCGATGAGCAGCGACACGGTGAAGCCGATGCCGGCGAGACTGGCCACCGCGAACACGTCCGCCCAGGCGAGGTCGTCGCTGAGCGACGCCCGGGTGAAACGGGCCGTCAGCCACGTCCCGCCGAAGATGCCGAGTGCCTTGCCGACGACCAGGCCGAGGACGACGCCGAGGGTCTCGGGCTGGGTGAACACATCGGCGAGCGCGCCGCCGGAGACGACGACACCGGCGCTGAAGAGCGCGAACAGCGGCACTGCCAGCCCTGCCGACAGGGGCCGTACGAGGTGCTCGATGTGCTCGCCGGGGGAGTGCGCCTCGCCCTCGTGCCGGTGGCAGCGCAGCATCAGGCCCATGGCGACGCCGGCGATGGTGGCGTGGACGCCGCTGTTGTACATCAGCGCCCAGACGACGAGCGCGAGCGGCACGTACACGTACCAGCCGCGTACGCCGCCCCGCAGCAGCAGCCAGAAGACGGCCAGGCCCGCGACGGCGCCGCCGAGCGCGGCGAAGTTCAGGCTGTCGGTGAAGAACACCGCGATGATCAGGATCGCGAAGAGGTCGTCGACGACGGCGAGCGTGAGCAGGAACGCCCGCAACGCGCTCGGCAGGGACGTGCCGATGACCGCCAGTACGGCGAGCGCGAAGGCGATGTCCGTGGCGGTCGGCACGGCCCAGCCGGCCAGTGAGCCGCCGCCGGTGACGTTGGTGAGGACGTAGACGAGCGCCGGCACGGCCATCCCGCACAGCGCGGCGACGACCGGCAGCGCGGCGGCCTTGGGGTCGCGCAGATCACCGGCGACGAGCTCGCGCTTGAGCTCGATCCCGGCGACGAAGAAGAAGACCGCCAGCAGCCCGTCGGCGGCCCAGTGCGCGACCGACAGGTCCAGGCCGAGGGCGGCGGGGCCGAAGTGGAAGTGGGAGACGCTCTCGTAGCTGTCGTGCAGCGCGGGGATGTTCGCCCAGAGCAGCGCGGTGACCGCGGCGGCCAGCAGCAGCACACCACCGACGGTCTCGGTGCGCAGTGCGTCCGCGACGTAGGTCCGCTCGGGGAGGGAAAGCCGGCCGAGGACCTTGCGGGGGGTGTCGGGGCGGGGCGCGGTCACGGGGGAGACCTCCGGTCGGTGGGCAGGGCTGAACGCATGCCGACCAGACTTCCCGGCGCACCATGAAGCAGTTGTTTTTCTTAGTCTAGGTAAACATATGGCCGGGCGCATCCGGCGATCATCACCGGGGGTGCCGAGGCACCTCGGTGCTCGACACCGGGAGTGCCGAGGGGCACCCGGCGTACCGACCGCCGGGTGCCCCTTCGCGCACTGCGTTATGCCTGTGCCGTGATCAGTCCTCGCTGGGCGCGGCCGGCAGCTTGGCCTGGATCAGGTCCATGACGGTGGAGTCGGTCAGCGTGGTGACGTCACCGAGCTGGCGGTTCTCGGCAACGTCCCGCAGCAGACGGCGCATGATCTTGCCGGAGCGGGTCTTGGGCAGCTCGGCCACCGGCAGGATCCGCTTGGGCTTGGCGATCGGGCCCAGCGCGTTGCCGACATGGGCGCGCAGCTCGGCGACCAGGGTCTCGGTCTCGGAGGCCGTGCCGCGCAGGATCACGAACGCGACGATCGCCTGCCCGGTCGTCTCGTCCGCCGCGCCGACCACGGCCGCCTCGGCGACCGAGGGGTGCGAGACGAGCGCGGACTCGACCTCCGTGGTGGAGATGTTGTGCCCGGAGACGAGCATGACGTCGTCGACCCGGCCGAGCAGCCAGATGTCGCCGTCGTCGTCCTTCTTGGCACCGTCACCGGCGAAGTACTTGCCCTCGAAGCGCGACCAGTACGTGTCGATGAACCGCTGGTCGTCGCCCCAGATGGTGCGCAGCATCGACGGCCACGGCTCGGTCAGCACCAGGTAGCCGCCACCGCCGTTGGGCACCTCGTTCGCCTCGTCGTCGACGACCGTCGCGGAGATGCCGGGCAGCGGCGTCTGCGCGGACCCGGGCTTGGCCGCCGTCACACCCGGCAGCGGGGTGATCATCATCGAGCCGGTCTCGGTCTGCCACCAGGTGTCCACGACCGGGGTGCGGTCGCCGCCGATGTTCTTGCGGTACCAGATCCACGCCTCGGGGTTGATCGGCTCGCCCACCGAGCCCAGCACGCGCAGACTCGACAGGTCGAACTTGGCGGGGATGTCGTCGCCCCACTTCATGAACGTACGGATCGCGGTCGGCGCGGTGTAGAGGATCGTCACGCCGTACTTCTGCACGATCTCCCAGAAGCGGCCCTGGTGCGGGGTGTCGGGCGTGCCCTCGTACATGACCTGCGTCGCGCCGTTGGCGAGCGGGCCGTAGACGATGTACGAGTGGCCGGTGACCCAGCCGACGTCGGCGGTGCACCAGTAGACGTCCGTCTCCGGCTTGAGGTCGAAGACGGCGTGGTGGGTGTAGGCGGTCTGGGTGAGGTAGCCGCCGGAGGTGTGCAGGATGCCCTTCGGCTTACCCGTGGTGCCCGAGGTGTAGAGGATGAACAGCGGGTGCTCGGCGTTGAACGGCTGCGGGGTGTGCTCGGCGCTCTGCCGCCCGACGAGGTCGTGCCACCACACGTCGCGGCCCTCGGTGAAGGCGACTTCCTGGCCCGTGCGGCGCACGACCAGGACGTGCTCCACGTTGCCCGCCTTCTCGACGGCCTCGTCCACGGCCGGCTTCAGCGCGGACGGCTTGCCGCGCCGGTAACCGCCGTCGGAGGTGATGACCACGCGCGCGTCGGCGTCCTGGATGCGGGTGGCGAGCGCGTCCGAGGAGAAACCGCCGAAGACGACGGAGTGCGCGGCGCCGATGCGGGCGCAGGCCAGCATCGCGATCGCCGTCTCGGGGATCATCGGCATGTAGACGGCGACCCGGTCGCCGGCCTGAACTCCCAGTTCCAGCAGGGCGTTGGCGGCCTTGGAGACCTCGTCCTTGAGCTCGGCATAGGTGAGGGCGCGGCTGTCGCCGGGCTCGCCCTCGAAGTGGATCGCGACACGGTCGCCGTGCCCGGCCTCCACATGCCGGTCGACGCAGTTGTAGGCGACGTTGAGCTCGCCGTCCTTGAACCACTTGGCGAACGGCGGGTTCGACCAGTCGAGGGTCTCGGTGGGCTCCTTGGCCCAGGTCAGCCGACGGGCCTGCTCGGCCCAGAAGCCGAGCCTGTCAGCCTTGGCCTGTTCATACGCCTCCGCGGTGACGTTGGCGTTGGCGGCCAGGTCGGCGGGGGGTGCGAACCTGCGCTCTTCCTTGAGCAGGTTGGCCAGGCTTTCGTTGCTCACGGCATCTGCCTTTCCCAGGGTGTCCGTTGTGTCCCAGGCCACAGCTCATCAGACCCGGGGGTGCGATGACAAGGGCCGACCGCCGATTGGTTTAGACCTGTCGGGCGGCGGTGTCGGCGGGCGGCGTCATCCGTACCCACGGACGCCGACCAGGGAAAGTTCAGCCTGTGTAACGCGCGTCACGCAGGGGGCGGGGGTGTGGCGTGCGGGTGGCGGGGGTGTCGGAGGCGGGGGTGTGCGGACCGGAGGCCGTCGGGCCGTCGGAGCCGTCCGGGCCACCGGGGCTGTCGGGGTCACCGGCGCTGTCCGGGCCGCACACCCGTGCGCGAGCCGGGCTCAGGCCGTCAGGTCCGCCTCGCGTACGCGGTCGAAGACGCTGCCGCTGTCCGTCTCGGTGAGCAGATAGGCCTCGGCCTCGCCCACGTGGAAGTACATTCCGTGCAGCTCCAGGGAGCCCTTGGCGAGGGCCCGTGCTACCGAGTCGTGGGCGCGCAGGTGCTCCAGCTGCTGGACCACGTTGGTCAGGCAGAGCTGCTCGACCGCGTCCTCGGGAGCCCGCCCGGCCAGCCTGCCCCACGGCCCGCTGTCGTCGGCCATGCGCTCCAGGCTCGGCAGCCCGTGCCGCCAGCCACCGCTTCAGCGGCGTCCGGGCGCCGCCGGGCTCGGAGTTGAGCAGCGCCTGCATGGCGCCGCAGCCCGAATGCCCGCACACCGTGATGGACCGCACCTGAAGCACGTCCACGGCGTACTCGATCGCGGCCGCCACCGAGTCGTCGCCGCTCTCCTCGCCCGGGCGTGGGACGAGGTTGCCCACGTTGCGCACGACGAACAGGTCGCCGGGGCCACTGGAGGTGATCATCGATGTGACCAGCCGCGAGTCGGCGCAGGTCAGGAAGAGCTGTGACGGCCGCTGCCCCTCACGCGCCAGCCGGGCCAGCTCGTTGCGCACCAGGGGCGCGGTGTTGCGCTGGAACGCGCTGATGCCACGCGCCAGTTCGTGTCCACTGGCTCCGCCGGTGCCCTTCGGCGCCGGGGCGGTGCGGTCCGACCCGGCCGGGTCGTTCCGGGAAGGGGGAGCGTACTGGGGACGGTCGCACTGGTGGTTGCGCCAGGGCGTCCAGGGCCGGCAACGGCAGCCGGTGAAGGCCTGGGGCTCGGAGATGCGGGTGCCGGGGTGCCGGCCGGTGATCTCGACGGTGCCGCCCTGCGCGGTGTGCGTCTTCTGCCAGTCCTGCAACGTCTCGTACGCCGCGTGGTCCATGAACGACCCGTCCAGCTCGACGACGGTGTCGGCACCGTGGGGTACGAGATGCAGGGCCCGGCTGAGCCGTGGCACCGCGAGGAACGTCAACTGCCCTCGGACGTGTACGTGATGGACTCCTTCCGTCTCTTCGTGCGTGATGCGGGTGCGGGTGAGGCGGTGCAGGGCGACGCCGACGGCCATGGCGATGCCCAGCGCGACGCCCTCCAGGACGCCGAGGGACACGACGCCGAGGGTCGTGACGGCGTACACCCACACTTCTCGGTGGCGCGTCACCGTGCGGATGTGGTGCAGGGACACCATCTGGATGCCGACGGCCATCACCAGGGCGGCGAGCGAGGCGAGCGGGATGAGCTCCAGGATCGGGACCATCAGCAGCGCGGCGATCACTACGAGAACGCCGTGCAGCATCGTGGAGTTCCGGCTCACCGCGCCCGCGTGCACATTCGCCGAAGTCCGCACGGCCACACCCGCGATGGGCAGTCCGCCGAGCGAGCCGGAGACGATGTTCGCGGCGCCCTGCCCGAGCAGTTCGCGGTCGAGGTCGGAGCGCCGGACGCGGGCGGACAGGCCCGGGCGGCCGGCCACCAGCTTGTCCACGGCGACCGCGCCGAGCAGTGACTGCACGCTGCACACCAGCGTGGTGGTGAGCACCGCGGCGACGATGCCGAGCACGGGGCCCTCGGGCAGTCCGGCCAGGGCGTGGTTGCTCCAGGACGGCAGGTCGACCTTGGGCAGGCGGAGCCCGGCGAGGGCGGCGGCGACGCTGGCTCCGGCGACGGCGACGAGCGCGGCCGGGACCTTGCGCAGCAGGCGTCCGGCCCGGCCGGGCAGTCTCGGCCAGAGCATGAGCAGCGCCAGGGTCAGCGCGCTCACCGACACGGACGCCAGGCGCATGTCCGCCAACTGGGCGGGCAGGGCGCGGAGGTTGTCCGGGACAGAACTCTGCGGTGTGCCGCCGAGCACGATGTGCAGCTGGGCGACGGCGATGGTGACGCCGATCCCGGCGAGCATGCCGTGCACGATGGCGGGGCTGACGGCGAGGGCGCCACGGGCCACGCGCAGGCAGCCGAGGCCCAGTTGGGCGAGACCGGCCAGGACGGTGATGGCGCAGGTCGTCCGCCAGCCGTAGCGCTGGATGAGATCGGCGGTGACGACGGTGAGTCCGGCGGCCGGTCCGCTCACCTGGAGCGGGGAGCCGCCGAGCCGTCCGGCGACGAGCCCGCCCACGGCGGCGGCGACGAGGCCGGCCTGGAGCGGTGCGCCGGTGGCGAGGGCGATGCCCAGGGAAAGGGGCAGAGCGATCAGGAAGACCGCGATCGAGGCCGACACGTCGGCACCCGCGATCCGGAAACGGCGGGGGCCATGGGACGGCGGGCTGTGGGGTGGATGGGTGCGCTCGGTCCGGCTCGGATCGTCGGCGCGGGTGGGGACGCAGGCTGACATGTGTTTCCCGTCTCCTCCGGGGCTGCGCGGTCGAGCGACGGGCTGCCCGCTCGGGGCGGGGGCCGGTCGCGGCCGTGGTCACGGTGTAAATCGGCGGGATGAATCAACGCTCGGTAAACGGATCGTAATGCAGAGTAAAGGACGAGCATAGACTTTACGGGCAAATGGGCGAATAAATCACTCTGAAGGGTGAAGTGGCTATCTGATCGGCTTGTCGTACTAATTCCTTCTCGGTCTCGTGCGAATTTGGCGGCGCTGTCCGCACCCGAGAGAAGGAAGAAGGTGGGCGGAACATGGCCGCCAGCCACAGGATCGCCGCGGGCTCCGTGATCGTCGCGGTCTGCGCCGTATCGCTCGCCGGTTGCGGGACCGGTACATCGCCGCACGAGACCCCTGCTCCGCGGAAGGCGAAGCCGGCTCCGGCTCCGAAGAGCGCGATCCGGCTGATCGGGGACGGTTCCACCGCCTACACCGGCGCCCAGCCCCACCTGCCCAGGCCCGAGCGGCTGCGGCCCGGCCAGAAGCCCCCGCAGTTCGTCGTCTTCTCCTGGGACGGCGCGGGCGAGGACAGCCAGAAGCTGTTCTCGCACTTCCGCAAGGTCGCCAAGGAGAACAACGCGACCATGACCTACTTCCTGAGCGGCGTGTACCTGCTGCCGGACGAGAAACGCGACCGGTACCGGCCGCCGCAGCACTCCCCGGGGCGCTCCGACATCGGCTTCAACGACCGCCGCGGCATCGCCGCCACCGTGAAGCAGCTGCGGCTGGCGTGGCTGGAGGGCAACGAGATCGGCACCCACTTCAACGGCCACTTCTGCGGCAGCGGCGGCGGGGTCGGCGAGTGGTCCGTGCAGGACTGGAAGGACGAGATCGCCCAGGCCAAGCAGTTCGTGAAGACCTGGAAGACCAACGCCGGCCTGAAGGGAGCGCCCCCGCTGCCCTTCGACTACGACAAGGAGCTCATCGGCGCCCGCACACCCTGCCTGGAGGGCCAGCGGAACTTCGTGAAGGCGGCCCGCGACCTGGGCTTCCGCTATGACACCAGCGGCGTCAACGACCAGGTCTGGCCGAAGAAGAAGCACGGCCTGTGGGACGTGTCCATGCAGCTCGTGCCGTTCCCCGGGCACTCCTACGAGCAGCTGAGCATGGACTACAACTTCATGATCAACCAGTCGGGCACCACCACCCAGGGCAAGCGCGCCATGCACGATTTCTGGGGCGACCAGATGCGCGACGGCCTGCTCAAGGGCTTCTACCGGGCCTACAACGGCAACCGCGCGCCTCTGATCATCGGCAACCACTTCGAGTCCTGGAACGGCGGCACCTACATGCGGGCCGTCGAGGAGGTCATCGAGACGGTGTGCACCAAGGAGGAGGTGCGCTGCGTCTCGTTCCGGCAGCTCGTGGACTGGCTGGACGCCCAGGACCCGACGGCGCTGGAGAAGCTGCGCACGCTGAAGGTCGGCGAGGCGCCGAAGCAGGGCTGGGCGTCGTTCCTCGCTGGCCGGCCCGCCCCCGCCCCGAAGGGCGTGCCCGGGGCTCCGGCAGCGAGGTAGCGGCCCCGAGTGAAGATGGCCACTCCGCCGTGGGGCGGGCCCTCGGGGTGCGTAGGGTCGTACTCATGAGTACAGCAGGCGCGACCGCCGACCCTCTCGCGGCCCTGGGGGCGCTGCCCGGGGTTGCCGATTCCGTGGAGTCCGTGCGCAAGTCCGTGGACCGGGTCTACGGGCACCGCATCATGCGGCGGCGCAGCAACGCGATCACCTCCGAGGCGGCCCTGCGCGGTGCCCGTGGCTCGGCGGCGCTGGCCGGAGCGGACTGGGCCCTGGAGGAGGTCCGCCGGCGTACGGACTTCAGCGGCGACGACGAGGCGCGCACCGTGGGTGCCGCTCTTCGGCTCACCGCCGAGGCGGGCCAGCTGCTGTCCATCTGGCGGCAGTCGCCGCTGCGGGTGCTGGCCCGGCTGCACCTGGTGGCGGCGGCCGACAAGGCCGACCAGGTGGGACGGCCCCGGCAGGAGGGCGAGCCGGTCGACGAGCCGCTCGTCGGGCTGCCGCTGCCGAGCGCGGCCGAGGCGCATGGCCGGCTGGAGGGGCTGGCCGGGCTGATCATCGCGGGCGGCTCCGCGCCGGCGCTGGTGACGGCCGCCGTCGTGCACGGCGAGCTCCTCGCGCTGCGCCCTTTCACGTCCCACAACGGCCTGGTCGCGCGCACGGCCGAACGCATCGTCCTGATCGGCAGCGGCCTGGATCCGAAATCGGTCTGCGCGGCCGAGGTGGGCCATGCCGAGCTGGGCCGTGAGGCCTACCTGGAAGCTCTCGACGGGTACGTCTCCGGTACCCCGGAGGGCATGGCCGCCTGGATCGCCCACTGCGGCAGGGCGGTCGAACTGGGGGCGCGCGAGTCGACGGCGGTGTGCGAGGCGTTGCAGCGCGGAGCGGCGTGAAACCGGGCCGGCAAAGAGATGCGGCGGTACGAGAACTCGTACCGCCGCTGGCATGAGCATCGGGGTACCAAGCGTCCTCGATATATGCCCATCAGGTCGGGAACTTTGCCCGTCCCTGGTGCGGCTGGCCCGTAATCGACGGGTCGACGTCGCGTGGGTGCCCGGTGTTCATGCTCGGTCCGTGGGGCCAAATGCGTAATTAAGGTGATCCTCTCGGATGTCCTTGGTCTCGCGGGCCGTTGACTCCTTTGTACTCCTGCCCCGGGATAAGCGGAAGTCCAGGCTGCACTTCTTTACTTTTGGGTTCAAATAGGACTTCGGGTCGTTCCGGGTCAAGCGACGGGCGCGCGGCGCCGGTTCGCGTACCAGACGAGGCCGGCGGTGGCCGCCGCGGCGCCTATCGCGGCGACCGCGACGAGCGCCGGACGCGGCGGTACGGAGAACCCGGGGATGCGCTGCTTGAGCCGGACCGGCCGGTGGAAGTCCAGAATGGGCCACCCGCGCGCGAGGGCCTCGCGGCGCAGCGCCCGGTCCGGGTTCACGGCATGGGGGCGCCCGACGGCCTCCAGCATCGGCACGTCGGTCGCCGAGTCGCTGTAGGCGTAGCAGCGGCTGAGGTCGTACCCCTCGGACGCGGCCAGCTCCCTGATGGCCTCGGCCTTGGTCGGGCCGTAGGCGTAGTACTCCACCTCGCCGGTGAAGCAGCCGTCGTCGCCCACGACCATGCGGGTCGCCACCACCCGGTCCGCGCCGAGCAGCTCGCCGATCGGCTCGACCACCTCCGCGCCCGACGTGGACACGATCACGACGTCGCGGCCGGCCGTGTGGTGCTCCTCGATGAGGGAGGCGGCCTCGTCGTAGATGATCGGGTCGATCAGATCGTGCAGCGTCTCGGCGACGATCTCCTTGACCTGCTGCACGTTCCAGCCGCGGCAGAGCGCGGACAGGTACGCGCGCATGCGCTCCATCTGGTCGTGGTCGGCGCCGCCGGCCAGGAAGACGAACTGGGCATATGCAGTTCGCAAGACGGCCCTGCGGTTGATCAGACCGCCTTGGTAGAACGACTTGCTGAACGTGAGCGTGCTCGACTTCGCAATGACCGTCTTGTCCAGGTCAAAGAAGGCCGCTGTGCGGGGCGACGAGTGGTTTTCCACGCCCTTGAGCATAGGGGCAGCCCATTCGGCGTAAGGTGGGGCGTGTGGGTTTGCCTGAGAGGGCTCTCGGGTACACCATGGAAGTCACGGATCGTTCGCGACCGTGCTAACCCGGCCCGACTCCTCCCCCCCGAGTCGGCCGTGGGGACGACCCCCGCTCTCCCCCCGGCGGGGGTCGTCGCATGTCCGGGTGGGTTTTCTTCTCCTTCACGCGGCCGGAGTGCCGCTCCGCTGTCGCCTCGAGGCGCCTGTTGGCATGCCCATGATCTGTCACGGTGAGTAGCCGTCGGACTGCTCTGTGGAAGTCGCACGGAGGGCCTGCGGACGTCACCGGTATGGGTGACGGCGATATTCACAACCGCCGAGGCGTCCACAGTTATCCACCAAGATCCACACGATTTCCGGGATCGCTGCACCGTGATTCCAGCGCACCCCACTCGCGGCGGGTTCATGGCCCGGCTCCGATTGCCGGGGGCGTATGGCCGGTTTGTGTCGGCCGTTCAAAGGGAGGCCGCCTTGCCGGCTCTTCCCACGATGGGGAATCGCGGGGCCGAAGGGGCCGTGCGAGTCATGCAGCGAAGGGGGATGGAGACCGTGGCCGGAGCCGTCACACACGATCCGCCGCCGGCCGCCGGAGGGCGGCAGGGCGGACCGCTGATCGTCACCGAGGACACCGAACTCCTCGACGACCTGCTGCGCCTGTGCGCGGCGGCGGGCGCCACACCTGAGGTGCACCACGGGGTGCCCGACCGCAGAGGCGGCTGGGAGACCGCGCCGCTCGTCCTCGTGGGCGACGACGCCGCGCGGCGGGTGCGCGGGGCCGCGCGCAGAAGAGGAGTCGTCCTCGTCGGCCGGGACCAGGACGACTCCGGGGTGTGGCGCCGGGCCGTCGAGATCGGCGCCGAGCACGTCCTGATGCTGCCCGACGGCGAGCAGTGGCTCGTCGACCGCATCGCCGACGTGGCCGAGGGCGTCGGCCGGCCCGCCCTCACCGTGGGCGTGATCGGCGGCCGGGGCGGGGCCGGAGCGTCCACGCTCGCGTGCGCCCTCGCCGTCACCTCCGCGCGCGAGGGGCTGCGCACACTCCTCGTGGACGCCGATCCGCTGGGCGGCGGACTCGACGTACTGCTCGGCGGCGAGACGGCCGACGGGCTGCGCTGGCCCGCGTTCGCCTCCTCACGCGGGCGGGTCGGCGGGGGCGCTCTGGAGGAGTCGCTGCCCGAGCTGCACTCGC
>KE354142.1 GCA_000415505.1 Streptomyces afghaniensis 772
GCGGGGTGGGCGGGGCGGACGGCGGTACGGCGCGCGACCGGCGGCATGCGCCGGCCGGGCCGCCGCAGCCGGATGTGCGGTACTCGTTCACTCCCGACGGGGGCGGGCGGCTGCGGGTGTCGTTTCCCTGTCCGACCTGCCATCAGCGGATCAGGGTGCCGGTGCGGGGGCGGGTGCGGGCGCGGTGTGCGTTGTGCCGGAGCGTGCTGGAGTGCGACACGTAGATGTGCGCGCGGGGGTGGGGGAAGGATCGTTCGCCGGTCTTCCTACGCCCCGTACACGCCCCCCGGCTCGCCCGCCTCCGCCAGGAGCTTCCGGGCCGCCTCCCCCGCCTCCGCCGGAGCCCACCGTTCCCCCTTGTCCGCGCTCGGGCCCGGGCGCCAGCCCTCCATCACCGTGATCCGGCCGCCCTCCGCCTCGAAGACCCGGCCCGTGACCCCCGCGCTCGCGGCCGAGCCGAGCCAGACGACCAGGGGGGAGACGTTCTCCGGGGCCATCGCGTCGAAGCCCGAGTCGGGCGCCGCCATCGTTTCGGCGAAAGTCCGCTCCGTCATACGGGTCCGGGCGGCGGGGGCGATCGCGTTGACCTGGACGCCGTAGCGGCGCAGTTCGGCCGCCGCGACCAGGGTCAGGGCCACGATCCCGGCCTTCGCGGCGCTGTAGTTGCCCTGTCCCACCGAACCCAGCAGGCCGGCTCCGCTGCTGGTGTTGACGATCCGGGCCTCGGGCGGGCGGCCCGCCTTGGCCTCGGAGCGCCAGTGCGCGGCGGCGTGCCGCAGGGGGAGGAAGTGGCCCTTGAGGTGGACGCGTACGACGGCGTCGAAGTCGTCCTCGTCGAGGTTGACCAGCATCCGGTCGCGCAGGAAGCCCGCGTTGTTGACGAGGGTGTCGAGCCGGCCGTACGTCTCCAGGGCGGTCCGGACGAGGGAGGCCGCGCCCTGGGTCGTGGCGATGTCGCCGCCGTGCGGTACCGCTTCGCCGCCCGCCGCGCGGATCTCCTCGGCGACTCGGGCGGCCGGGCTGTCGGGTCCGGGCATCCCGTCGGCTCCGGGTGTGCCGTCGAGGCCGACGCCGAGGTCGTTGACGACGAGCCGCGCGCCCTCGGCGGCGAACGCGAGAGCGTGGGCGCGGCCGAGGCCCCGGCCCGCGCCGGTGACGACGACGACCCGCCCGTCACAGATCCCGCTCATCCCAGCTCTCCTTTCATCTCAGGTCTCCTTGTCCGCGGTCGGGGCGTCCGGGAACGTTCGCCGTCGAGGCGTCCAGGAACGCGGGGCGCTCCCCGCCCCCGTGGACGAGCAGGCTCGCCCCGCTGATGTAGGCGGCGGCGTCCGAGGCGAGGAAGACCGCGGCCCGGCCGACGTCGGACGGCTCGGCGAGACGGCCGAGCGGGACGGTGCGGGCGACGGCGGCGACGCCGTCCTGGTCGCCGTAGTGGAGGTGGGACAGTTCGGTGCGGACCATGCCGACGACGAGCGTGTTGACCCGGATGTCGGGGGCCCACTCCACGGCCATCGAGCGGGCGAGGCTCTCCAGGCCCGCCTTGGCGGCGCCGTAGGCGGCGGTGCCCGGGGAAGGGCGGCCTCCGCTGACGCTGCCGATCATGACGATCGAGCCCCGGGCCCGCCGCAGGTGCTCGTACGCGGCGAGGGACACGGTCAGCGGAGCCACGAGGTTGAGCTCCACCACGCGCGCGTGCCGGTCGGCGTCGGCGTGGGCGAGCGGGCGGTGGGGGCTGCCGCCCGCGTTGTTGACGAGTACGTCCAGCCGCGGCAGCTCGCCGCACAGGCGCCGGACGGCCTCGGCGTCCCGGACGTCCAGCGGCACGAACTCCGTTCCCGGCACCGGGACTTCCGGCGGGCGTCGGGCGCACACCACGACCTCGGCGCCCGCCCGTACGAAGGCACGCGCGATGCCGGCTCCGACGCCCCGGGTCCCGCCCGTGACGACGGCGACCTTCCCGTCCAGCTCCATTCGCTGCTACCTTCCACCTAACAAACGTTTGGTGGAAAGGTAGCTGATGCGGCCATGGGTGTCTCCACCTCGCGCGGGGAAAAGGGCGTAGCCGTCGTCACCGTCGACTTCCCGCCGGTGAACGCCCTGCCGGTGGCCGGCTGGTTCGCCCTGGCCGACGCGGTGCGCGCGGCCGGGCGCGACCCGCAGGTGCGGTGCGTGGTGCTGACGGCCGAGGGGCGGGGGTTCAACGCGGGCGTGGACATCAAGGAGATCCAGGCGGACGACGGGCACGGGACGCTGCTCGGCGCGAACAGCGGTTGCGCGGAGGCCTTCGCGGCGGTGTACGAGTGCGAGGTGCCGGTCGTCGCGGCCGTGCAGGGCTTCTGCCTGGGCGGCGGCATCGGCCTGGTGGGGAACGCGGACGCGATCGTGGCGAGCGAGGACGCGGTGTTCGGGCTGCCCGAGCTGGACCGCGGAGCGCTGGGCGCGGCCACGCACCTGGCCCGGCTGGTCCCCCAGCACCTGATGCGGGCGCTGTACTACACGGCGCGTACGGCGAGCGCGGCGGAACTGCACGCGCACGGCTCGGTGTGGCGGGTGGTGCCGCGCGAGGAACTGCGGGCGGCCGCCCTGGAGCTGGCCCGCGAGATCGCCGCGAAGGACGGGCGGCTGCTGCGCCTGGCCAAGGCCGCCCTCAACGGCATCGACCCGGTCGACGTGCGCCGCAGCTACCGCTTCGAGCAGGGCTTCACCTTCGAGGCGGGGCTCAGCGGGGTGGGCGCCCGGGTGCGGGCAGGCTTCGGGAAGGAGGGCAGGTAGGTGAGTGACAAGACGATGACCGTCGATGAGGTCGTCTCCCGTCTGCACAGCGGCATGACCCTGGGCATCGGCGGCTGGGGCTCGCGCCGCAAGCCGATGGCCCTGGTGAGAGCACTGCTCCGGTCCCGGATCACCGATCTCACGATCGTCTCGTACGGCGGCCCGGACGTCGGCATGCTGGCCGCCGCCGGGCGGATCCGGAGGCTGGTCACGGCCTTCGTCACCCTGGACTCGATCCCCCTGGAGCCGCACTACCGCGCGGCCCGCGAGCGCGGCGCGTTCGCGCTGACGGAGATCGACGAGGCGATGTTCATGTGGGGCCTGCGCGCGGCGGCGAACCGGCTGCCGTTCCTGCCCGTGCGGGCCGGCCTCGGCTCGGACGTGATGCGGGTCAACCCCGGCCTGCGGACGGTCACTTCACCGTACGAGGACGGGGAGACCTTCGTGGCGATGCCCGCCCTGCGCCTCGACGCGGCCCTGGTGCACATGAACCGCGCCGACCGGCTGGGCAACGGGCAGTACCTGGGCCCGGACCCGTACTTCGACGACCTGTTCTGCGAGGCGGCGGACACGGCGTACGTCAGCTGCGAACGGATCGTCGACACGGCCGAGTTGACGAAGGCGGCACCGCCGCAGAGCCTCCTGGTCAAGCGGCACACGGTGACAGGCGTCGTGGAGGCGCCGAACGGGGCGCACTTCACGTCCTGCGCGCCCGACTACGGCCGGGACGAGGCCTTCCAGAAGACGTACGCGACGACACCTTGGCCGGAGTTCGCCGCCCGGTTCCTCGCCGGGGACGAGCAGGCGTACCGGTCGGCCGTCAGGGAGGGGACATGACGGGCGTCACCCGTGCCGAGTACTGCGTGATCGCGTGCGCCGAGGCCTGGCGGGGCGACGGTGAGGTGCTCGCGAGTCCCATGGGGCTGATCCCCTCCGTCGGCGCCCGGCTCGCCCGGCTCACCTTCGCGCCGGACCTGCTGCTGACCGACGGTGAGGCGCTGCTGGTCCGCCCGGACGGGACGACGGAGGGCTGGCTGCCGTACCGGCAGCATCTGGCCCTGGTCACCGGGGGCCGGCGGCACGTGATGATGGGCGCGAGCCAGATCGACCGGTTCGGCAACCAGAACATCTCCTGCATCGGCGACTGGGAGCGGCCGCGGCGGCAGTTGCTCGGTGTGCGCGGCGCACCGGTCAACACCCTCAACCATCCGACCAGTTACTGGATCCCGCGGCACTCCCGGCGGGTCTTCGTCGAGCGGGTCGACATGGTCTGCGGAGTGGGGTACGACCGCGCGGCCGGGGCGCGTCACCACCGCATCCCGCGGGTCGTCTCCGACCTGGGCGTCTTCGACTTCGCCACCCCCGACCGCTCGATGCGGCTGGCCTCGCTGCATCCGGGTGTCACGGTGGAGCAGGTCAGGGAGGCGACGGGTTTCGAGCTGACCGTCCCCGACGAGGTGCCGCCGACCCGCGAGCCGACCGCCGGGGAGCTCCGGCTGATCCGCGAGGTCGTCGACCCGGCCGGCACGCGGACCAGGGAGGTCGCCGCGTGATGGAGACGGCGCTGACCCGGCTGACCGGCGTCCGCCACCCCATCGTGCAGACCGGGATGGGCTGGGTGGCGGGGCCGCGCCTGGTCTCCGCCACGGCGAACGCGGGCGCTCTGGGCATCCTGGCCTCCGCGACGATGACGCCCGACCGGCTGCGGGCGGCCGTCCGGGAGGTCCGGGCGCGTACCGACGCGCCGTTCGGGGTGAACCTGCGTGCCGATGCGGCGGACGCCGGCGACCGGGTGCGGATCCTGATCGAGGAGGGCGTCCGGGTCGCCTCCTTCGCCCTGGCCCCCTCCCGGGAGCTGATCGGCGAGCTCAAGGAGGCCGGAGTGGTCGTCATACCGACCGTCGGGGCGCGCCGGCACGCCGAGAAGGTCGCCGGGTGGGGCGCGGACGCGGTCCTCGTGCAGGGCACGGAGGGCGGCGGGCACACCGGCGAGGTGGCCACGACGGTGCTGCTGCCGCAGGTGGTCGACGCCGTGGACATACCGGTCGTGGCGGCGGGCGGGTTCTTCGACGGGCGGGGACTGGTCGCGGCGCTGGCCTATGGCGCGGCGGGCGTCGCCATGGGCACGCGGTTCCTGCTCACCTCGGACTCGACGGTGCCGGAGGCGGTGAAGGCGCGGTACCTGGAGGCGACGGTGCGGGACGTGACGGTCACCAGGGCGGTGGACGGACTTCCACACCGCATGCTCCGGACGGAGCTGGTGGACGCGCTGGAGAACTCGGGCCGGGTGCGGGCCCTGTTCCACGCGACGCGCAGGGCGTCCCGCTTCCGGCGGCTCTCCGGCCTCACCTGGCGTCGCATGGTCCGCGACGGTCTCGCCCTCAGGCACGGCAAGGACCTGACCTGGAGCCAGGTCCTGCTCGCCGCGAACACACCGATGCTGCTCAAGGCGTCCATGGTGGACGGCCGTACGGATCTCGGGGTGATGGCGTCCGGGCAGGTCGCCGGGGTGATCGACGACCTGCCCTCGTGCGCGGAGCTGGTGGAGCGGATCATGAAGGAGGCCGAGGACACCCGGCGGCGCCTCACAGCCTCTCGATGATCGTCACATTGGCCTGGCCGCCGCCCTCGCACATGGTCTGCAGGCCGAACCGGCCGCCGGTGCGCTCCAGTTCGTGCAGCAGGGTCGTCATCAGCTTCACGCCGGTCGCGCCGAGCGGGTGGCCCAGGGCGATGGCACCGCCGTTTACGTTGACCTTCTCCGGGTCCGCGCCGGTCTCCTTCAGCCAGGCCAGGACGACCGGGGCGAAGGCCTCGTTGATCTCGACGAGGTCGATGTCGCCGATGGTCATGCCGGTCTTCTTCAGGGCGTGGGCGGTGGCCGGGATCGGCGCGGTGAGCATGCGGATCGGGTCCTCGCCGCGCACCGAGAGATGGTGCACCCGCGCGCGGGGGGTGAGCCCGTGTTCGCGCACGGCCCGCTCGGAGGCCAGCAGCATCGCCGCCGCCCCGTCGGAGACCTGCGAGGAGCAGGCGGCGGTGATCGTGCCGCCGTCGATGACCGGCCCCAGTCCGGCCATCTTCTCCAGGGAGGTGTCCCGGCGCGGGCCCTCGTCGGCGGAGACGCCCCCGTACGGCACGGTCTCGCGGTCGAAGCGGCCCTCGTCGATCGCCCGCACCGCCCGCTGATGGGACCGCAGGGCGAACTCCTCCTGGTCCCGCCTGCCGATCCCCCACTTCGCGGCGATCATCTCGGCGCCCGCGAACTGGTTGACGGGCCTGTCCCCGTACCGTGCCCGCCAGCCCGCACTGCCCGCGAACGGGCCCTCGGTCAGCCCCAGCGGCTCGGCGGCCTGCCGGGTGGCGAAGGCGATGGGGATCATCGACATGTTCTGCACGCCGCCGGCGACGACCAGGTCCTGGGTGCCGGACAGCACGCCCTGCGCCGCGAAGTGCACGGCCTGCTGCGAGGAACCGCACTGCCGGTCGACGGTCACGCCCGGCACCTCCTCGGGCAGCCCGGCCGCCAGCCAGCAGGTCCGCGCGATGTCCCCGGCCTGGGGCCCCACGGCGTCCAGACAGCCGAGGACGACGTCCTCCACGGCGGCCGGGTCGACGCCGCAGCGGGTCATCAGCTCCTTGAGCACGTGGGCGCCGAGGTCAGCCGGGTGGACCCCGCTCAGTCCTCCCCCGCGCCGCCCGACGGGCGTGCGGACCGCTTCGACGATGTAGGCCTCGGCCATGGCAACTCCCTCACAGATAAGGGCTATTCGCGTACGGCGATCCCGTCCAGCACCATCGACAGGTACTGCCGGGCGATCTCGTCCGGGCTGTGCTGGCCGCCCGGGCGGTACCAGGACGCGGCCACCCACACCGTGTCGCGCACGAACCGGTAGGTGAGCCGGACGTCGAGGTCGGCCCGGAAGGCCCGTTCGGCGACGCCGCGCTCCAGGGTGGACAGCCACGCCTTCTCGAATCTGCGCTGCGACTCGGCGAGGAACGCGAACCGCTCCTGCGCCACGAGCTGCTTGCTCTCCTTCTGGTAGATCGCGACGGCCGCGCGATGCCGGTCGATCTCCCGGAACGACTCGGTGACCAGGGCCTGAAGTGTCTCGCGGGGCCCGAGTCCGGCACCCAGGACGGCGTCGTAGCCGTCCCAGAGCTCGTCGAGGAAGGTGCGCAGGATCTCCTCCAGCATCGACTCCTTGGAGTCGAAGTGGTAGTAGAGGCTGCCCGCGAGCATCCCCGCGTGGTCCGCGATCTTGCGGACGGTGGTGGCGTTGTAGCCCTGCTCGGCGAAGACCTCGGCGGCGGTGCCGAGGAGTTCGCTGCGGCGGTCCGGGGCGGCGGGGGGTTCGGCGGTCACCTGGGGCTTCTTCTTGGTCGGCACGCTGTCCATTGTCCTAGGGGTGCCCTAGGGGTGCTGGCTGCTGACGGAGACGACCTCGCCCGTCATGTACGAGGAGTAGTCCGACGCCAGGAACACGATCACGTTGGCCACCTCCCAGGGCTCGGCGCAGCGCCCGAAGGCCTCGCGGGCCGTCAGTTCCTCCAGCAGTTCGGGGGTCGTCACCTTCGCGAGGTGGGGATGCATGGCGAGGCTCGGCGACACCGCGTTGACCCGCACTCCGTACTCGGCGGCCTCCATGGCGGCGCACCGGGTCAGCGCCATCACGCCCGCTTTCGCGGCCGCGTAGTGCGCCTGTCCGGCCTGGGCGCGCCAGCCGACGACGGAGGCGTTGTTGACGATCACGCCGCCGGTGTCCCGCATCCGGCGCAGGGCGGCCCGGGTGCACCTGAAGGTGCCGTTCAAGGTCACGTCGAGGACCGTCGACCACTGTTCGTCGGTCATGTCGACGAGCGGCGCGGTCCCGCCGAGGCCCGCGTTGTTGACGACCACGTCGAGCCGGCCGTGCTCCTGGACGGCGGTGTCGAACAGCGCGCGCACCTGCGACTCGTCGGTGACATCGCACACGGCGGACGCCACCGCGCCCTCGAACTCCCGGGTCAGCTCCGCCTCGTACTCCTTCAGCCGCCGCGGGTGCGCGTCGCTGATCAGCACGCGGGCGCCTTCCTCCAGGAAACGACGTGCGGTCGCCCCGCCGATCCCCGCGCCCGCCGCCGCGGTGATGACGGCCGTGCGCCCGTCGAGCAGCCCGTGTCCGGGAACCCTCGTCGGCGCCTCGACGTTTGTCATGGCAGCACGCTAACCTACCAAACACTTGTTAGGGAAGCCCGTCGGTGAGGGAAGGAGGACGCCGGTCGTGGACCTCACCCACTCCCCCGCCGACGAGGCGTTCCGCGCCGAGGCCCGCGCCTGGCTGCACGCGCACGTGCCGTCCGAGCCGCTCCCCTCCCTGGAGACCGCGGACGGCTTCGCCGCTCACCGCGCCTGGGAGGCGGAGCTGGCCGCGGACGGCTGGTCGGTGGTGAACTGGCCGGGGGAGTTCGGCGGCCGGGACGCCACGCTGGTCCAGTGGCTGCTGTTCGAGGAGGAGTACTACGCGGCGGGCGCGCCCGGGAGAGTCGGCCAGAACGGCATTCATCTGCTCGCCCCGACGCTCTTCGAGCACGGCACGCGGGAGCAGCGAGCCCGGGTGCTGCCCTCCATGGCCACCGGTGAGGTGATCTGGGCCCAGGCCTGGTCGGAGCCGGAGGCGGGCTCGGACCTGGCGTCCCTGCGCTCGAAAGCCGTGCGCACCGAAGGCGGCTGGCTGCTGACCGGACAGAAGACCTGGTCGTCCCGGGCCGCCTTCGCGGACCGCGCCTTCGGCCTGTTCCGCAGCGACCCGGACGCGCCGAAGCCCCACCAGGGCCTTGCGTACCTGATGTTCGACCTGCGCGCCCCCGGCGTGACCGTCCGCCCCATCGCCCGCCTCGACGGAAAGCCGGCCTTCGCAGAGCTGTTCCTGGACGAGGTGTTCGTGCCCGACGAGGACGTGATCGGCGAGCCCGGCCAGGGTTGGCGGATCGCGATGTCGACGGCGGGCAACGAACGCGGTCTGATGCTGCGCTCCCCCGGCCGCTTCCTCGCCGCCGCCGACCGGCTCCACCGGCTCTGGCGGGCACAGGGCAGCCCGGAGAGCACCCGGGACCGCGTGGCCGACGCCCTGATCGGCGCCCGCGCCTACCAGCTGTTCACCTACGCCGCCGCCTCCCGCTTCCTGGACGGCGAGTCGATCGGCCCGGAGTCCAGCCTGAACAAGGTCTTCTGGTCGGAGTACGACATCGCGCTGCACGAGACGGCCCTCGACCTTCTCGGCGAGGAGGGCGAGCTGGCCGACACGGACTGGGCCGAGCGCTACGTCTTCTCCCTGGCCGGTCCCGTCTACGCGGGGACGAACGAGATCCAGCGCGACATCATCGCCGAGCGCCTGCTCGGACTGCCGAAGGGCCGCCGCTGATGCGTTTCCTCCTCGACGCCGAGCAGCGCGCCTTCGCCGCCTCGCTGGACGCCCTGCTCACGGCGGCGGACACACCGGCGGTGGTACGGGACTGGAGCCGGGGCGACCACACGAGCGGGCGGGCGCTGTGGTCCCGTGTCGCACAGGCGGGCGTGTTCGCGCTGGCCGTTCCGGAGACCTACGACGGCGGCCTGGGGCCGCGACCGGTGGAGCTGGCCGTCGCGTTCGTGGAGCTGGGCCGCCACGCGGTACCGGGGCCGCTGGTCGAGACGGTCACGGCGGCGGTGATCCTCAGCGGTGCGGACCCGGGCACGGCCAAGCGACTGCTGCCGCCGCTGGCGTCGGGCGGGACGCTCGCGACGGTAGGGGTCGGGAGGTCGTACGCCCTCGACGGCGACGCCGCCGGTCTCCGTCTCGCCTGCTCCTCCGACGGCATCCGCCTCTCCCCCGGCCACGGCCCCGTCCGCCCGTCCCTCGACCCGGCCCGCCGCCTCACGCCCCTCACCCCCGGCGGCGAACTCCTCCTCGCCGGGCCGCTCACGGAACAGGCCCTCGCCTGGGCCCGCCTCGCCACCGCCGCGCAGGCCCTGGGCGTGGGCCTGGCACTCCTCGACCGGACCGTCGCCCACGTGAAGCGGCGCTGCCAGTTCGGGGTGCCCATCGGCTCGTTCCAGGCGGTCAGGCACCGGCTGGCCGACGCGAAGATCGCCCTGGAGTTCGCCCACCCGCTGGTCTTCGGAGCAGCCCTCACCATGCGGCCGGCCGAGGTCGCCGCCGCCAAGGCCGCCGCGTGCGAGGCGGCGTACAGCACCGCACGCACCGCGCTGCAACTGCACGGCGCGATCGGCTACACGGCGGAGTACGGCCTGTCGCTGTGGCTGACCAAGGCCCGGGCCCTGCGCACCGCCTGGGGCGATCCCCACGCGTGCCGGGCCCTGGTCGTCAGTGCGGCTGGTGATCGCCGCTGGTGATCTCCCGGTACTCCTCCACGGTCGGCTTCTCGATCCGCGCGTCCGGCCCGAACATCGCCTTCGCGAGCCGGGCGCGCAGCCGCTCGGACCGCTTGACCTTGCGGCGGACGCCCCCCGCGTCGACCAGGGGCCCGATCTCGTACGGCGGACGCTGCTCGTGCTGGGTGAGGGTGAACAGCTCGGCCTGCGACAGGGGCTCGTGCACCTCGGTGTACTCGCCGTTCGGCAGCCGTTTGATGGTGCCGGTCTCCCTGCCGTGCAGCACCTTGGCTCGGTCGCGGCGCTGGAGGCCCATGCAGATCTTCTTCGTGACGATGAAGGCGACGACCGGCAGCACGAAGACACCGATCCGCACGAACCAGGTGATCACGTTGATGGACAGATGCAGATGCGTGGCCACGATGTCGTTGCCGCCGCCGATCAGCAGCACCGCGTAGAGGGTCAGCCAGGCCACGCCCAGGCCGGTGCGCACGGGCGCGTTGCGCGGCCGGTCCAGGATGTGGTGCTCGCGTCTGTCACCGGTGATCCACGCCTCGATGAAGGGATAGGCGGCGATGGCGAGCATGACCAGCGGGAAGAGCGCGAAGGGGATGAACACGCCGAGCACCAGCGTGTGCCCCCACAGGTTGATCTCCCATCCCGGCATCACCCGGATCAGCCCCTCCGAGAACCCGAGGTACCAGTCGGGCTGGGCGCCGGTGGTGACGAGGTCGGGGCGGTAGGGGCCGAAAGCCCACACGGGGTTGATCTGGGCGATCGCGCCCATGACGGTCAGGACACCGAAGACGAGGAAGAAGAAGCCGCCCGCCTTGGCCATGTAGACCGGCAGGAAGGGCATCCCGACGACCGACCGCTCCTTGCGTCCGGGTCCCGGGAACTGGGTGTGCTTGTGGTAGAAGACCAGGATCAGATGGACGGTCACCAGGCCCAGCATGATCCCGGGCAGCAGCAGCACATGGACCGGGAAGAGGCGCGAGATGATGTCGTCGCCCGGGAACTCCCCGCCGAAGAGGAAGAACGCCACGTACGTCCCGACGATCGGGATCGACAGGATCGCGCCGTGCGCGAAGCGCAGGCCGGTGCCGGACAGCAGGTCGTCGGGGAGGGAGTAGCCGGTCAGGCCGGTGATGATGCCCAGCATCAGCAGGGTCCAGCCGAACACCCAGTTGAGCTCGCGCGGCTTGCGGAAGGCGCCCGTGAAGAACACCCGCATCATGTGCACCATCATGCCGGTGATGAAGACCAGCGCCGCCCAGTGGTGGATCTGCCGCATCAGCAGCCCGCCGCGCACGTCGAAGCTGATGTCCAGGGTGGACTCGAACGCCCTGGACATGAGCACGCCGTTGAGCTCCGTGTAGGACCCCTGGTAGACGACCTCCTGCATGCTCGGCTCGAAGAACAGGGTGAGGTAGACGCCGGTGAGGATCAGGACGATGAAGCTGTAGAGGGTGACCTCGCCCAGCATGAAGGACCAGTGGTCCGGGAAGACCTTGCGCATGTTGGCCCTGGCCAGCCCGTAGAGCCCGAGCCGCCCGTCCGCCCAGTCGGCGAGCTTCTCGCCCTTGCCGGCCGGAGGGCTCCGGCGAGCGGAAGCCGTCCTGTACACCCGTCGTGCGCCGTCGTCGCCCATACGTCGTCGCCTCCCCGTGGGATCCTTCCCAGCGTGGCACGGCAGCGCGGCGGCGCAAACGGGGCGTATGGGCGGTTGGGCCAAGGGGCGGTTCGGTTGGGCCAGGGGAGCGAGCAGGCGGCTCAGCGGCTGCCGGGATCCCGCACGATCCCCTGTGCCCTGGCGGCCACGAGCCACTTCGGGAACTCGCCCACCAGCCGGTCGTACAGTTCGGCGTCCGAGACGCTCCGCGGGTCCTCACCCGCGTGGAAGAACCCTGCGTTGTCCACGACCCGCTTGCCCGGCACGGCCAGCTCGTCGAGCTTGCGCAGGAAGTCGAACTGCTTGCTGCCCGGGTCACCGAAGCCGATGAACTGCCAGAACAGCGGCAGCCTCGCCGCCTTGCACAGGTACCGCTCCGCGGCGAGCTTGTTGATGGGCCCGCCGTCGGTCTGGAAGATCACCAGGGCGGGTTCGGTCGCCCCGCTGTCGAGGTAGTGGTCGATGACGGCGTCCATCGCCAGGTGGTAGCTGGTCTTGCCCATGTGCCCGAGCCCGGCCACGATCCGGTCGATCCGCCCCTGGTGGCCGGCCAGGGCGATATCGGTCTCGGCGTCGACGTCGGTGGAGAAGAACACCACCGGCACGGTGCCGTCGTCGTCGAGGTGCGCCGACAGCCCGAGCACCCGGTCGGCCAGCGCCTGCACACTGCCGTCCTTGTAGTACGGCCTCATCGAGCCCGAGTGGTCGACCACGAGGTAGACCGCGGCCCGCAGCCCGTCGAGGCCGTGCTTGCGCAGCGACACCCCGGCGCTCTTGTACAGGCTGACCAGCGCGGGCGCGGTCTCCTCCACCTTGCTGAGACTGATCGCGGCCATCCGGGCCTCCCCCCCTCCGGTCACCGGCTGCCGATCACCGGGACGGGTCCTGAGAGTACGGCACCCCGGCCCCCGTGCTCTGCGATGATGTCCTACTCGTGAATTGCATGAGGGGGACGTGTGCAACCGGGACAGGCTGAGACCCCTGGAGCGGGCAGACGGCGGGCGTTGGTCGTCGGGGTGGGGCGGACCCCCGCGCTGGAGCGGGACGAGCACCTGGCCCGGCGTTTCCCCGCCCTGGAGAGCGCCGTCGAGGACGTCGAACTGGTGAGCCGTGCGCTGCGCCAGTCGCACTACGGGGTACGGCCGCTGCACGACCCGGGCGGCTTCGAACTGCTCGGGGCCCTCCAGGAGTTCTTCGACGAGTGCTCCCCCGGCGACACGGCGTTCCTCTACGTGTCCTGTCACGGTACGACCGTCGGCAAGCGGGACCATCTCCTGCCCGCCGACGTACAGCCGGGCCGCATGGACCCGGCCGGTGGCCGGTCGCTCCTCGACCGCACGCTCATAGCCGCCGACCCCGAGGGACTGCTCGACGGGCTGCCCGCCGGCGTGACGACGGTCGTCTGCCTGGACATCTGCCGCACCGAGGAGCCCACGCCCCTGGCCGAGCAGAGCAGGAAGACCGTGCTCTCGGCCACCGAGGACGTGTACTGGCTGTACAGCTGCAGCCGGGGCGAGCGCTCCTACGCCGACCCCCAGGAAGGCAGTTGGTTCGGCCGGGCGCTCGCCAAGGCGCTCGCGCCGACGACCCAGCCGACCACCTTCGCCGACCTCGTCCGCTACACCCGCACGACGGTGCGCCGGAACGCGTCCGACGCGGGCGTCATGCCGCCCACCGTCGACCGGTACTTCCCGCACGGCCTCAACGCGGACGGCCCCGGCCCCGTGCTGTGCGAGGGCGCGCAGGAGGCGTACCGGTGGACGACCATGATCGAGCAGTCGTCCCTGTGGCACTGCACGTCGGGCACCCCGGCTGTGCACGAGCGGGTCAAGAAGCGGCTCGGCGAGCTGGTCGAGCACATCGTGGACTCGCTCTCCACCGAGGGCGCGCACCGCGACGACCCGTGGACCGACCCCACCTATCCGGTCCGGGTGGTCGACCGGATGGAAACGCTGGTCAAGCGGGCCCGTCTGGAGGGCCGCGACCTGCTCTCGCCCGCTGAGACGGCGGCGCTGCTCGCCGCGCCCGTCGTGCAGGAGGGCGTCGTCGCGATCGCGCTGGAGGAGCTGCGCCGGACGATGCCCGAGGGCATGGACGTCAAGAGCGCCGCGGACGACGCCCTCGAAGGCCACGACCGCCTGGTCCGGGACGCCGCCCACGACGTGGCCCGCGCGCACTCCCAGGTCCGGCGCACCGTCGCGACGCTGCGCCGCCGCGGCCTGAAGGAGCAGACGGCGGCCGCCGACCACTGGCTGCGGCACCGCTTCATCACCGACTGGGACCTGCTGTGGGAACGCACGGGCGACTACTCGGCCGTGGACACGATCCTCGACCTGCTGGTGAGCGCGATCCTGGACGCGGCCGCCGCCCCCACGGGAGCACCGGTCAGAGAGGCGACCAGGCTCACCATCGACGGCCAGGTGCGCCAGGTCCTCGGCCATCTGACGGTCCATCCGAGTACCAGCCCGCGCATCAACGACGCGCGCGGCGGTGACGACTGGAGCACCTACCCGCCGGTGCCCGGGAACCAGTGGCGCGCCTCGGACCTCGCCCGTCTGCTGTGGACGGCCGGCCTCCAGGCCGCCGACCCGCGCCGGATGTCGAGCGTCCTCGTCGACCACCTCGGCGCCCATGAACCCCTGGACCCGGACGATGTGGTGGCCGCCCTGTCCGCCGACTTCGGCTACGACGTGACGCTCCTGGGCGAACAGGACGACGGCCCCTACGAACTCACCGTCCGGTTCGCCTGCCCCCATCCGGCGCTGCACGTGGCCGTCGAGGAGCTCGCCGCGCGGACGAACGCGACGGTGAGCCTGCTGCACCAGGAGTGCCAGAAGGCCCGTACGACCCCGCCGGCCCTGCTGCGCGGATTCCCCGAGCGCGTCACCACCGACCAGCTCGTCCCCGTGGCCGAGCGGTACAAGCAGCCGCTGGAACGCTTCCGGCTGGCCGAGGACGAGATCCGGCCCCTGCTGATGGGCACCCAGCTCTACGGCGATCCGATGCTGGCGGTGCGCGAGCTGTACCAGAACGCCCTGGACGCCTGCCGCTACCGTGACATGCGCCGGCAGTACGGCGCGGCGCAGGGGCGGCCCGGGCCCGACTGGCAGCCGAGCATCACGTTCACGCAGGGCTGGGACGCCGACGGCAGGCCGTACATCGAGTGCACGGACAACGGTTCCGGCATGAACCGCGCCAAGCTGACCTCGATGTTCGCCCGCGCCGGCAAGCGGTACGAGCAGGACCCCGAGTTCGTCCAGGAACGCCGCAACTGGCGCCGCGCCGAGCTCGGCGAGATGCCCCTCAACTCCCGTTTCGGCATCGGCGTGTTCAGCTACTTCATGCTGGCCGAGGAAGTCGTCGTCTGGACGAGCCCGGTGGACCACTACGGCCGCACGCTCCAACTGGAGCCGCTGCGCGCCGACATCCAGTCGGGCTCGGGGCTGCTGCGGATCGGCCAGGATCCGCATGTGGCGCTGGACGGCGGGACGCGGGTGCGGCTCTATCTGGGCGAGGACTCCGCCGTCCCGCCCTCGTTGGTGGACACGCTCGAGTCCTTCCTGTGGGTGGCGGACTTCGAGGTGGAGGCACGGGAGCTCACCAAGGACGACAACCGGACGGTCGTACGGCACCGGCGCTGGGAGCCCGGGGCGCTCACGCCTCCCACCCCCAAGCCCTGGTTCGGAGACGCCGTCCAAGGCGCCCGCGACATCTGGCTGGTGCAGGGGCAAGGCGGGTGGCTGCTGGACGGAGTGGTCATCAAGGACGCGCCGGAGTCTTACGGCCACATCGTCAATCTGCGGGAGCGGCATCGGCCGGAACCCAGTGTGGACCGCAACAGCCTGATCTCCTACGGCCGTGAGGCGGTGACGTCCGAGCTGCTGGAGGCCGCGCCGAGGGCCGCCGCGCGGTGGCGGGAGGTCCTCCTGTCGTGGCTGTGGGAGCTCGCGGCGAAGTCGCCCCGGCTCGCCCTGACCGTGCTCGACTCGCTGCCCGACGACACCATGGCCATCATCTTTCCCCCGGGAGCGCTCCCCCATGAGACCCTGCCGCGTACGGTGCCTCTCGCGACCGCTGGGTGCCTGCCCATGGACGAGGGCGCCGGGAACAGCCGAGGCCCCTGGCGTGGGCTGCTCGGCGAGTACCAGAGCGCCCTCGCCAGACAGTGGCAGAAGGCACGGCTCGCTCTCCACCAGGAGGGAAAGGCGTTCCTGCCGCCCGGCTACCCCCCTCCGACCGCGATGGACGCGGTCCTCTTCCCGAAGGACGCCAACACCCCGCGCGGATGGGAGACGGTGCTGCGGGCCGCATACCTGACGCACACGCCGTCGGCTGAGCCCCTGAAGGCCCTCCGCCGCTACGCGATCCTGGGTATGGAGGTTCCCGCCGCGGCGGACATCCGCGGACTTCGGACCGCCCGGCCCACGGCGGAACTGGTGGAGCTGTCCGGGATGTGGCGTTCCATGCTGGCCTCGGGGGCCTGGAACGAGCCGGCCCGGTACGCCCCGCTCCTCCTGATCGCCGTACGGCACCGCCTGACCCTCGGGGACGCGGTCTCTCTCCTGGAGGAACTCCGGGCCTGGCAGCCCGAGTTGCCGCCTCCGCCCGTTCTGGACGCCGACCTGGCCGCCGAGGTCCCCACTCGCGGTGACGCCGCGCTACTGGTGAGCAAGGAACTGGACGAGGAACTGCATGTGTGGCCCGGTGAGCTGGGGGTCGTCGATCTTCTCGTCCGGGGCGAACCGGGAGTGCCGGTCAGCGACCTGGCGGCTCGTGTCCGGCGGTTCGAGCCGCTCGGCTTCTCGCTGCGAGAAGCCCCCTCGCCTGCCGCCATCGAGCACGGTCCGCTCGATGCGATGGAACGTTCCCTGTTCGTTCGCTCGGTCGGTGGCCGCCTGGAGGTGGCCAGATGGCGTGGCGACGATCTCCGCATCGCCGACCTGCTCCTGCTCGCCGCGGAGTTGCAGACTCCGCCCCGGGAAGTGGCCTCACGTCTGAACGCCCTCACGCCGGTGACCGGGATGCGCGCCGACGAGCCGCCCGCCGAGGTGGCCGACTGGATCCCCTCCTCCCTGGCGGCCGAAGTGCTCTCTGCGATCCGTCGCCGTGGCACCGGAGTCACGCCCTGGGAGTTCATCAGGGTCATCACGCGCAGAGCCTCTCGCACCCCGAGCCTGTCGCCCCGGTCGGACATCGACCTCGACGAGGTCGACAAGGTCCTGCGGCGCTTGAGTACGGCGGGCCTGCTCGCCCCGGGCTTCGAGGACCGCATCGACGAGACCGTGCGGCAACTGGAGGTCTGGGACCACCCCCTCACCCGTGGACACACGATCGGGGCGTCCGGCAGCCATCTGGACGAGCAGGGCGTGACACCCCCGGTCCTCGTCCAGCTCAGCGCCACGGAGCGGCGCCCCATCGGCGACATCGTGCAACGGCTGACAGGCCAGGACCAGATACTGCCCGTCTCCGTCACTCAGCCGGATCCCGCAGTCCTGGACCTGCAAGCGACCAACCAGGACGTCAGTGCGCTCGTGCGGCACCCGTCGAACGGATTCGTGCCGGCCCTCCGGCTCAGGCGACTGCTGCACCACGCGTACAGCACGCGCCGCACCCTCGCCGCCTCCATCGAGCACCTCACCCGGTTCGTCCCGCTCGGCGGCCCGCGCCCCCCTGCGCTCCCGACACCCCCGGGTTCGCGGCCGTACGGGACCGCGAACCGGACCTGTACGACCTCGCCGCCTTCAGCCCGGGCCTCCTCTGCGCCGACGACGAGTCCTGCGCCCTCGGCCCCCTCGAACTCGTCCGCACCGCCGGCCGCTTCGACTGGAGCCTCGCCAAGACGTACGACCGCTACGCCCCCTTCGCCTGCCTCGGCCTGGACGTCACCGTCGGCAGGCCCGAGGGCGCGGTGGCCGACCGCGTCCCCGACTGGCAGGACCTGATCATCCTCACGGAGCAGCTCACCGGCCGGGCGCCCGCCCTGGCCGGCGCCGTCTCCGAGGACCACATCACCCTCTGCGCGGAGGAGACGGATCTGCCCGAGAGCCAGGTGCGCGAGCGGCTGGCCCGGTACGCGGCCCTCTTCTCCCTCGAACTCCCCACCGAAGCCCCGCACCTGGAAGGCACCGCCGAGTGACGCCCCCGATCGAGTACGACCCCGACGCCGTCCACACCTCCGTCCTCACCTTCCGGTGGGTCGTGCGCAGGACCGGCGACGACGCCCAGTACGAAGCCTCCGGGACCTGCCCGGTCTGCACCTGCCCGATGACGAGGACGTGGGTCTTCGGGCAGCCCCCGGTCGCCAAGGGCGGCTTCTTCAACCGGCGCGAGGAGCCGGGGCCCGCGCCGTTCCACACCCTGTGCCAGTGCCGCACCCTGCACATGAACCGCCCCGCGAGCGAGCCGCGGGGGTGCGGCGCCCTGCTGACCATCGCGGCGCCGCCCTCGCCCGGGCAGTCCGGGGCGACGCCATGACCTTCACACCCACGCCGCAGCAGCTCCGCGACGCGGACCGCCGCTGCCGCGAGATGGCCTCCCCGGAGCGGCAGTTGCAGGCGGCGCTGCACCAGGCCGAGGGGTACCGCAACTTCCTCGCGACGCTCACGGGCCTGCTCGCGGCGGTGTTCGTGCTGAAGGGCCAGGAGGATCTGAGCAAGCTGGCGGACACGCCCCGCTGGTGGGTGACCGGGCTGCTGATCGCCGGGTTCCTCGCCCTGATCGCCGCTTCCTGGCTGGGCGTTCTGGCCGTGCACGGACGGCCCGGTGAGGAGGTCCTGCTGGAGGCGGGCCGGCTGCTGCGGTACGAGAAGAAGCGGACCAAGACCATCTGGCTGCTGGTCGAGTGCGCGCGCTGGCTCGCCCTGGCCGGTGTCCTGTGCGTCGCCGGCGCGGTGATCGTCACCTGGGTCGCGCCCGGCGGAAAGTAGCGGGGAAAGGCGACAGCGCCTGCCCGTTCGTCCGGTCGGGGACTGTGGGGCAGGCGCCGTCAGTGTTCCGTACGCCTTTGTACGGGACGTCTTCTCGGTGGTCCGTCAGACCATCAGCGCGCGGTCCGTCGGGCGGATCGGCGCCGGCAGCTCGCTGGCGCCCGTGAGGTGGCGGTCCACCCCGCGCGCCGCCGAGCGGCCCTCGGCGATCGCCCACACGATGAGCGACTGGCCGCGGCCCGCGTCACCGGCGACGAACACGCCCGGCACGTTGGTCTGGTAGTCGTCGTCGCGGGCGATGTTGCCGCGCTCGTCGAGCTCCAGGCCGAACTGCTCGACCAAGCCGTTCTCCCGGTCGGTGCCGGTGAAGCCCATGGCGAGGGTGACCAGCTGGGCGGGGATCTTGCGCTCGGTGCCCGGCTTCGGGGTCAGCCGGCCGTCGATGAACTCCACCTCGGTGAGGTGCAGCCACTGCACGTTGCCGTCCTCGTCGCCCTCGAAGTGCGTCGTCGAGACCGAGTAGACGCGCTCGCCGCCCTCCTCGTGGGCCGAGGTGACCTTGTAGAGCATCGGGAAGGTCGGCCAGGGCTGGTTGACCGGGTGCCGGTCGTCGTTCGGGCGGGGCATGATCTCCAGCTGCGTGACGGAGGCCGCGCCCTGGCGGTGGGCCGTACCGACACAGTCGGCGCCGGTGTCGCCGCCGCCGATGACCACGACGTGCTTGCCCTCGGCCGAGATCGGAGGCGCCACGAAGTCGCCCTCCTGCACCTTGTTGGCCAGCGGCAGGTACTCCATGGCCTGGTAGATGCCCTTGAGCTCGCGGCCGGGCACCGACAGGTCACGGGCCGTGGTGGCACCGACGGCCAGGACGACCGCGTCGTACCGCTTCTTCAGGTCCGTCGCCTTCAGGTCCCGGCCGATCTCGATGCCCGTGCGGAAGCGGGTGCCCTCCGCGCGCATCTGCTCGATACGGCGGTTGATGTGCCGCTTCTCCATCTTGAACTCGGGGATGCCGTACCGGAGGAGGCCTCCGATGCGGTCCGCGCGCTCGTAGACGGCGACCGTGTGACCGGCCCGGGTCAGCTGCTGGGCGGCGGCCAGGCCCGCGGGGCCGGAGCCGATGACGGCGACGGTCTTGCCGGACAGGCGCTCCGGGATCTGCGGGGCGACGTCCCCGGTCTCCCACGCCTTGTCGATGATCGAGACCTCGACGTTCTTGATGGTGACCGGCGGCTGGTTGATGCCCAGCACACACGCCGACTCACACGGAGCGGGGCACAGACGGCCCGTGAACTCCGGGAAGTTGTTCGTCGCGTGCAGGCGCTCCGAGGCGGCGGCCCAGTCCTCGCGGTAGGCATAGTCGTTCCACTCGGGGATCAGGTTCCCGAGCGGACAGCCGTTGTGGCAGAACGGGATGCCGCAGTCCATGCAGCGGCTGGCCTGCTTGCTGATGATCGGCAGCAGGGAGCCGGGGACGTAGACCTCGTTCCAGTCCTTGACGCGCTCCTCGACGGGGCGGGACTTGGCGACCTCGCGCCCGTGGTTCAGGAAGCCCTTCGGGTCAGCCATTGATCGCCGCCTCCATCATCTTCTCGTGGGTCTCGGTCTCGGAGAGACCGGCTCGCTCGGCGGCGTCCTTGGCGGCGAGCACTGCCTTGTACGTGCTGGGGATGATCCTGCTGAAGCGCTCGACGGCGGTGTCCCACTCGGCCAGGAGCCTCTCGGCGACGGTCGAGCCCGTCTCCTCCTGGTGGCGGCGGACCACGTCGTGCAGCCACTGCTTGTCGGTGTCGTCCAGCGCCTCGACCGCGTCCAGGTTGCCGACGTTGACGTTGTCGGGGTCCAGGTCGATGACGTACGCGATACCGCCGGACATACCGGCCGCGAAGTTGCGGCCCGTCTCGCCGAGCACCACCGCGTGACCACCGGTCATGTACTCGCAGCCGTGGTCGCCCACGCCCTCGGAGACGACCGTCGCACCGGAGTTGCGGACGCAGAAGCGCTCGCCGACCTTGCCGCGCAGGAACATCTCGCCGCCGGTCGCGCCGTAGCCGATGGTGTTGCCGGCGATGACGCTGTACTCGGCGAGGTGGTCGGCCGCGCGGTCCGGGCGGACCACGATCCGGCCGCCGGAGAGGCCCTTGCCGACGTAGTCGTTGGCGTCGCCCTCCAGGCGCAGCGTGACACCGCGCGGCACGAACGCGCCGAACGACTGGCCGGCGGAGCCGGTGAAGGTGATGTCGATGGTGTCGTCGGGCAGGCCCGCGCCACCGAACTTCTTCGTCACCTCGTGGCCGAGCATGGTGCCGACCGTGCGGTTGATGTTGCGGATCTGCACCTGGGCGCGGACCGGCTGGGCCTCGGTGGCGTCCGAGGCGGACAGGGCGTCCGCGGCCAGCTTGATCAGCTGGTTGTCGAGCGCCTTCTCCAGGCCGTGGTCCTGGGCGATCAGCTGGTGGCGGACCGCGCCCTCGGGCAGCTCGGGCACGTGGAACAGCGGCTCCAGGTCCAGGCCCTGCGCCTTCCAGTGGTCGACCGCGCGGGTGACGTCGAGGGCCTCGGCGTGGCCGACGGCCTCCTCGATGGAGCGGAAGCCCAGCTCGGCGAGGATCTCGCGGACCTCTTCGGCGATGTACGTGAAGAAGTTCACGACGTACTCGGCCTTGCCGTTGTACCGCTCGCGCAGCACCGGGTTCTGCGTGGCGATGCCGACCGGACAGGTGTCCAGGTGGCAGACGCGCATCATGACGCAGCCGGAGACGACGAGCGGCGCGGTCGCGAAACCGAACTCCTCGGCGCCGAGCAGCGCGGCGATGACCACGTCGCGGCCGGTCTTCAGCTGGCCGTCGGTCTGCACGACGATGCGGTCGCGCAGGCCGTTGAGCAGCAGCGTCTGCTGGGTCTCGGCGAGGCCGAGCTCCCAGGGACCGCCCGCGTGCTTGAGCGAGGTGAGCGGCGAGGCGCCCGTACCGCCGTCGTGGCCGGAGATGAGGACGACGTCCGCGTGCGCCTTCGACACACCCGCGGCGACCGTGCCGACGCCGACCTCCGAGACCAGCTTCACGTGAATCCGCGCCTGCGGGTTCGCGTTCTTCAGGTCGTGGATCAGCTGGGCCAGGTCCTCGATGGAGTAGATGTCGTGGTGCGGGGGCGGCGAGATGAGGCCGACGCCCGGCGTCGAGTGCCGCGTCTTGGCGACCCACGGGTAGACCTTGTGGCCGGGCAGCTGGCCGCCCTCACCGGGCTTGGCGCCCTGGGCCATCTTGATCTGGATGTCGTCGGAGTTGACCAGGTACTCGGAGGTCACACCGAAGCGGCCGGAGGCGACCTGCTTGATGGACGACCGGCGGGCCGGGTCGTACAGCCGCTCCGGGTCCTCGCCGCCCTCACCGGTGTTGGACTTGCCGCCCAGCTGGTTCATGGCGATGGCGAGGGTCTCGTGCGCCTCCTGCGAGATGGAGCCGTACGACATGGCACCCGTCGAGAACCGCTTGACGATCTCGGAGACCGGCTCGACCTCGTCGATCGGAATGGGCTTCCGGTCGGACTTGAAGCCGAAGAGCCCGCGGAGCGTCATCAGCCGCTCGGACTGCTCGTTCACGCGCTCGGTGTACTTCTTGAAGATGTCGTAGCGGCCGGAGCGCGTGGAGTGCTGGAGGCGGAAGACCGTCTCCGGGTCGAACAGGTGCGGCTCGCCCTCGCGGCGCCACTGGTACTCGCCGCCTATGTCCAGCGCGCGGTGCGCCGGGGCGATGCCGGAGGCCGGGTAGGCCTTGGCGTGCCGGGCGGCGACCTCCTTGGCGATGACGTCGATGCCGACGCCGCCGATCTTGGTGGCCGTGCCGTTGAAGTACTTCTCGACGAAGGTCTCGTCGAGACCGACGGCCTCGAAGACCTGGGCGCCGCGGTAGGAGGCGACGGTCGAGATGCCCATCTTGGACATGACCTTCAGCACGCCCTTGCCGAGGGCGTAGATGAGGTTGCGGATGGCCTTCTCGGGCTCGACGCCGGGCAGGAAGGTGCCGGCGCGGACCAGGTCCTCGACGGACTCCATCGCCAGGTAGGGGTTGACGGCGGCGGCGCCGTAGCCGATGAGCAGGGCGACGTGATGGACCTCGCGGACGTCACCGGCCTCGACCAGCAGGCCCACCTGGGTGCGCTGCTTGGTGCGGATGAGGTGGTGGTGGACGGCCGCGGTGAGCAGCAGCGACGGGATCGGCGCGTGCTCGGCGTCCGAGTGGCGGTCCGACAGGACGATCAGCCGGGCGCCGTTCTCTATCGCGGCGTCGGCCTCGGCGCAGATCTCGTCGATCCGCGCGGCCAGCGCGTCACCGCCGCCGTGCACCCGGTACAGGCCGGACAGCGTCGCGGCCTTGAAGCCGGGCATGTCGCCGTCGGCGTTGATGTGGATGAGCTTGGCCAGCTCGTCGTTGTCGATCACCGGGAAGGGCAGCAGGACGCTGCGGCAGGAGGCGGCGCTCGGCTCGAGCAGGTTGCCCTGCGGGCCCAGCGACGAGCGCAGGGAGGTGACCAGTTCCTCGCGGATCGCGTCCAGCGGCGGGTTGGTGACCTGCGCGAACAGCTGGGTGAAGTAGTCGAAGAGCAGGCGCGGGCGGTCCGACAGCGCGGCGATCGGCGAGTCGGTGCCCATCGAGCCGATCGGCTCGGCACCGGCCTTGGCCATCGGCGCGAGGATGACGCGCAGCTCCTCCTCGGTGTACCCGAAGGTCTGCTGGCGGCGGGTGACCGAGGCGTGCGTGTGCACGATGTGCTCGCGCTCGGGCAGGTCGGAGAGCTCGATCTCACCGGCCTCGATCCACTCCGCGTACGGCTTCTCGGCGGCGAGCTCGGCCTTGATCTCGTCGTCCTCGATGATGCGGTGCTCGGCGGTGTCGACGAGGAACATCCGGCCGGGCTGGAGGCGGCCCTTGCGGACGACCTTGGCCGGGTCGATGTCCAGGACGCCGACCTCGGAGCCGAGGACGACGAGGCCGTCGTCGGTGACCCAGTAGCGGCCGGGACGCAGGCCGTTGCGGTCGAGCACGGCGCCGACCTGGGTGCCGTCGGTGAAGGTGACACAGGCCGGGCCGTCCCAGGGCTCCATCATCGTGGAGTGGAACTGGTAGAAGGCGCGCCGGGCCGGGTCCATGGAGTCGTGGTTCTCCCACGCCTCCGGGATCATCATCAGCACGGAGTGCGGCAGCGAACGGCCGCCCAGGTGCAGCAGCTCCAGGACCTCGTCGAAGGAGGCGGAGTCGGAGGCGTCCGGCGTGCAGACCGGGAAGATCCGCTCTATGGCCTTGTCGTCGGAACCGAACAGGTCCGAGACGAGCTGCGACTCGCGGGCCACCATCCAGTTGCGGTTGCCCTTGACGGTGTTGATCTCACCGTTGTGCGCGACGAAGCGGTAGGGGTGGGCCAGCGGCCAGGACGGGAACGTGTTCGTCGAGAACCGGGAGTGCACGAGCGCGATCGCGGAGGCGAACCGGCGGTCGGACAGGTCCGGAAAGAAGGGCTCCAGCTGGCCGGTGGTCAGCATGCCCTTGTAGACGATGGTCCGCGCGGACAGCGACGGGAAGTACACGCCGGCCTCGCGCTCGGCGCGCTTGCGCAGCACGAAGGCCTTGCGGTCGAGGGCGATGCCCTCCGACACGCCGTCGCCGACGAAGATCTGGCGGAAGACCGGCATGGTCGACCGGGCGGTGGCACCCAGCAGCTGGGGAGCGACCGGCACCTCGCGCCAGCCGAGGACGGTCAGGCCCTCGTCGGCCGCGATCGTCTCGATCTGCGAGACGGCCTCGGCGGCGGAGTCCTCCGGCAGGAAGGCGGTGCCGACGGCGTAGGCGCCGGCCGCGGGCAGTTCGAATCCGGCCACGTCACGGAAGAAGGCGTCCGGGACCTGCGACAGGATGCCGGCGCCGTCGCCGGAGTCGGGCTCGGAGCCGGTGGCACCGCGGTGTTCGAGGTTGCGCAGGACGGTCAGAGCCTGCTCGACCAGGGTGTGGGACGCCTCGCCGGTAAGGGTGGCGACGAAGCCGACGCCACAGGCGTCGTGCTCGTTGCGGGGGTCGTACATACCCTGCGCAGCAGGGCGAGCATCCATGAAGGACCAGTTCTGGCCATTCGCGGAATGCTGGGACGGCTGGCGCGGCGTACGCATCGGCTCTCCCGTCGTCGTCATGTGGCATGTGCAAGTGCCGAGGGACGACGTTGGCCCTCGCGTGATCGCAAAATTTCGTGCAGGTTACATGATGGAGCGGTTCTCGGGAACCGGGATAATCCGTTCCAACATGCGGACACCGGCGGCTCGCGGCGGGGGTACCGCACCGGCGGTGGAAGCTATGGGGGGCCTGTACGGAACGACCGGGTGAGATCGATGCCCGTCGGGCCCGAGAGCGGGACAGGCGTCTTCGCCCACACCGCTGAGTGCGTCCACGGGCCTCATTGCCCGCAGCGCTTACGGCTCATGCCCGGTGATTGCGTATTCGAAACCAGCGAGTAACGGCTACTTATGCGGCCCATCGCATAAGTCCGAGCCGAGCTATCCTACGGCCGTCCCGAACAAGCTGCCCAGGGCGTACGTCACACCGGCCGCCGCGCCTCCCAGGAGCAGCTGCCGCAGCCCGCTGTACCACCAGGTCCGTGCCGTCACCTTGGCCACCACGGCGCCGCACAGGAAGAGCCCGAGCAGCGCCAGCAGCACGGCCGGCCAGAGGCTGCTCGCACCCAGCAGATAGGGCAGTACGGGGATCAGCGCGCCCAGTGCGAAGGAGCCGAAGCTCGACACCGCGGCCACCGTGGGCGAGGGCAGATCGCCGGGGTCGATGCCCAGCTCCTCCCGGGCATGGATCTCCAGCGCCTGCTCGGGGTCCTTCGACAACTGCCGGGCGACCTCGTCGGCCAGCCGCGGCTCGACCCCGCGCGCCCGGTAGAGCGCGGCGAGCTCGGCCTCCTCGTCCTTCGGGTGCTTGCGCAGCTCGCGCCGCTCCACGTCCAGCTCGGCCTCGACGAGCTCGCGCTGCGAGGCGACGGAGGTGTACTCGCCGGCGGCCATGGAGAAGGCACCGGCGGCCAGGCCTGCGAGTCCGGTGAGGACGACGGTGTGCTGGCTGACCGAGCCGCCCGCGACACCGGTCATCAGGGCCAGGTTGGAGACGAGGCCGTCCATTGCACCGAACACCGCGGGACGCAGCCAGCCGCCGTTGACGTCCCGGTGGGTGTGGTTGTCCCGGTGCGCCTCGTGCAGCGCCGCCTCGGTCTCGATGATGGCCATGAAAAGTCCCCGATCCCCTTACCGAACCAAGCTTCTCTGGACGAGTTCCAGATTTTTACAACACACAAAGTACGCCGTGAATTCCGGCGCCGCCAGCAAGGAAAGGCTGCGCTAACCTGCGGTTTTACCCTTTGCCGCTCACTTGATGGCGATCATGCACAGATGTCGACCGGGTGATGCTGAGGCTCCCGAGGCTCGGGGCGGTCACCGGAGTGGGACACATCCCGTATGGCATCGATCGCCTGCATTCCCTCCGTCCCGGCGCCCGGGGACGCCACCGAACTCCGCGAACGAGCACGCGGCGCCCTGCTGGGCCTGGCCGTCGGTGACGCGCTCGGAGCCCCGGCCGAGAACATGAAGCCCTCCGAGATCCGGGCCCGGTGGGGCCGCATCACCGGCTACGTCGCCGAGAACCCCGCCGGCACGGACGACACCGAGTACGCGATCTTCTCCGGCCTCCTCCTGGCCCGGCACGGCTCGGCACTCACCCCCGCGCATGTGGAAGCGGCCTGGCACGAGTGGATCGCCGACCGCGACGAGGGCCCCTTCCGAGGCGCCGGCTTCAGCGAACGCGGCACGCTGGAGAACCTCCGCCGGGGTCTGGCGGCCCCCATCTCCGCCCAGCACCGGCACGCCTGGAGCGACGACCTGGCCATGCGCGCGGCCCCCTTCGGGGTG
>KE354143.1 GCA_000415505.1 Streptomyces afghaniensis 772
GATCCCGCTCCTGGCGACCGCCCCCGTGAGCCTGGTCCTGCTGGCACTCCCGGACCACGGCTCGATGCTGGTCGCCGCCGTCGTGCTCGGGGCGCTGGTGAACGCCCTGGTCATCGGCGCGTGCGCCCGGGCGCTGCGCGGGGGCGACAGCGCTCGTGATCAATACACATAGGCGTCAGGGCGTGCACGCCGCGGCGATCGACGCGCTGTTCTCGTACAGATGATGCCGGGTGATC
This sequence comes from Streptomyces afghaniensis 772, assembly GCA_000415505.1. Classification (GTDB taxonomy): domain Bacteria; phylum Actinomycetota; class Actinomycetes; order Streptomycetales; family Streptomycetaceae; genus Streptomyces; species Streptomyces afghaniensis. The sequence goes on from KE354143.1 coordinate 237, forward strand.
CGCCCGCCCTCGACGGTGAGCCGCAGCGCGAAGGGCCCTGAGAAAGACTTGCCGGTCGCACGGACGGTCCCGGAGAGGTGCCCCATCAGAACGGCGTCGGTACCGTCGACCAGGATCGTGTCGATGGACGCGCGGGCGTCCTCCGGCACGGTGTACTCGGCCAACGTCGTCGGCCTGAGCGGCACATTCGGCGGCCGTGGACCGAGGTCGGATCCAGGGAACGACGGGGTTCTCGGCCAGCATCCAGTCGACCTTGTCCGCGAAGAGCCCGGTGAGCCCTTCGGTGTCGCCGGCGAGCCGGAGTTCGAGAAACTTCTGGACGGTGGCGCGGGTGGCGTCCGCGGCGCTGGTGGCTGTCATGAGAACCAGCGTGCCGGGACGCCGAAGGCCCGTCGATTACGTCGGAGGTAAGGACGGGGACGCTTCTATGCGGCGCCCGAGTAGATGCAGTCCATGGGCACGTACCCGGTGGTGCCGCGGTACTTCACCTTGCGCCAGTGCGGCGAGTCGTCTCCACCGCACGAGCTGTAGACGCCGCCCTTGACGGTTCCACTGGACATGCAGCCGTTGGTGTTCTTGTACCAGAGGCGCAGGGCTGTGGCGCTCATCTTCGGCTTGTTGCGGATCTTCACATTGGTGATGGCGTGCCCCATCGGGAAGTCCGCCGTGCAGCCGGCCGCAGCCGTGGCCGCCGAGGCCGTCCCGGCCGCGACGGTGCCTTCCGCGGCCGTTGCGGTGCTGGTGCCGAGCATCGCGCATGTGGCGATGACCACGGGAATCAGGAGACGCTTGGTCATTCGGGTCTTCCCCCTTGAACCTGCGAGGTCGGGTGCGGGCATGCCAGGAGAAGGCGCGAACGTTCCCCCGTTCCGTCGCACGTTGCAAGTGGGAACCTATCAGAGGGTACGGGCGCGTTTTCGCTGGACCGACGGCACACACAAGACCTCAACAACCGCTGCTGCGAATGGACTTGGCCGGCACCGACGCGCTCGGACGATCACTGCCCGACCCGTCCGTCGATCAGCTCACGCAGCAGGTCGGCGTGACCGCAGTGGCGCGCGTACTCGCCGATCTGCGCCACCAGCACGTCACGCAGCTGGAGCTGCCCACCCGGCTCGGGCCCGAGGTCGGAGTACCCGGCGTTCCGTGTGGCGAGGTCGGTGACACCGGCCAGATACCGCTCGTTGAGCTCCACCTCGGTCCGCCACTGCCGCCACGCCTCCTCCACGACCACCGGGTCCGCGACCGCACCGTTGAAGTCACCGTCCCGGTCCTCCTCGGTCCGGTACAGCTTCGGCGCGTCGTCCCCGGCCATCACCCGCCGGAAGTGCCGCTCCTCCTCGGCCAGATGCCGCACCAGCCCGAGCAACGACATGGTGGACGGCGGCGCGGACCGCCGAGCCATCTGCTCCGCGTCCAGCCCCGCGCACTTCATCTCCAGGGTGAGGCGGTAGTGCCGCAGGCTCTCCAGCAACGCCCCACGTTCATCGACGATCTCCACCTCGGTCTCGCGCGGGTCGTCGCCCGGATCCACCCACATGTCGGGATAGACGCTCGCCCGCGTCCACCGAGCGACCGCTGGTTCACTGACGTGCTCGTTCGAGACCATGCGGGGATGGTGGACGACGTGGGGAAGTGACCGCCACCGAATATCGGAGCCATGAGGTTCCCTATTCGGCGGTGCCTATCGCTTCTGTGCCCTGTAGCGCTTCATTAGCAGGGTGGTCCGCGCTTGGTCCGCCCGACCATTGAGCTCAGCCAGGAGATCGTCAGGGCACAACTCGTAACCTGGCCCCAAAGCGGGACCATACGCAGGCTGCGGCCGTCAGGCGAGGAAGTTTCTCTCTGGTTCCTCACGTAGGACCCGACTCCGTATGTACGGCCCGACTCCATGTCACACCGGCGTTGGCGTCTTGCTCGAGCACAACAACAAGCCCCCTGCCGGCGGAGAACCCTCGGGCAGGGGGCTTACGATTGTGCGCTTACTTCTTCTCCCCCTGGGTGTTGTCGGGGATCCCGGTGGGCTGGCTGGGAGGAGTAGAGACACGTGGGCTTCGGCTTCGTCGGCCTCCACCACCGTGCGGCTGGCAGTAGCCGTTTCATCCGGCTGGGTTTCCGCACGCTCGTTCCTGTCGCGTCACTCCAGCGCAGCGCCCCATGAAGCGAGTCTGGCAGAGGCTGCGCGGGCAGGAGGCGACTGAGAGGCAACTGCTTGCGAGAGCTACGGAGTCTCACATGTGGTGCGGCGGACTTCAGCGCTCGAGGTCGGGCGCTGCCTCGATGACGTCAGCCCAGACGCGATCGATCCAGGGGTTGCCCTTGACACCGAGGCGTGCGGCGACGGCGTCGTCGAAAAAGCACGCCTGAGCGACTCCTACCGTCTCGTCGGGCCACCGATCCGCGATACGGAACCTCTGGGCGTGACCCGCACTCCACCGGCCGGAGCCGGGATCGCCGGTCGCGGAGCACCTCGGGGCGGCTTAGGCTTGAGATCAAGGGCCCTCGAGTGGAAGGGAACCTTGAGATGCATTTCGTTCTGATCGCGACCCACACCCCGGAAGTCTGTCCGACCTCTCACGCGACAACGCGCGACTTGATGCTGCAGACCGCACCTGATATCCCGAACCTCGCCCAGAAGGCAGGCGTCGAGATCGTGGCCGGCCCCTTCGTCAACCGTGAACACACGATTGTCGTGGTCGTACAGTCCGACAAGGTCGAGAACGTCGACCGCTTGCTGATCGATTCTCGCCTCCCTCAATGGAACCGCGTCCGCGTGCTGCCGTCGCTGACCATGGAGGAAGGACTCACCGATATCGAAGCGCAGACGCCGATCTTCTGAACCCACCCGCTCAGGCACGCGGCCGGTGCTTCGATGCGGGCGCCGAGATGCGCAATGGCCCTCCCGCCATCAGAGCAGACGAACACAGCCGGCCCCGCCTTCGCCTTCTTCAGGGCCGCGTGCTCTCACGCCGCGCCGGGCTGGAGATCGACCCGGCGCAGGTCGTGGAACGAGCAGCTGGAACACGGCTGCTGCCCTGGCTGGCTACGTGAGCCGGACGTTCGTACGGTCACAGGAGACTGCGACCAGCCACCTCCGTGCCTACTTCGGTCAGCCTTTGGAGTTCTCGCGATACCTTGCCGCGGAGCGTCTCGTCGCCGATGCGAACCTGACCGAGGAGCAGCGCGCCGAGGTCGTCACGGCACTCGCACAAGCCATGATTGCCGGGACCGTCGCACCAGTTGCGGACATACCGAATGGCTCGAACGTTGACGCGGGAACGCGCGTGCGTAGGCAGGCTACGACGGTGCCAAGATTTATCGCTCATGGCTCCTGACCTCTACGGCACCTCCAGGGCGCACAGCGTGGAGGAACTGGCAACCGCCGTGGGATGAATGCTCTCAGCTTGGGAAGCTGGGGTCAGTTGGGGCTGATTCGTGTGCTGACCTGCGCGAACGGTTCGGAGAGCTGAATGCGGAGCCCGGCCGCAGCCTGTCCGCCCGGATCGCGCGCACGCAACGCCTCGCCCGATCCCTCCACGCCCTGTGCAACCACTACGAGAACAGGGACCACGAGTGCCCGAAGGCGCCCGAGCGAGCCGCGTACCTGCGCATGCTTCAGCACTACCTCGCATGCCCGGCGTGCGGGGCCGTGGATGACAACGGGAGGCCATCGGCGGGTGCGAGGCCGGGCGACCGGCTATATGAGGAGTACCGGCGGACACGACGCGGCCCTGCCGCCCCGCCGGCAGCAACCCGAGAGAAGAAGGGGAACCGCCGCCCGGCCTGAGGGCAACCGACGGTCACGGTGCAATCGGAACGGGGAGGCCGACGCCGGGAAGGCGGCCCCAGCTCACAGCGAGAAGCCCCTGCCTACGGGACCTCGTAGGCAGGGGCTCGAATCAAGTACCGCTTACTTCTTCTTCCCCTGGTTCTTGACCGCCTCGATAGCCGCCGCAGCCGCATCCGGGTCCAGGTACGTCCCGCCCGGGTTCACCGGCTTGAAGTCGGCGTCCAGCTCGTAGGACAGCGGGATGCCCGTCGGGATGTTGAGGCCCGCGATGTCCGCGTCGGAGATGCCGTCCAGGTGCTTGACCAGGGCGCGCAGGCTGTTGCCGTGGGCGGCGACCAGGACCGTGCGGCCGGTCAGCAGGTCGGGGACGATCGCGTCGAACCAGTACGGGAGCATGCGGACGACGACGTCCTTGAGGCACTCCGTCTGCGGCCGCAGCTCCGGCGGGAGGGTCGCGTAGCGCGGGTCGGAGAACTGGGAGTACTCGGCGTCACGGTCCAGCGCCGGCGGCGGGGTGTCGTAGGAGCGGCGCCACAGCATGAACTGCTCCTCGCCGAACTCGGCGAGCGTCTGGGCCTTGTCCTTGCCCTGGAGGGCGCCGTAGTGGCGCTCGTTCAGGCGCCAGCTGCGGTGGACCGGGATCCAGAGGCGGTCGGCGGACTCCAGGGCGAGCTGCGCGGTGCGGATGGCGCGCTTCTGGAGGGACGTGTGGACGACGTCGGGGAGCAGGCCGGCGTCCTTCAGCAGCTCGCCGCCGCGCGTCGCCTCCTTCTCGCCCTTCGCGGTCAGGTTGACGTCCACCCAGCCGGTGAACAGGTTCTTCTCGTTCCACTCGCTCTCGCCGTGGCGGAGGAGGATCAGCTTGTACGGTGCGTCGGCCATGCCCCAGAGCGTAATCCACGCATTCGCCCGTTCGCGTGGCTGCCCGGCAGGCGGACGTTTGACGGGTTCTGTTAATTGAGTGGCCTCCGTCAAGCGGGACTTTGTAATTTGTGACCCCTACGTGCGCCGCTTACATCCTTGCGCCCTGGGGGAGCCCATGTCGTCCATGCCGTACGCCCTGCGGGCCAGACGTGCCGTCCGGGAGACCGTCTCCGGACTGCCCCGCGAGTTCTGGTGGCTGTGGACCAGCACCCTCGTCAACCGGCTCGGCGCCTTCGTCGCGACCTTCATGGCGCTGTATCTGACGCTCGACCGCGGCTACTCCGCCACGTACGCCGGTCTGGTCGCCGCCCTGCACGGGCTCGGCGGGGTGATCTCCTCACTGGGCGGCGGCGTGATGACCGACCGGCTGGGGCGGCGGCCGACCCTGCTGATCGCGCAGGCCTCGACCGCCGTGTCCGTCGCGCTCCTCGGGTTCGTGCACCACCCGGTGGCGATCGCCGGCGTCGCGTTCCTCGTCGGCATGGCCAGCAACGCGTCCCGGCCCGCCGTGCAGGCGATGATGGCCGACATCGTCCGGCCCGAGGACCGTATCCGCGCCTTCTCCCTCAACTACTGGGCCATCAACCTCGGCTTCGCCGTCTCCTCCATGGGGGCCGGGTTCATCGCCGAGGTCAGCTATCTCGCCGGGTTCCTGATCGAGGCGGGGATGACGATGGTCTGCGCGATCCTCGTCTTCGTGAAGCTGCCGGAGTCCAAGCCCGCCGAGACGGTGAAGACGACCGCTGCCTCCGACAGCTCCGTCAGCCTCGGGACCGTACTGCGCGACGGGCGCTTCATGAGCGTCGTCGGGCTGTCCTTCCTCGTCGCGCTGATCTTCCAGCAGGCGTCGGTGGGGCTGCCGGTGGCGATGGGCGAGGCCGGGTTCACGTCCGCCGAGTACGGCATGGCGATCGCCGTCAACGGCGTCCTGATCGTCGTGCTCCAGATCCCGGTCACGCGATTCATCGAACACCGGGACCCGCGCCGGCTGCTCGTCGTCTCGTCCGTCCTCGCGGGGTACGGCTTCGGACTCACCGCCTTCGCCGGGTCGGTCGGCGTCATCGCCCTCACGGTGTGCGTGTGGACGCTGGCCGAGATCGTCAACGCCCCGACACAGACGGGCCTGGTCGTCCGGCTGTCCCCGCTCCACGGACGCGGGCGCTACCAGGGGATGTACAGCATGTCCTGGTCCGTCGCCGCGCTCGTCGCCCCGCTCATGTCCGGGTTCGTCATCGACCGGTTCGGGGCGGAGTGGCTGTGGGGGCTGTGCGCGGTGGTCGGGACGGTGGCCGGGCTGGGGTACGGGGCGTTGCTGCGGCGAGTGCCGGAGGAGGAGCCCGCTGAGCCGACCGATCCGGCCGGGCCTGCCGCCGCGGCCCCAGGGGAGGTCCCGGAGCGTTCCGCGTCCGCTCCCTGATCCGGTTCCGGGGTGTCCCCGATGGTGTGGCGATACGGCGCTTGATGAGCTGTTCCCATGACCCGTCACCGCCACCACCACAGCCAGCCGCAGGCAGCCCGCCGCCTCCTCGTCGTTCTCGCCGCGCTCGTCGGCACCCCTCGCCGTCGCCGCCTCCGCGGTGGCCGGTACCTCCCACCACCCGCCGCCCCGATTACAGCCGGACGGCCAGGCAGTCCAGAAGGACCAGGCAGCCCATACGAGGACCCAGGCCGTGCTGGACCAGATCGTCGCGCAGGGCACCCCCGGCGTCATCGCCCAGGTTCGCGACCGGCACGGAGTGTGGGACGGCCGGGCCGGTGTGCGGAAGCTCGGCTCGGAGCGGCCGCGGAGCACCCACGAGAGGTTCCGTGTCGCCAGCGTGACCAAGACCTTCACCGCCACCGTGCTGCTCAAGCTCGAAGCCGAAGGCAAGCTGTCGCTGGACGACAGCGTGGCCAAGTGGCTGCCGGGAGTGGTGCGCGGCAACGGGTACCGGCCCGGGCACATCACCGTGCGGCACCTGCTCAACCACACGAGCGGGATCTTCGACTACAACATGGACGCCGGCTTCCGGGCCAGGTACGCCGGTGAGGAGTTCGACCGGAACCGGTACACCAGGTGGTCCCCACGGGAACTGGTGGACATCGCGCTGGCCCACCCGCCGAACTTCCAGCCGGAGCAGGGCAGCAGGCCCGGCCGCCCCGGCGAGTGGGATTACTCGGACACCAACTACGTCCTCGCCGGCATGGTCATCGAGAAGGCCTCGGGCTGCAGTTACGCGCGTGCCGTCGAGCGCCTCGTCATACGGCCACTCGGTCTGCGCGGCACGAGCGTGCCGGACACCGTGCCCGGACTGCCCGCGCCCCACGCGCGGCACTACTCGACGCTCTTCGAGGACGGGCCGCAGGCGAAGGTGCGCGACGTCACCGAGTTCAGTCCCACGGTCGCCTTCTCCGCAGGACAGCTGATCTCGACCGTCGGCGACGTGAACACCTTCCTGTCCAGCTTGCTGGCCGGTGACCTGCTGCCGCCCGCACAGCAGCGGCAGCTGCTCGACGCCGTCCCGGTCGACGGGGACAAGGGCCATGGCGGCCCGGAGGACGTCTACGGCCTGGGCCTACGGCACTTCAAGCTCGCGGAGGGCTGCTGGGCCTGGGGGCACGGCGGCATGATCCCCGGCTCCGCGACCCGCACCCTAGCCGCGGCGGACGGCCGGCAGGTCATGACCATGAACCGCAACGGCGACTGGGGCGAGCAGCGGCTGGAAGACGCCGCTGTCGAATCCGAGTTCTGCCGGAGCGCTCCCTGAGGCCGGCCGACCGGCCGCGCCGCTCACTTCACTGGACGGTCAACGGCACCGCGTGGATCTCGTCCGCCTTGTGTCCCGCGCGTTCGTGAATGCGCTGGACCGCTTCCGCGGAGGGTGCTTCGGAGAGGCAGTAGACGAGGCCGGACTCCGGGTCCGCCCAGGCCCTCTCGAAGTGCACGTTCTCGTCCCCTTCTATGGCGAGGTCCGCGTTGTGGGCCTCGCGCAGCTGCTCTTCCGTGATGCCCTTCATGCTGTGGTGGACATCCATGAACTTGGCCATGACGTCACGCCTCCTTCCCAGTACCCGGCGGCACGCGCCGGTACAGCGGGCGTACCTCCATGGTCCGCCCGTACGGGCACGGAGGCGACCACAACGGTCCACGACGTCCACAACGCCGCAGGGCCCCGGCGGCGAACCGCCGGAGCCCTGTGGGTCGTACGAACGTGCCGGCGTCAGCCGCACTGGCAGGGGCTGCCCGACTGGCAGCCGCAGCCGCAGCCCGAGCCGCAGCCGCATGCGGCGACCAGGGGCAGGTTCCTGATCTCGGCGGGCTGCTCGGTCCGGCGCTCCTGCGCGGGGTCGGGCGTGGTGCTGGGGGATTCGGCCATGGGTCCCTCCTCGAGGCTGGTGCCTGTGCCCATTGGACGCCCGTTCCGCCAGGCGCATCAACGGCGCACTGAGGCGCCCGCGCGCCCCGGCCGATCCCCGCCCGGCCCTTTCACGCCGGAGCAGGACCGGGCGAAACCGAGGGAAGGCAAACCGAGGATCAGGCGCTCTCCGCCCCCGTCGCCGCCTGGATCTCCGGCTGCGAGTCCGCCTGCAGCTCGTCCGCGTGCTCACCCGTCACCAGGTACACCACCCGCTTGGCGACCGAGACCGCGTGGTCGGCGAACCGCTCGTAGTAGCGGCCGAGCAGCGTCACGTCCACGGCCGTCTCGATGCCGTGCTTCCAGCGGTCGTCCATCAGGTGCTGGAAGAGCGTGCGGTGCAGCAGGTCCATCTCGTCGTCGTCCTGCTCCAGCTGGAGCGCCAGGTCGACATCCTTGGTGATGATCACCTCGGCGGCCTTGGCCATCAGGCGCTGGGCGAGCTGGCCCATCTCCAGGATGGTGGCGTGCAGGTCGCTCGGGACCGCGCGGTCCGGGTAGCGCAGGCGCGCGAGCTTCGCCACGTGCTGGGCGAGGTCGCCCGAGCGCTCCAGGTCGGCCGACATGCGCAGCGACGTGACGACGATGCGCAGGTCCGTCGCCACCGGCTGCTGCCGCGCCAGCAGGGCTATGGCCCGGGCCTCCAGGTCGTGCTGGAGCTCGTCGACCTTCTGGTCGGCCTCGATGACGTTCTCGGCCAGCTTCAGGTCGGAGTCGAGCATGGCGGTGGTGGCGCGCCCGATCGCCGAGCCGACCAGCCGGGCCATCTCCACCAGACCGTCGCCGATCGAGTCCAGTTCCTCGTGGTACGCGTCCCGCATCAGGCTTCCCTCTCGTGCGTCTGTGTCGGGGGTTCAAGGGCCGGGGCCCACCGAACAACCGGCGGTACGACCGTCGTATTACCAACGGTCCGAACCCCACGCTCCCACGTTCCGGCCCGTACGCGTCCGTTTCCGTCATCCCAAATGAACCAATACTGGCTCCTAGGTGAACTCTGGGCGACGAGTGTTCGAGCTCGCAGCCCGACGGCTGTGGCCCGTGCCCGACCCATGCCTAACCTGGGTGCATGGACGTGAACGCGGCGGTCGCCGCAGCGGCAGCGATCGCCGGGGTGCTCACCGGCGTGATCGCCATGCTGGCGTTCCGCTGGAGTGAGCGCGAACAGAAGCGCCCCACACGGACGTCCCTGCACACGGACCCGGTGCTGCCACCGGGCGTGGACACCGTCCTGTCGGTCCTCAGGTCCTCCGCCGTCGTGCTCGACGAGGCGGACGCGGTGGTCAAGGCCAGCTCGGCGGCGTACGCCCTCGGCCTGGTCCGCGGCGGCAAGCTCGCCGTCGAGCCGATGCTGCAGATGGCCCGGGACACCCGGCGCGACGGGGAGATACGCCAGGTCGAGCTGGACCTGCCGCGGCGCGGAACCGGACGCGGGGAGGCCCTGGCCGTCTCCGCGCGGGTCGCGCCGCTCGGCTCCCGGCTGGTGCTGCTGCTCGTGGAGGACCTCACCGAGGCCCGCCGGATCGAGGCGGTGCGGCGCGACTTCGTCGCCAACGTCAGCCATGAGCTGAAGACGCCCGTCGGCGCCCTCTCCCTGCTGTCCGAGGCCGTCATGGACGCCTCCGACGACCCCGAGGCCGTCGAGCGGTTCGCCGGGCGCATGCAGATCGAGGCCACCCGGCTCACCAGCCTGGTCCAGGAGCTCATCGACCTGTCGCGGGTGCAGAACGACGACCCGCTGGAGGACGCCGAGCCGGTCCGCGTCGACGAGCTCGTCGCCGAGGCCGTCGACCGCTGCCGGCACCAGGCCGGCACCAAAGAGATCACCATGGCCGCGGGCGGCACCGCCGACCTGCATGTGTGGGGCAACCGCGGCCAGCTCGCCGCCGCCCTCGGCAATCTCGTCGAGAACGCGGTCAACTACTCGCCCGCCCGCACCCGCGTCGGCATAGCGGCCCGCAAGGTGAACGCGCCCGGCGGGGAACAGATCGAGATCGCCGTCACCGACCAGGGCATCGGCATCTCCGACAAGGACAAGGAGCGCATCTTCGAGCGCTTCTACCGCGTCGACCCGGCCCGCTCCCGTGCCACCGGCGGTACGGGCCTTGGGCTGGCGATCGTGAAGCACGTGGCCGCCTCGCACGGCGGGGAGGTCACGGTGTGGAGCGCCGAAGGCCAGGGCTCCACCTTCACCCTGCGGCTGCCGGAGGCCGGTGCGGCCCGCGACCGCGCACATCAGCAGCCCGCCCGAGAGATACGCGCAGGAGGCGCGGGCCTCGACGAGGAGGCCGGGCGGTCCACCCCCACATCCCCCGAATCAACCGCGTACGAAACGCTTCCTGCCCCGGAGGTCCTTCCGTGACCCGAGTGCTCGTCGTCGAGGACGAGGAGTCCTTCTCCGACGCCCTGTCGTACATGCTCCGCAAGGAGGGCTTCGAGGTCGCCGTCGCGACCACCGGCCCCGACGGACTCGACGAGTTCGAGCGCAACGGCGCCGACCTCGTCCTCCTCGACCTGATGCTGCCCGGCCTGCCGGGCACCGAGGTCTGCCGCCAGCTGCGCGGCCGTTCCAACGTCCCCGTCATCATGGTGACCGCCAAAGACAGTGAGATCGACAAGGTCGTCGGCCTGGAGATAGGAGCCGACGACTACGTCACCAAGCCCTTCTCCTCGCGCGAGCTGGTCGCCCGCATCCGCGCCGTGCTGCGCCGCAGAGGCGAGCCGGAGGAGGTCACCCCGGCCGCGCTGGAGGCCGGCCCGGTCCGCATGGACGTCGACCGGCACGTGGTCACCGTCGGCGGCACCAAGATCGATCTCCCGCTGAAGGAGTTCGACCTGCTGGAGATGCTGCTGCGCAACGCCGGCCGCGTGCTCACGCGCATGCAGCTCATCGACCGGGTCTGGGGCGCCGACTACGTCGGTGACACCAAGACCCTCGACGTCCACGTCAAGCGCCTGCGCGCCAAGATCGAGCCGGACCCGGGCGCCCCGCGCTACCTGGTCACGGTCCGCGGCCTGGGCTACAAGTTCGAGCCGTAAGCCGGCCGCGTACGACGAACGCGAAGGGCGGGACCTCCCAGGAGGTCCCGCCCTTTCGTACGGCTGTCCGGCGCGGGCTCAGTCGCCCGGCGCCCGCCCCGGCCGTGGCGCTCGCCGAGGCCGCGTCGGTCGGCGTGCCCGGCGACTCGTGGCCGCCCGGGGTCTCGCCGGCGGCGGGGCTCTCGGTGCCGGCCGGCGAACCGGAGGGGCTCCCCGACGGCGAACCGGACGGGGACGCCGAGCCGCCCGGCGCGGCCGGCACCTCGGTCGGGCCCCACTCGGCGAAGTAGTGCTTGGCCGGGACGACGAACGCGCGCAGGCTGACGTCGCCCGTCTTGCTGAAGGTGAAGGTGACCTTCTGGGCGTTGCCGTCGCGGACGGCCTCGCGGCTGCTCGGCAGCATGGCCGTCGCGTTGTCCTTGCCGCCCAGGACCAGGCTGCCGCCGGCCGGGATGCTCAGGCTGCCGCCCTTGGCGGGCTTGAGCTCGGCCTCCTTGCCGGTGCCGGGCAGGGTGATGGACTCCAGCGTCTCGGCGGTGGTGCCGGAGTTGAAGAAGGTGGCGGAGATCGCGGCCGGGCCGGTCGACTCGAGGTCGGGCTGCGTGATCACGATCGCGTTCTGGATCTTGATGTTGCCGACGCTCGTCGCCGCGTTGTCCGGCTTGATCTCGAGGGTCTGCGCGTCGTTGCCCGCGCCGCACGCGGCGAGCGAGGCGACGGAGAACGCGATGGCGGCCGCGGCGAGGACGCCGCGTCGAAGGCTGCTGCTCACGGCGGCGGCAACTCCTTGACTCGAGCGGAGCGGCCGATAAAGCCGCCCTAAGTGTCTGTCAGCAGGCCACAGGTTACCGAGCCGTTCCCGCCCGGCCGCACCCGACCCCCCGGCACCCGTGCTCCCACTGAGTCACAAGTGACACCTGGGTCACATTGCCGGGGCGCTCGTCCTGCATTCACATAAGAGCCTCGGAAGAGCCTCGGACAGCAGCGCAAATTTTCCGTGAAGGAATGCGCGGATCACCTCGGAATTGATCACCGGCGACTCGCCCGGACGCCCGGTGATCAATTCCGGATTCGACCGGACCCCGGCTCGGGCCACCGAACGGAGTAGCGGAAGTCGATCATACGGAACCGGACATATGGGGATGTTCGGCCGCCTGGAGGAGGGTCCGGATGTGTGTAACGTACGCGTTTCGCTCGGCCCGGAGAGCCGCTCCGACCTGCGAATACCTTCTTCCACTCCCTGTCCGAAGCACGTTCCTGTTGGACTTGTCAAGCCCCGAGATATGCCCTGACCTGCGAAAACGCCATTCAGAACCCGCAGTTTCCGTGTTACCCTGGATAGCCACGGAAGGGGTACCTGTCACATGACGTTCAAGGTTGGCGACACCGTGGTCTATCCCCATCACGGGGCCGCGCTGATCGAGGCTATCGAAACTCGCCAGATCAAAGGCGTGGACAAGACCTACTTGGTGCTGAAGGTCGCCCAGGGTGACCTGACAGTGCGTGTGCCAGCGGACAATGCGGAGTTCGTCGGCGTGCGTGATGTGGTCGGTCAGGACGGGCTGGACCGGGTCTTCGAGGTGCTGCGCGCGCCGTACGCCGAGGAGCCCACGAACTGGTCCCGTCGTTACAAGGCAAACCTGGAGAAGCTCGCCTCGGGCGATGTCATCAAGGTCGCAGAAGTGGTGCGTGACCTGTGGCGTCGTGAGCGTGAGCGCGGACTCTCTGCCGGTGAGAAGCGCATGCTCGCCAAGGCCCGCCAGATTCTGGTGAGCGAGCTCGCCCTCGCGGAGAACACCAACGAGGACAAGGCCGAGGCCCTGCTCGACGAGGTTCTCGCCTCCTGAGGCGAAGCCGGTCGCTCAGCACTCTGCTGATCAGCCCTGCACATCGAAATGCCGCGGTGCCCGATGACGATTCCTCTGTCGCCGGGCGCTGCGGCATGTTCGTACTCGGACGCCGAATGCGCCGTCACCGCCGGATGTGTTATCACTCACGATCCGGTGCTTGGCGTGCCGGGCCCGGGCAGCCGGCTCGACCGGCGTCACGGAAGGGTCCGGTCGAGCGCGTCGCGCCCGGCACTCCTCCAGGCCATACCCACGCCAGGGCAACACACAAACCTGACAGGAACCGATGTCTGACGATTCGCGCCCTTCGCCGTCGGCCGCCCCCTCGGCAGCCCGTACGGCGGCCGTGATCCCGGCCGCCGGCCGTGGTGTACGGCTCGGCCCGGGCGCCCCCAAGGCGCTCCGCGCGTTGGGCGGCACCCCCATGCTCATCCACGCGGTCCGCGCGATGGCCGCCTCCCGCGCCGTCTCGCTGGTCGTCGTCGTGGCCCCGCCCGACGGTGCCGCCGAGGTCAAGTCGCTGCTCGATGCGCACGCGCTGCCCGAGCGGACCGACTTCCTGGTCGTACCGGGCGGGCGGACCCGCCAGGAGTCCGTGAAGCTCGGCCTGGACGCGCTGCCGCCCGGCCACGACATCGTGCTGGTGCACGACGCGGCCCGGCCGCTGGTGCCCGTGGACACGGTCGACGCCGTGATCGAGGCCGTACGCGATGGTGCCCCGGCCGTGGTCCCGTCGCTGCCGCTCGCCGACACCGTCAAGCAGGTCGAGCCCGCCCGGGCGCCCGGCGAGCCGGAGCCGGTCGTCGCCACGCCGGAGCGCGCACGGCTGCGGGCGGTGCAGACACCGCAGGGCTTCGACCGGGCCACGCTGGTACGGGCGCACGAGACGGTCACCGGGGACGTCACCGACGACGCCGGCATGGTCGAGCAGCTCGGCCTCACGGTCGTGGCGGTGCCCGGCCACGAGGAGGCGTTCAAGGTCACCCGGCCCCTGGACCTGGTGCTCGCGGAGGCGGTCCTGGCCCGCAGGAGGCTCAACGATGGCTTCTGACGAGGTGCCCGCGATGGACGAGACACCCGGGATGCCGCTGCCCCAGGTCGGCATCGGCACCGACATCCACGCCTTCGAGGAAGGCCGCGAACTGTGGTGCGCCGGCCTGAAGTGGGAGGGCGAGGGCCCAGGCCTGGCGGGCCACTCGGACGCGGACGTCGTCGCACACGCCGCGTGCAACGCGCTGTTCTCGGCGGCCGGTCTCGGCGACCTGGGACAGCACTTCGGCACGGGCCGCCCCGAGTGGTCGGGCGCGTCGGGCGTCACGCTGCTGACGGAGGCGGCCCGGATCGTCCGCGAGGCCGGCTTCCGCATCGGCAACATCGCCGTACAGGTCGTGGGCCCGAGGCCGAAGATCGGCAAGCGCAGGGACGAAGCTCAGGAACTGCTGTCGAAGGCGGCCGGAGCACCGGTTTCCGTATCGGGCGCGACGACGGACGGACTGGGCTTCCCGGGACGTGACGAGGGCCTGATGGCGGTGGCGACGGCGCTCGTCGTGCGAGCCGGGTGAGCGGCACTGCCCCACACACACCCCACGGCCTACTACCCTGGTCCCGTGACTATTCGCCTGTACGACACCAGCGCCCGGCAGATCCGTGACTTCTCCCCGCTCAAGCCGGGTTGTGTCTCGATCTACCTGTGCGGTGCCACCGTGCAGGCCGCACCCCACATCGGGCACATCCGGTCGGGTCTGAACTTCGACATCATGCGCCGCTGGTTCGAGTACCGCGGCTACGACGTCACGTTCGTGCGGAACGTGACGGACATCGACGACAAGATCATCTCCAAGGCGGACCAGCAGAACCGTCCGTGGTGGGCCATCGGCTACGAGAACGAGCGCGCCTTCAACGACGGCTACACCGTGCTGGGTTGCCTGCCGCCCACCTACGAGCCCCGCGCCACCGGCCATATCACCGAGATGGTCGAGATGATGCGCGGCCTCATCGAGCGCGGGCACGCCTACGAGGCCGACGGCAGCGTCTACTTCGACGTCCGCTCCTGGCCCTCCTACCTGGAGCTGTCCGGGCAGGACCTCGACGAGATGCGGCAGCCTGCCGAGGAGGGCATCACCGGCAAGCGCGACCCGCGGGACTTCGCCATGTGGAAGGCGGCGAAGCCGGGGGAGCCCAGCTGGGAGACGCCGTGGGGCCGCGGACGTCCGGGCTGGCACCTGGAGTGCTCGGCGATGGCGCACAAGTACCTGGGCGCCGCCTTCGACATCCACGGCGGCGGCCTCGACCTGGTCTTCCCGCACCACGAGAACGAGATCGCCCAGGCCAAGGCCTACGGCGACGACTTCGCCGGGTACTGGGTGCACAACGCCTGGGTCACCATGAGCGGCGAGAAGATGTCGAAGTCGCTCGGCAACTCGGTCCTGGTCAGCGAGATGGTCAAGCGCTGGCGGCCCATCGTGCTGCGCTACTACCTCGGCACCCCGCACTACCGCTCGATGATCGAGTACAGCGAGGAGGCGCTGCGCGAGGCCGAGTCGGCGTTCGCGCGGATCGAGGGCTTCGTGCAGCGCGTGGTGGAGAAGGCCGGTGCCGTCGAGCCCGCCGCCGAGGTGCCGCTGGCCTTCGCCGAGGCGATGGACGACGACCTGGGCGTGCCGCAGGCGCTCGCCGTGGTGCACACCACGGTCCGGCAGGGCAACAGCGCGCTGGCCGCCGACGACAAGGAAGCCGCGGTGGCCCGGCTCGCCGAGGTCCGTGCCATGCTCGGCGTCCTCGGGCTCGACCCGCTCGCCGCCCACTGGGCGGGGGAGAGCGACCGCGGCGCCGACCTGCACGGCGTGGTCGACACGCTCGTCCGCATGGTCCTCGACCAGCGCGAGGCCGCCCGGGCCCGCAAGGACTGGCCCACCGCGGACGCCATCCGCGACCAGCTCGGCCAGTCCGGTCTGGTCATCGAGGACAGCCCGCAGGGGCCGCGCTGGAGCCTCGGACCGCGCTGACCCGACCGCGATCCGGAAGATCGATTGTGCCGCCCGGGCCTCCGGGCGGCACACTTCATAGACGTACGTTCGTACCGCACCCACAGACAGGTAGGTCATGGCAGCCAACAACCGCCGCATGTCCGGCAAGAAGGGCGCGCAGGTCGGCAGTGGCGGCCAGCGACGCAAGGGCTTGGAGGGCAAGGGCCCCACTCCGCCCGCCGAGATGCGCAAGGGACACAAGAAGAACCGTGTCGCCAGCGCCAAGGCGCGACAGACAGCCCGCCGCCCCGCGCCCCGGGGCCGCGGGGGCAAGTCCACGTCCGAGCTGGTCGTCGGCCGCAACCCGGTCTACGAGGCGCTGCGCGACGGCGTGCCCGCTTCCACGCTGTACGTCCAGCAGTTCATCGACAACGACGAGCGCGTCCGTGAGGCCCTCCAGCTCGCCGCCGAGCGCGGCGGGATCAACCTCATGGAGGCCCCCCGCCCCGAGCTCGACCGGATGACGAACGGGCTGAACCACCAGGGGCTCGTGCTCCAGGTCCCGCCGTACGAGTACGCCCACCCGCAGGACCTCGCCGACGCCGCCCTCGACGACGGCGAGGACCCGCTGATCGTCGCGCTCGACGGTGTCACCGACCCGCGCAACCTGGGCGCGGTAGTCCGCTCCGTCTCCGCCTTCCGCGGGCACGGCGTCGTCGTACCCGAGCGGCGGGCCGCCGGGATGACGGCGGGTGCCTGGAAGACGTCCGCCGGCGCGGCCGCCCGTACGCCCGTCGCCCGCGCCACCAACCTGACGCGCGCGCTGGAGGCGTACAAGAAGGCCGGCATCGTGGTCGTCGGCCTGGCCGCCGACGGCGAGGTCGAACTCGGTGAACTGGAGGCCCTGGGCGGGCCCGTCGTCATCGTCGTCGGCAGCGAGGGCAAGGGGCTGTCCCGCCTGGTCGGGGAGACCTGCGACTACCGGGTGCGGATCCCGATGCCGGGCGGCGCCGAGTCGCTCAACGCCGGTGTGGCGGCGGGGATCGTGCTGTACGAGGCGGCCCGCCGACGCGCCTGAACAAGCGTCCGCCATCTCACCCGTACGGGGTAATTCCGGTGACGTCGGGGCGACAAGGACAAGCTTGACGGGGTCCGGACAGATCCGGCGAGTCAAAGCAGTGTCCTATCCCGACGTCACTCGGTTAGATGAGTGTGGACACCAGAACACCCCGCACACCCACGGGGGACCGCTCGTCGGGACTCGACGACGCTCCCGCGCTGAGCATGGTGAAGGTCCCGAGCGACCCGGCGCAGGTCATCGTCAATCACGCGAGTTTCCGCGTGCAGTTGGGCGTCTCGACGCGTCGCGTCCAGTCCCCCCGGGTCGCACGGCATCTGACCGCCAGCGAGGACACCGCCCGCATCCCCGTCGTCACCGCCGGGGGCGCGGCGGACGGGGCCACCACCCGCCGCCGGCCCGTCGTCTGGAGCGGCAAGTCCGCGCCCGACGACACCGGCGCCCACCGGCTCCTCCAGGCCGTCCGGCACGAGAGCGTCCGCCACCCCGACGAGTCCGCCACGGACACCGGGGCCACCCAGGTCATCTCCCGCGTCGGCACCGACCCGCAGGGCCCGGGCTACGGCGCCGGGCACCAGGGCGGCGGCTACGGCGGCACCGGCTACGAGGGCGACGGCTACCAGGACGACCTCACCCAGACCGTCGAGACCCCCGTCATCGGCCCGCAGCGCACCCACGAGCCCGCCGACGGCTCCCGGCTGCTGCCGCCGATGCGCACGGTCGGCAGCGCCTACGACGAACCCGCCTACACCGACGCGGACTTCGAGGACCTCGCCGACGGGGCGGACGGCACCGAGCGGGCCGTCAAGCGCCACGGCGACGACCCGGCACGGCACGCCTACTATCCGGGCCGCCGGATGAACCTCGGCGTCGTCCTGCTCCCGCTGCGCGTCTTCCTGGGCTTCATCTCCATCTACGCCGGCATGGGCAAGCTGTGCGACCCCGTCTACTTCGACGGCGGCAAGCGCGGCTCCATGGTCAAGTGGCTCAACACCCTACACCCCTGGGAAGTCGCCGAGCCGCTGCGCCAGTTCGCCTTCGAGCACCCGGTCGGCACCGGGCTGGCCATCGCCTTCGCCCAGGTCATCGTCGGCGTCCTGACGGTCCTCGGCTGCTGGCAGCGTGTCGCCGCCTGCTTCGGCGCCCTGCTCTCGGCCGCGCTGCTGGTCACCGTCAGCTGGAAGAGCGTCCCCGCTACGAGACGCCCGACATCATCTACCTCGCCGCCTGGTCCCCGCTGATCATCGCCGGCGCCCCCGTCTACTCCGTCGACGGCCGCCTGGCCGGCAGCGCCTGGCGCCGCCTCGGACCCCGCGCCGACATCTGGGACCTGCGCCGTTACGTGCTGCGCCGCGGCGCCCTCGTCACCGCCGTCGCCACCGGCCTCACGCTGCTCGTCGGCTCACTGCTCGGCGGCGCCGTCCGCGACGCCGACCGGGTCGTCGTCCCCGGCCCGGGCGAGGCCCCGCGCAACGAACTGCCCGGCTCCCCGCTCCCGGGCGAACCCGGCAAGCGGCAGGACAGGCGGACCCCGTCGGCCTCCTCCTCGCCCACCCAGGGCGCCACGGCCGGCTCGGCCAGCCCCAGCGCGGGCACCACGACCCGGCCGGGTGCCACCCGGGACGCCGGCACGGTCACCGGCGGCTCGCCCAGTCAGACCCAGGGCAGCGCGGGCCAGGCCCCGCCCCGGCAGTCCTCCCCGGCCGGCCAGGCCCCGAGCACCACCTCGGGCCCCACCTCCGGCGGCACGGGCTCGACCGGCGGCTCGGGCTCGACCGGCGGCTCGGGCGACGGTGACTCCTCGTCCACGGGCCGACCGGGCCTGGTGGGCGGCTTGCTGGGGTAGCCGACCGGCATGAGCGAGAAGGGGCCCCACACCCTCGGGTGTGGGGCCCCTTCTCGGCTTCTTCGAGCGAGCTCTCAGCGACCCGACGCCGCCAGTTCCTTCGCGGCCTCCGTCAGATCCTTGGCCGTGTCGATGGCACGCCAATACGACCCCTGAGGGATCGTGAACCCGGCCAGCTTCCGCTCGCGGGCCAGCCGGGGAAACGTCGTGCGCTCGTGGTCCCCGCGGTCCGGCAGCAGCCCTGCGAACTCGGGGGAGAAGACATACACACCCGCGTTGATCTCGAAGGTCGACGGCGGGGCCTCGATGAAGTCCGTGATGCGGCCGAAGCCGTCCGTCTTCACCGCACCCCACGGCAGCCGCGGCCGGGCCAGGGCCAGCGTCGCGACGGCGTCCCGCTCGGTGTGGAAGTCCGCCATGTCACGCAGCGAGAACCGGGTCCAGATGTCGCCGTTCGTGGCGTACCAGGGCTGGTCCGGGTGGGGCAGATGCGCGGCCGCGTACTTGAGGCCGCCGCCGCGGCCGAGGGGCTCCGATTCCACGACCGTGGTGACGGAGACGGGCAGATCGGCCGTCTCGAGCCACTTCTGGAGCACCTCGGCGAGGTGGCCGCAGGAGACCACCACGTCCGTCACGCCCTCCTCGGCGAGCCAGGACAGCTGATGGCCGATGATCGGTGTCCCCGTCCCGGGGATCTCGACCATCGGCTTGGGCCGGTCGTCGGTGTACGGACGGAGCCGGGAGCCCTGGCCACCGGCCAGAACGACGGCTTGAACGGGGCGGGACGCGGCGCTCGGATCGCTCATGAGACCGAACTGTACGTGGCGTCCCGCCCGGGGCCGCGGCGGACGAGGGATCTCGCGTCAGCCGCTGCCGGCTTCTCACCTCTCTCGTGCGGCGGCAGGGCGGGGTGCTCAGCTGTGCGCGGCCGCGACGCCCGTGGCGAAGGCGGTGTCGCAGACCGGGCGGGCGTAGGACTGGGCGCGCGTCGGGCCGTAGACCCGGACGGCGGCCTCGCCTAGGGCGCGGGCGATGGACACGCAGTGCTTCGCCAGCGACGGGCGGCCGTTGACGGCCTGCTGGAGATGGGTGAGGGCGACGCCCGGGTTCTCCTCCTGGAGCTCGGTGAGCAGTTTGTCGCGCAGGACGTCCTGGGGGGCGCGCTTGGCGGCCCGCGGGGTGCCGGCGGACGTGCTGGTGTCCGCGGCGGTGAGCACCGGGTCGGAGGTGCTCCCCGACCAGTTGACTCGGGTGACCGCGAGGGTCCCGGAGAGCACCAGGACGACGGGCAGGACGAAAGCGAGGGAGCGGCCGATCCGGCGGGCGGGGCCCCGGCCGCGTCGCGTCTGTTGGTTAGTGGAGTGCTTCACGCGTGTGAGGGTAGCGCGGGGTAATGGTTTGTAGACATTTAGTCACCGGTTCGGGGGATGAGAGAGTGCCCTTTTTTGGGTAAGGCGTTGACGCACACCGCTCGAAACGTCCGGTCTGCCGGGGTATTTGTCGACAACGAGAAGGGCCCCGCAGCAGGCTGCGGGGCCCTCTTCGTCAACTTGGGTGATTCACCCGGGGTTGTGCGTTTGCCGACGGGTCAGTCGGACAGGCGCTCGCCCGTGGAGGTCGAGAACACGTGGGTCTCGCCGGAGCGCGGGACGATGTGCAGCGTGCTGCCCTTCTCCGGGACGTCACGGCCGCTGACGCGGACGACGAGGTCCTTGGAGTCGTCGCCGACCTTCGCGGTGCCGTAGACGTAGGCGTCGGCGCCGAGCTCCTCGACGACGTTGACGGTGACCGCGAGGCCCAGCTCGGCGTCCGGGCCGGCCACGTCGAAGTGCTCGGGGCGGACACCGACGGTGACGGTCTTGTCGGTGGTGGCGGCGAGCGCGTCGCGCTGCACCGGCACGACCGACTTGCCGAACTTCACGCCGCCGTCGGTCACCGGGACCTCGACGAGGTTCATCGCCGGGGAGCCGATGAAGCCGGCCACGAAGAGGTTGGCGGGCTTGTCGTACATGTTGCGCGGGGTGTCGATCTGCTGGAGCAGACCGTCCTTGAGGACCGCCACGCGGTCGCCCATCGTCATGGCCTCGACCTGGTCGTGGGTGACGTAGACGGTGGTGATGCCCAGACGGCGCTGGAGCGAGGCGATCTGCGTACGCGTGGACACACGGAGCTTGGCGTCCAGGTTGGACAGCGGCTCGTCCATGAGGAACACCTGCGGCTCACGCACGATGGCGCGGCCCATGGCGACACGCTGGCGCTGACCACCGGAGAGCGCCTTCGGCTTGCGGTCCAGGTACTCGGTGAGGTCGAGGATCTTCGCGGCCTCCTCGACCTTCTGCCGGATCTCCGCCTTGTTGACGCCGGCGATCTTGAGCGCGAAGCCCATGTTGTCGGCGACGGTCATGTGCGGGTAGAGCGCGTAGTTCTGGAACACCATGGCGATGTCCCGGTCCTTCGGCGGCAGGTGGGTGACGTCGCGGTCGCCGATGCGGATCGCGCCGGCGTTGACGTCCTCGAGCCCCGCGAGCATGCGGAGCGAGGTGGACTTGCCGCAGCCGGACGGGCCGACGAGGACGAGGAACTCGCCGTCCTCGATGTCGATGTCGAGCGCGTCAACAGCGGGCTTGGTGGAACCCGGGTAGATCCGGGTCGCCTTGTCGAACGAGACAGTGGCCATGATGAGTGAACCCCTTCTACCGGCAGGAACGTGCCGGACGATCCGAGTAGGAAGGTGGTGCCACGACGGTGTTCCGTTGTGGTGTAGTCCACGCGTGTGAACTGGCTCAGGACGGTACCTGGCGTTCACGTGGTCTGTCAGTACCTCCGGGCCTGTGAACTTCGTGGAAATTTTCGAAGCCGCCGCACGGCTGCCGGTACCGGTCCGCCAGCGCCGCCACCGCCCGGGCCACGGCCTGCCGCAGCTCGGGCGGCCCGAGGACCTCCGCGTCCGGACCCAGCCGGAGCAGGTCCCCGACCGCCACGGCCTCCGTCTCCACGGGCAGCTCCACCGCCACCCAGCCGTCCGCGTCCGGCGCACCCGTGCTCTGAAGGGCCCGTGCACCCGCCGCCCCGAACTGCATCGGCAGCAGCCGCTGCCCCCGCGGTGAGAGACGCAGCCGGGCGACACCCTGGTGCAGGGCGGCCTCCAGCTGCCGGGACGACTCCTCCCAGTAGGCGGCCAGGTCGAAGCCGGCCGGACGGTCGAAGAGCTCCCCGGTCTCCTCAACGGTCAGCAGGCGGGACACCCGGTACGTCCGCACGGTCTCCTCCGCCAGGGCGACCAGGTACCAGATGCCGCCCTTCAGGACGAGCCCCAGCGGCCACACCTCCCGGCGCACCTCACCCCGCCACCGCCGGTAGTGCACCCGCAGCACCCGCCGCTCCCACACGGCCGCCGCGACCGGCTCCAGACACGGCACCGGATCGGCTTCCCGGAACCACGCCGGCGCGTCCAGGTGGAACCGCTCCTGCACCCGCCGCGCCTGCCCGGCCAACTCCGCCGGCAGCGCGGCCTGCACCTTCAGCTGGGCACTGGCCAGCACCGCCCCCAGACCCAGATCCCGCGCCGGACCGGGCATCCCGGCGAGGAACAACGACCCGGCCTCGGCGTCGGTCAGACCGGTCAGCCGGGTCCGGTAGCCGTCCACCAGCCGGTAGCCGCCCTCCGGCCCGCGATCCGCACACACCGGTACACCCGCCGCGCCCAGCGCCTCGACGTCCCGGTAGACCGTGCGCACCGACACCTCCAGCTCGGCGGCGAGCTCGGGCGCGGTCATTCGCCCGCGGTTCTGGAGCAGCAGGAGCAGGGAGAGGAGCCGGTCGGCGCGCATGGGAGCCATTGTCCGGCGTACGCGTCGGTACCTGACAGGAGATGTCAGGTACAGCGAAGAGAGTGGAGGTCGCGGAACGGCCCGCACGGCCATCGCCTGATCTCCGATTCGAGAGGACCACCCATGCCCGGCACCACACGCACCACCACCGGACACTTCACCTTCGCCGACTGGCAGGAACGCGTGATCGGCCCGGGGGAGGACGCGAACCCCCGGCTCGCCCACGCCTCCGTCCGGAACACCTTCAGCGGCGGCATCGAGGCGGCCGGGACGCTCTGCGAGTACTCCATCGTCTACGTCACCGAGAAGACCGGCTCCTACACCGGCATGGAACTGATCACCGGCCGGCTCGACGGGCGGGAGGGGAGCTTCGCCGTGGAGGAGCGGGGGTGGTTCGGCGAGGACGGGACGGTGCACTGCACGTTCGAGGTGGTGCGGGACTCCGGGAGCGGGGAGCTGGCCGGACTGCGGGGGAAGGGCGGGTTCACCGCGCACCACGGGGAGACGACGGTGGCGTACCGCTTCGAGTACGAGCTGGAGTGAGACCGGCCGACGGGGAACTTCGTGGCTCGGGGTAACGGGCTCTGTGTACAGTGGTGCCGCCCTCGCGTACGGCGTTGTAGTACGCGGTGCCTCCTTAGCTCAGATGGCCAGAGCAACGCACTTGTAATGCGTAGGTCGTCGGTTCGAATCCGACAGGGGGCTCCGCTGAACCCCAGGTCGGATTGCTCTGACCTGGGGTTTCGTCGTCAGCGGATGCGGCGGCGGCGCCGGGCGCGAGCCGCGCGGGTGTCGGCGGTCTCAGTTCTGGTCTCAGTGGGGCCCGGATCCGCGGTGGTGGGCGTGGGCACGAAGAACTCGCCCATGCGTCGCATGGCGTCCTTGGACAGGTGGGATCGGCCCTTCACGTACCGCCGGGTCTGGCTGATCTGGGTGTGTCGGAGAATCTCCATGATCGTGGGCATGTCCACGCCCAGCTCGTTGAGGATGGTGCCGGCGGTGGCGGCTCCCGTCGTAGAGGCGGCGGTCATCGATCCCGGCCTCCTTGAGCAGCTCCTTGAATTCCTCGTAGTCGGCGCGCGGGTCGAGCGGGCGTCCGTCCGGCCGTGAGAACACGACGTCGTGCTCCTGCCACAGTTCGCCGGCGGCGGCCCGCATCTCCTCTTGCCCGGCCTTGTGCTCGTGCAGAAACGGAATGAAGACGGGCGGGATCGGGACGGCGTTCCGGCTCTTCTTGGTCTTGGGGCGGGTGAAGACGAGCCCGCCCTCCTTTCGCTGCGGGCAGGCGCTCGCATGCCTCGTGCAGGTCTTGGGGCACGGCTTCGGGCAGCCTCGCTTGTAGCTCTTGTGCCTGGCACACGACACGGTGCTCTACAACTCGATCTACCGTGCTGATGACGAGATGTTGGCCAACACGCACGTGTACGGCATCGGGGCCTACATGGCGCCTGTGTTCCACCTGCGACGACTCCCCGGAGCTGGCCTGTTCGACACCTCTGCTTCCGCGCGCGGCCGGTCGGTGGGGAACTCCGTACGAGCAACGAGACGACGCAGGTCCGCTGGGTCGACCCAACGGACCTGACGACGTTGGACGTGCACCCCACGATGCGGCTCCGGATCGAGCACGCCCTGGACCAGACGCGCACGACTCCCTACATCGGCTGATGCTTGGCGGCGGCGACCCGTTCGAGCACGCGGGACGTGCAGGCGAGGATCTCTGGCTCGGCCCGGCGGATGAACTGCCCGATCAGGCTGTCCGGCCCGTACCGTCCGGCAATCTCGTAAATCCGGTCGATCGGGTTCGTGGACGTGCCGTCCGGCGTTGTGTTCATGTCGCAGTAGCAGAGCGCGTCGTTCAGGTGCGCGCTCTCGCGGGGAATCCGGAGGTCCGTTGCCGCGCAGGGCGGGGACAACGTGCAGCGCTACCTCGCGTAGGGCGCGAGCTAACGCAGGAGGGGCACACAGTGAGGGGCGGGCGGCTGCGCTCACCCCTCACGCGTGTCTACGGCGCTTCGCTCTCCACCGCTTCGGTGTCGACTCGTAGGGCGTCGTCGTACTCGTTCAGCGTCTCCAGCACGCTGTTCCTGGCCGTGTCGTCGAGGCTCGCGCAGGCCTCGACCTGGTCGCATCTCCAGAAGGGAGACCCGCCCGCTCTCTCGCCACGAGGACGGGGGTGCAGAGGACGGCGGGTATCTGTGGGGCGGCCCTGGGTCGGTGGTCAGCCGGGATGCGGTCCGCCGGTTGCTGCCGGAACGGCGTGCAGCCGGGTCAGCCGCGCCGTCTCGTCGTCGCGGAAGGTCGCTACTTCGCGGCAGCGCCGGCTCATCACGAATTCGCCGAGCGACAGGCACAGGTCCATGCGCTGAATGCAGACGCCGACCATGAACGGGCCGTCCATGGCGCGGTACAGCCGGACGCCGTAGTACCCCTCCTGGCAGTCGTCCGGGTTGTTGAACCGGCAGTCGGCGCACGTCTCGGGCAGGCGCACGGGCCGGATGCTCTTCGCGTACAGCGTGCGCCCGTCGGGCAGGCGGTACCGCACCCGCTGATCCGATGCCCCGGCCGTGATGATGCGGCGGACCGGCACCGCGCCCAGGCGGTCGACGACGTCCTGCATGGCGGCCAGGGAGGCGCCCCCGTCCTCCAGCGATACGAGCATCCGGACCACGACGGAGCGGCCGTGCCGCTCGATGATGCGGAGCACGCGGTCGACGTGGCTGCGGTCGGGGATCACGATGTTGACGGAGACCTTGATGCCGTGGGCGATCGCGGTCTCGATCGTCGCGTCGAGGGCGGCCAGCTTGCGCTCGGCGACCTTCGGTGAGGCCAGACGCGGTGCTTGTACGGCGGCGAGCTCGGCCGGGGTGGTGCCGAACACGGACAGGTTGATGCGGTCAAGACCGGCTGCCGCGGCGGCGGGCAGGACCGTGGCGCCGTTCTCGCCGTTCGAGGTGAGCCCGACGGTGAGTCCGAGGCGTCGGGCGATGGTGATCAGGCCGGGCAGGTCGGGGTGCAGCGTCGGCTCACCACCGGTGAAGTGCACCTCGTTCGTCGGGAGGCTGCCGCGCACAGCGGCGAGGGCCATGGCGAAGTCGGCGTCGGCGGCGATCCGGGCGGGCAGGAAGTCGGCGCCGTTGGTGCGGAGGTAGAGGGAGACGCGTCCGGTGCTGCCCGGTGCGGCGACGGGTGTTCCTTCGTTGTGGCAGAACGAGCAGGCGAGACCGCACGCGTCGATGATTTTCACGCGCAGGGTGCGGTCCGGTTTCACTTCCACCGGCACGTCGCTCAGGTCGTGCATGGTGCCCCCTTCTCCGGTCCGGTCCGGTCGGGGCGCGGTGCCCCGACCGGTGTCGCAGGCGCCGGCCTACTCGAAACGCAGGTCGGCGATGGAGTCCAGGTCGATGCCGTGGAGGCGATAGACCTTCGTGGTGTTGATCGATGTGAGCTGGTCGTGGCCGATGCCCAGCGCGGCGGCGGCCGTCCACACCTGCGCTTCGTCGTCGGCCTCGATCTCCAGATACGGCGGGATGCGGGGCCACTCGTCGACCTCCAGGCGAACGGCGCCGAGGGTGTACGAGGTGCGCCGGTTCTCCTGGTAGCTGCGCGGTGCCAGGCCGGCGAGCTCAAGCAGCGCGGCGGCCTCCTCGAAGCTGTCGACGGTGACCTCGGTCTCGTGTGTCCCGTCGACGGCGTCCGTCGTGATCTGTTTTACGCAGAGGGTGACGTCGGAGCCCGTGTCGCGTAGCCGCACCCATCGGCCGGGGACGGCCGGGATGGTGTCGTACACGTATCGCCGCATGAGGCGAGTCCCGTTCGTGCGCGTGCCACCGGCCTCGGTGATGAGCCGTGCGATCTTCGCGGGGTCGACGTCGAGGGCTTTCGCTTCGAACTCAATACCTGCCATGCGGTCTCCGATCGCTGGTCGCTGCTGGTGTCCAACGACCGTGCGGCGTACGGGGCCGCAGTCCGACAACGCCCACCGTTGGGGCCCCGGGCTACAGGCGTGTGCCGACGGCGATCGTGTCGTTGCCCGCGAGTCGCAGGATCGCCCGCAGGATGATCGGCAGACGGCGCTCGTCGAGGTCCTCCACGGAGGCCAGGGTGGTGATCCCGATGCCCATCATGGACAAGACCAGGTCGAGGAACACGCGCTGCTGCTCGTCCAGGCCGAGCCCGTACTGGAGCCCCGACAGCCCCTCGAAATCGGCGCGCGCGCCGCAGCTGGTGTCGACGACCAGAGCACGACGAACGGCCGGCATCTCCAGGATCGTCCGCTCCTCGGCGAGTGCCTGGACGGACGCCCGGGCGCGGGACGAATCGGCCGTGCGCAGCAGCTGCTTGCACAGTCTCGGCACCTCGTCGGTGACCTCGGGCGTCTCGGTCTCGGCCTCGGTGACGGTCATGCCGATGCCTCTGCTAGGCGTCGGTACCGGCCAGGGCCAAACGCGGCGGCGAGTACGGCAGGGTCAGTGAGTTCGCCCGAGCCGCCCGGGCGCGTCAGCCAGAACCGGCCGCAGGCAGGCCAGCCCGTCGGCGGGCAGTGCAGAGGCCAGCCGACCGGCTGCACTGTCACGGTCCGCAGGTCGCCCAGTTCGTCGGCGGCGTCGAGCGGCACGAGCCACCAAGCCATGTCGAGCGTCGGGTCGGCGACGACCGGCCCACGGCGCTCGGGACGGATCCGGTTGGGTGCCTGCATGCTCGCGACGAGCGGGGCCTCAGCCGCCAGCCACGCGTTGCCGGACGGGATCGGCGCGAGCGCCTCAAGGTTCCATGCCTCGCGCACGAGGGCGGGGTGCGCGGAGCAGCCAGCGAGCCACGCGTCCCCCGCCTCGTACCGCTCGGCGCACTTCGGTAGGGCCATGACCGGGACGCTACGGAGGGTGATTGCGCCCCCGGGCAGCGATTGCGCGCGATTGCGCACAGGGGCGGGAGGCTTGCGCCAGGTTGCTCAGGTGAGGTCCAGAGACGCCCTCGCGCGGCCGATCAGGCGCCGCGCTGGGGTCCCGTATTCGGCGGACTCGGCGAGCCAGTCCCACGCCCGCTCGTACAGCTGGACGTCGTCGTCACCGGTGAGCCACAGTTCCTCGCTGATGGTCTCAACGATGACGAGTCGCCGGTCGTAGATCCAGAATGCGTGCGGTGCGGTGCGGTGCGGCGCAACTGGGTGCCGAAGGGCAGGATGCCGAGTTCGATGCGCCGCTGTCCGACGAGGTTGTACAGCCGATCGAGCTGCTCGGCCATCACCTCGACAGGGCACGAGCGGTGGTACAGGGCCGCTTCGCAGACGAGGAACCGGAACGTCTTCTCCGGGTCGTACAGCGCCTCCTGACGGCGCATGCGCGTCTCGACGGCCGCCTCGGTGGTGGGCGGGATCCCGCGGAATTCGGCGTTGCTGTCGAAGATGACCCGCGCGTACTCGGGGGTCTGGAACAGGCCCGGTATGCGGGAGACCTCAAGGCCTCGCAGCAGCGTCGTGTTCTCGGTCTGACGGACGGCGATCTCCTGCCGACCGCGGTGCCCGCCCGCGAGCTGCCGGCGCCAGGAGCGGTGCCGCTGCTTCATGTCCAGGCCGGCGAGGAGTCCGTGCAGTTCCGGCTCGGCGTCCGGGCGGCCGACCGCGTTCGCCCACGCGGTCAGATCTGCGCGGGTCGGGGTCTGCTTGCCGTTCTGCAGGCGGGAGACCTTCGACGTCTGCCAGCCCAGCCTGCTGGCGATGCCCTTGCCTTCCAGACCGGCCTCGGTGCGCAGCTCCCGCAGCCGCGCGCCGAGGGCCTCGCGTGCGGTCTGGAAGTCGGTGGTCACACTGTTGAAGCTACCCGTTTCGCGAACTCGGCTGGAGGCGCTGCGTGATGCCACGCGGCGTCCCGGACCTGGCAGGCGGAGAGCACCTCGGCAGGGTCTTCGGTGACGTACACGCCGAGGGTGGTGTCGTCCCCGTCGAACGCGAACCGGGCCACGATCTTCGAGTCGAACAGCCAGAAGTCGCAGTCGGGCAGACGCAGGGCGCATGCTTCGCTGCGGGGCAGGTACCGGATGTCTTCGCCGGCTGCGATGTTGCTGGGTGCGCGGGCCAGCAGGAACTGCTGCCCCTGGGTGAGGGGCTCATCGGTCAGGCGGACGCGCTCGAAACGCTTGCCCTGCTCGACTTGGGTGCGGACGTTCTGCCGCCACGCGTTGGCCGGCTCGTTGGCGACGTCCTCGCCGGCAAGCCACTTCGGCCAGAGCGGGGACTGGCGGTCGGAGGCATAGCCGTGACGCGTTTCCAGCCGGAACGCGGTGTGCCGGAACTCTCGGAACAGGTGCGAGATCGAGGCGAACGGCTGGAGCTCGGGCGCAGTGGTGCGGGGCGCGTACCGGGTCAGGAGGCTGCGGGGGACACGGACGAACGTCTCGGTCGGCTTGACGTCCCGTAGCTGCACGAGGTGCTGGGGGTCGGTCTCTCGGTCTCCCTGCACGAGGATCTCGTCTGTGCCATCGATCTCGTACAGGGTGGGACAGTCACCGTCATCGCTGGTGGTGCCGAGGAACCTGAGCGCCATGTCGCCTCCGAGTCCTGGTGGGTTGGAGATCCAGGATGCGGGGTGGTTGTGCGGTGGCGCTCACGGATTGCGGCAGATTGCTGGTCGAGGGCCTTGGCCTCTGGTTGCGCGCAACCAGAGGCCAAGCGGAGCCCACTTCGGCCGTACTCAGCCCTAAGCCACGGACATATCGGCGCGCCGTCTCCCCGGCCCCGTGGGGCGCGATCGCAAGGCGGGCGACTGCTATGCCGGAGTCGCCGAGGCGCAGCCGAAGCCTCTTCCCGCCCTACGGCATCCACGGAGCTGGTCCGGTGCGGGTCGCCCACGCGGCGAGGGCGCTCTCATCGTAGAGCCGGATGCCGTGGTGCCCTGCGTACTCGGCAGCTGGCCGGGTGAAGACCGAGGTGGTGACGACTGCGGCGATATGGGCGCCGTGGACGCTGAAGCAAGTCCCTCCGAACCGCTGGAGATCGGGCGAGCCGACCTCGGCTGCACACCGAAGCGCGGGCCATCGGAGGCACAACCCGCTGCCTTCGATGGCCCGTTCTGCCGTCATGAGTGACGTCGCATTCCGGCCGGGTCAGATCGGCTCCGGCCCGGGCCGTTTTCTGTTTCGGACGTCGCTGAGGGCATCGGTGCTGTCCACCCACTGGTCGATCGCGCCGGTGTCGGGCAGGGAGTGGAGGTCGGGGTTCTTGATGCGGGCGCGGAGTGCCGCCGTGAAGCGTTCCGCGTGGAGGACCTGGAACGGGCGGCTGTGGTACGGGCGGGTGGTGGGATCGACGGGGGTCGTGAGCGCCAGGTCGTTGTGGTGGGCGGCGATGGTCTCGTAGGCGTGCTCGAGGTGGTGCTCTCGGGTGTGCCAGTCGGGGGCCGCCAGCGCCGCGGTCAGGGTGGGGGTGAGCGCCGCGCCCTGGGGGGTCGCGGTGAAGGCGGTGCCGAGCCACTTGCTGTAGGGCGGGTAGCGGCGGTTCATGAGGAGGCTCAGGCGCATCAGGTCGCGGATCAGCCGGGCGGCCACGATCGCGGAGCCGAGTTCGTCGCCCACCTCGCCGCAGCGGCCTACGAAGGCCTCCTCCTGGGAGATGCGTTTCCACTGGCAGGCCAGGACGTACAGCCAGATGTCGTGCGGGTACCAGCGCAGGGCGGTGCGGGCCCGGGCGAGCCGGTCGAGGCCGTCGTGGAAGACGGCGCCCGCGGTGACCTCGGCCAGGCGCTGGGTGGGCGTGGCCAGCCAGTCCGCCGTGGTGACGCCCTGGGCCGGGTCGAAGCCGAGCTGGTCCGTGAACCAGGTGGCGGAGTCCGTGATGTCGACGCGGTGGTGCACCGGGCCGTCGGTGCCGGTCATGACGCGGATGTCGGTGCCCGGGTCGTCGCCGGTGCGGGCGAAGTGGGTGGGGTGGCCGAGGAAGGTCTTCGGGAGGCGGCGGGAGAGGAGGGCGGTGAGGCGGGGGCCGTGGGCCTCGGCGTCTTCCGGGCGGAGGAAGAGCTGGAGGCGCGGGCCCCACTCGTGGTCGGCCGAGCGCGGGGTGTCGTAGCCGAGGACCTCGGAGCCGCTGCCGAGGCGGGCGGCGGAGTGGGGGATGCCGGGGAGGGCCTCGTCCAGGAGGGGGCGTACGGCCTCGGTGTAGAAGCGGCGGGAGAGCTCCAGGCCGGAGAGGAAGGAGGGCATGGGTCAGGCGGTGCGGTCGCGCAGGCGGCGGGCGATCTCGAGTTGGTCGTCGTCCAGGGGGCGGCCGTCCTCTAGGTCCCACAGGGCGTTCTGGAGGAGGCGGCCGAGGGTCCAGGCGCGGGCGCGGGGGCGGTCCAGGGCGAGGACGTCGGTCATGGCGTCGAAGCGCCAGAGGATGTCGTCGGGGTCGTAGCGGTTGTCGATGGCCGGCCACAGTTCGAAGCCGGGGTCGCCGGCGAGGGGCTTGGGGTCGATGGCGAGCCAGGGGGCGCGGTCGGAGGCGAGGACGTTCTCGTCGTGGAGGTCCCAGTGGAGGAGCCGGTCGCCCGGCTCGTCGACGACCTCGCGTACGGCGGCGGCGCAGTCGGCGACGAGGCGGCGGGCCTCGGGGTCGGGGATGCGGTCGAGTGCCCACGGGGTCCGGTCCAGC
This sequence comes from Streptomyces afghaniensis 772, assembly GCA_000415505.1. Taxonomy (GTDB): domain Bacteria; phylum Actinomycetota; class Actinomycetes; order Streptomycetales; family Streptomycetaceae; genus Streptomyces; species Streptomyces afghaniensis. The sequence goes on from KE354143.1 coordinate 31,569, forward strand.
ATGGCCCGGGCGATGTCGCCGAGGCGGCGCAGGCCGGGCGGGGCGGGGAAGGAGGTGAGGTGGGCGAGGAGTTCGGCGATGGTGACGACGGCCTGGTGGGGGTCCGGGACGTGGGACAGCATCCGGGTCTCGTCGAGGCGTTCCAGCAGCATGGTGCCGGTGGGCTCGTCGTGGTCGAGGAGACGGACGGCTCCGTCGCCGTCCCAGGCGCGCAGCGCCACCGGTTCGCCTTCGCTCTCCTCGTCGAGGAGCTGGAGCTTGAGGACCGCGGGGCCGCCGTCGGCGCGGACGACCGGGAGGACCAGGGCGGACACGCCGTGCATGGGCGGCCCGTCGGGCTTCAGTCCCCAGCGGTCGAGGAAGCCGGCCGTCAGGTCCGGCAGTTCCTCGATGAAGGCGCGGCCCGCCTCGCCGTTGTACTTCTCCTGTGACGCTGCCAGTTCCCGGGGGATGTCGATCACTTTCGGCACGGTAGTGGGGCGGGCCGGACGGGTCATGTGAATTCTCGGGCAGGGAGTCGCCTCAGGGCTCCAGGACCACCTTTCCCGTCGTGCCACGGCTCTCCAGCGCCCGGTGCGCGGCCGCGGCCTCGCTCAGCGGGAAGCGCTGTACGGCCGGGGTGAGGCGGCCGGCGGCGGCCTCGGCGAGGGCGCGCAGTTCGAGGGTGCGTACGGGGTCGGGGCCGCCTGCCTTCTGGAGCATCACGGGGCCGAGGACCTGCTCGGAGACGCCCTCGACGAGGTAGGGACCGCCGTCCTGGATTCCTTCCGCGGACCAGCCGAAGACGACGTGCTTGCCGCCGGGGCCGAGCAGGGCGACGGCCTCGCGGGCCACCTCGCCGCCGACGCCGTCGAAGACCACGGTCGCGGCCCGGCCGCCGAGGTGGGCACGGACCTTCGCGGGCCACGCCGGGTCCTTGTAGTCGACGGCGAGATCGGCGCCGCCCGCCTGCACCCGGGCGACCTTCTCCGGCCCGCCCGCGAGGCCGACGACGGTGGCGCCGGCGTTCTTGGCGTACTGCACGAGGAGCGTGCCGATGCCCCCGGCCGCGGCCGGGACGACGGCCACCGAGTCGGGGCCGAGCTCGGCGAACTGGAGGATCCCCATCGTCGTACGGCCCGTGCCGATCATGGCGACGGCCTCGGCGAAGTCCAGGTTCCGCGGGATCTCGTGCAGTCGTGCGACCTCGGTGACGGCCAGTTCGGCGTAGCCGCCGGGGACGAAGCCGAGGTGGGCGACGACCCGCTTGCCGAGCCACAGGTCCGCGACGCCCTCGCCCAGGGACTCGACGACGCCGGCGACCTCGCGGCCCGGGATGGTGGGCAGCGGCGTCGGCTCGGGTGCCGGTCCCTGTCCGCCCTCACGCAGGGCGGTGTCCAGGAGGTGGACGCCCGCCGCCCGTACGGCGACACGGACCTGGCCGGGGCCCGGCCGCGGGTCCTCGACCTGCTCGTAGGTGAGGTTCTCGGCCGGGCCGTAGGCGTGCAGGCGGATGGCGTGCATCGGGGCTCCTCGTGTCGTGGTGGTCTGAGCCCAGCCTGCAACCTCAAGCTTGCTTGAGGTCAAGCTCCCGCCGGCCGAGCGCCAACGACACCGCCGTCAGGGCGCTGTTGAAGGACACCTCCGACAGCACGCCCGGGGCCGCGACCTGGTCGCCGGCGAGGTAGACACCGTCGCCCCGGTCGACGGCCGGCCGGTCGCGCCAGCTGGTGCCGGGCAGGTCCACCGCGCCCGTACGGCCGTTCGCGACGGCGTCGCGACGCCAGGTGACGCGCTCGCGCCAGCCCGGGAAGCCCAGGTCGAGCAACTGCTCGGCGCGGGCGGTGCCGTCGGCCTTGGACTCGTGCGGGGCGATGGGGATCTGACCCTGGATGAGTTGCTCACCGGCCGGGGCGAGACTGCGGTCCTGGGCGGTGAACCGTTCGAGCCAGCCGGGCGCGTCGAGGTCGGACACCGCGAACGCGTCCCCGCGCCGCGTCCGTACGGCGAGGTCGACGAGGACGGTACGGCCGCTCGGCCAGGTCAGGGAGTCGTCGCCGAGCAGGCGCCGGGCGGCGTCGAGGGACGTCGCGACGACCACGGGCGTGTCGGTGGGGAGCGTGTCGACGCGGGACAGGGTCTCCATCCGGACACCCAGGTTCCAGGCGCGGGCGGCCATCCGGTCGATGAGGGTGGCCCAGCCGCCGCGCGGGTAGTGCGCCTCGGGCGGCAGCTTGGTGGCGCGGCGCAGGCGCTCCTGCACGAACGCGGCCGACAGGGAGCCGGGGTCGTGGTGGAAGAGGGCGACGGCCGAGTAGTGGGCGGCGGCCCGGGCCCCCTCCTCGCCCGCGATGCCGGTCGCCCAGGTCAGGAAGTCGACGTCCACGGGCGCCTGCTCGGCGGTCCGGCGCAGCAGCTTCAGCATCGGGAAGGGAGGGGTGCGGCGCAGCACGCCGTGGTGCCGCAGCCGTAGCCGGGCGGCTTCCAGGGGTGGGATCGGGGCGAGCGGACCGATCAGGTCGCGCTGCTTGAGCCAGGTCCAGTGCGGGCCGCCGTTGTAGAGGGCGTGCGGGCCCTCGTTCGTGCGGTAGGGGCCCTCGGCGGTGCGGGCCCGGCCGCCGAGGGTGTGGTGGGCTTCGTGGATGGTGACCTTGGCGCCCGCCTCGGCGGCGGTGATGGCGGCGGTCAGTCCGGCGAAGCCGCCGCCGATGACGGTGATGCGGTGCATGGCTGGGGGTCTCCCGTCGGGTCGGGGTCGCCTTCTGCGAGTACGACCGACCGAGGGCACCGGAATGTGACATGGTCGGTGTCCTCGCAGGTCAGGGCCGATTGCAGTGGTGGGTGAACCATGGGGGCAGTGGCGAGGAGAGCAGCGGGCGGTACGGGTGTGAAGGGCGCGCGGCGACCGGAGATCCGGCTGCCCGCACTGGAGCCGTTCACGGGCGGCGGGCTGGAGCCGGACGGGGACTACGACGGGCTGGAGTTCCGGCGGCGGATCTCGCGGGCAGGACGGGTCGGGGCCCGCTTCCTGGACTGCGCCCTGACGGAGTGCGCGCTGGACGAGGCCGGGCTGGCGGCACGCCTCCGTCCCGGACTCGGTCCTCGACGGGGGCCCCCGGGCGTTGGCACCAATCTCGCCGAGGCGACGCTGCGCGATGTCGAGCTGA
>KE354144.1 GCA_000415505.1 Streptomyces afghaniensis 772
GACGAGTGGAGTACGACGAGGACAAGGTCGACGAGCACAACAAGCTGCGCGATGACATCACCGCGACGGTCGCGGCGTTCTGGGCGGCGGAGCGGACCTGCCACAACAAGATCACCGCTCTGTGGGGCGGGACGCAGATGGTGGCCGGGGACGGTTCGCAGAAGAAGAACCAGTACGGCTTCAACGCCGATGACATGAAGGACGCCAAACTCCCCTGGGGTGACCCGGTGGAGGAGAAGCACCACTGGTACGAGGTCGGCCACTGGGTGAAGTCCTTCGTGTGGGACGGGCTGATCGTCGACGGTGTCTGGGGCACGATCAAGGGCCTGGGCACCCTGGTCGGCTTCGGCGGCTGGGAGGCGATGGGGCAGGCGTGGAAGGGCCTGGCGCAGCTGGCGACCGGTCTGGCCATCACGGCGATCCCCGGGGCGCAGGCGTGGTTCTGGACGGCGTCGGACAAGGAGATGCCGGGCTGGCTGCGTGATTCGCGCACCGCGATGAAGGAGACCGGCAAGGCACTGGTGGCGTGGGATCAGTGGGGCAAGAACCCCGCCCGCGCCGCCGGAGCGGTCACCTTCAACGTGCTGACCACCGTCTTCACCGGCGGCGCGGGCGGCGCCGCGGCGGGCGCGGGCAAGGCGGGCGCGGTCGCCAAGGCGTTGTCGGTGGCGGGCAAGGCCGGCCGGGTGATCGACCCGATGACCTACATCGCCAAGGGCGCGGGTGCGGGCCTGTCGAAGATCGGCGACATCACCAAGGGCCTGAAGGGTGTCGGCAACATCGACATCCCCACGCTCCCCGACGGCTCGGTCCACCTCCCCGACGGCCACCAGCTGGCCCCGAACGGCAACCTCGTCTCGCCCAACGGCACGATCGACACGACACCGGTCCCCCAGGGCACGACCCCGACGGTTCCCCACGGCACCACCCCGACGGTCCCGCACGGCACCACCCCGACGCTTCCGGCCCACTGGACGACGCAGGGCGCCCAGACACCGTCGTACGCAGGGATGGCCCAGAGCGTCGACGGAACCGCGCACACGGTGGACAACGCGGCCACTCCGGGGCACTACACCACGCCCCCCACGGCCCCGATCCACACCCCGGGCGGCGCCTTCGACCCGACACCCGCTCCGTCGGCGTACGACCACACCCCGACGGGCGGCTCACCGTACGACCACACGCCGACGACCGGCTCGCCGTACGGCCACGCTCCGTCCGCGTCCCCGTACGGCCACGCGCCGTCGCCGGGCACGTACGATCACGCACCGGCCCCGTCGGCGTACGACCAGGCGCCTCCGCCCTCGTCGTACGACCCGACCCCGACCACCGCACCGCACACGGGCGGTCACCCTGGTGCGGGGACCCCGTGGTACAGCCAGACGACGGGCGCCAACCCGGCGCACGACGTGCCGCCGGCCCCGCACACGGGAGGCCCCGACGTTCCCGGCAGCGGTGCTCACCCCGGTTCCTCGACGCCGTGGTACCACCAGGCCACGAGCCCGGCGAACGACGTCCCGACCACGCCCCACCCGGGCGGCCACGACGTCCCCGGCACGGGCGGCCACGGCCCGGGCCACGAGATTCCCGGCGCCGGTCACGCCGACGACGCCTCACACGGCGCGGGGCACGGGGACGACGCCTCGCACGGCGCCGGGCACGCGGACGACGCGGCGCACGCCGGCGACCACGCGGACATCGGCCACGATGCGGCGGACGCCGCCGCACACCACGGCACCGACGCCCCGGCCGCTCCGGGCCACCAGGGCGCGGATACGCCGGGGCACGGCGGGGCGGGCGAGCCGTTCGAGTACAAGCCGACCATGTCGGCCGCGCAGTTCGACGCGCTCAGCGACGCCGAGAAGCACGCGGTGGCCGAGGCGGAACTGGCGCGCGGCACGAACCCCGCCCCCAGTGTGAGCAACAAGGCGGGGTTGGAGTACGGAAACGCCTACTGGAATGACTTCCTGGACGACCTGCCCGCGGAGTCGCGGCAGGCGCTGAAGACGTACAGCGGCGATGCGTACACGCAGATCAACTCCCACTTGCGCTTCGGCGACGAAGTGAGCGACTCGCTTAAGCACACCATCTCCGAGATGGACAAGGTCATGGGCGCCCGTCCCGTGCCGGAGGACATCATGGTGGTGCGTGGCACAGGGGTCGGTCACATCAAGGTCGACGGCGCCCCGATCGACTCACCGCTCGACATGCTCGGTGGGACCTTCGACGACAAGGCGTTCACCTCCACCGCTCTCGGGAAGACGCCGCCGCCTCCGTTCGACCAGAATCCGGTGTGGATGCACCTGCGGGTTCCGAAGGACACTCCCGCCCTGTGGATCGATCACCTTTCCGACTATCCGGGAGAACGCGAGTTGCTCCTGGCAAAGGGCTCCGAGTACAAGGTGACGCGCGTGTTCTTCGATGAGGCGCACGGCAAGTGGCATCTTTACGGAGAAGTGCTGCCCAGGCCGAAGCCGTAGCCGGATTGAGGATCAGGCAGAGTTAAGGGACTGTGGACTTCATGAGCAGTGAGCGACCGATCAATCCGCGCTTCGCCGAGGATGTGCACTTCAATCTCGTGGCGCAGGGGCCACCGAAGTACCGGACCCGGACGGACAAACCGGTGCGGTACCTGACGGTGGTCGACAAGGAGGGCGGCCAGGTCCTCGGATACGTGTGGGCCGGTGACGAGGACGACGCCGCCGCATGGGCACCGAGCCAGGCTGCCGGCGGCCGGGCTCTCGCCGAGGGCGGTCACTGGCACGCCAGGCTGCAGGAAGCCAAGGAGCGGGGCCTCTCCCCGTCGGCGGCTCTCTCGGAGATGCTGTCCAACCCGGAGGGGAACCGAGGACGGGTACTGCCGGGTTCTCTCACCGACGCCCCGAACGCCGATGCGGTCAAGGCGCTGGCTAAAGGTGAGTAGCAATCGGTGAGTGAAGGCATGCCCGAGGCGCCGGTGCTTGCCGCTCTCAAGGAGCAGGTGGGCACCATCATGAGCCGGGAACCGTACGTGCCTCCGCGTATCACCGAATCATTGCAGTGGGAGGAAGCCGACAGCCCACCGCGCTATGCCGGGACCACCGACAATCCGGTGCAGTAAGCAGCCGTCATGGACCGAGCCGGTACGGCCCTCGGGTACGTGTGGGCGAACGACGAGGACGACGCGGCCGGCTGGGTCGTGCCGCCGGGTCTGTCGGCCAACGCCGTCAACGCCGGTGGCAGGTGGGTGCGGGCTCTGCGGGCGGGCAAGGCCCGGCAGCTCGCCCCCACTGTCCTCCTCGCCGAGCTGGCGCGCGGCACGAACGACGGTCGGCAGAGTCACGCGGTTCCGGGATCCGGAGCACGGAGAAACGTGGACTCATGAGCAGTGAACGACCGGTCAACCCGCGCTTCGCCGAGGACATGCACCTCAACTTCGTCTCGGGTCCGCCGCGCTACCGGAACCACACCGACAAGCCGGTGCGGTATATCACCGTGGCCGACAAGGAGAACGGTGCAGTGCTCGGTTACCTGTGGGCCGGTGACGAGGACGACGCCGCTGGATGGGAACCGCGGCAGGCCGGCGGCCCTCATGCGGTGAACGAGGGTGGCTTCAGGATCCGTCGGCTGCGCAGTGCCAAGGAGCGGGGGCTTCTTCCGTCTCAGGCCCTCGCCGAGTTGCTGGCTGACCCGGAGCCCGCAGGCAAGGGCCGTGGTCTCGCGGACTCTCTCACCGACGCCCCGAACGCCGCCGCCGTCGAAGCCCTGGCGCAGAGCGAGTGAAGACAACAGCATGACCAACCCCGTGCACTACATCACCGTCACCGCCCCCGACGGCGAGGTGATCGGATACGCCTGGGCAGCCGTGGACGCCGACGACGTCGAGTGGATCAACCGGCGGGCGAGCAGCAGCAGTGCCTACGACGCGGGGACGGAGTGGTACGGCCGGATCCGGGAGGCTCGCGAGCGTGGGCTCACGCCCCTCGGTGTGCTCAACCTGCTCAGCCACGAACCCGGCGTCGGACCCGTCACCGAAGCCGCCGGCGCCGACGCCGTCGAGGAACTCGCCCGCGTCGTCACCCCGGCCGACGACCAGCGCCTCCTCGCCCAGCTCGACCGCGACGACGCCGAGGCGTGGCGGGAACTGGGCGAGGCCTTCGACGCGCTCACGGACGAGGACCGGGACGTGGAGTGGGGCGGTGGGCGGAAGTCGCCGAGCGGTGCCATCCATGTGCCGTTCCCCATGTACAGCGAGGGCGTGTACCGGGCCGTGCATGCCCTGCAGGGGGTCGGAGCCGTCACGTCCGAGCACCGGTGGATGGACAACCCCATGCCCACGCTCCCCCCGGAGGGCGGGCTGCGGCCCGCCGACGCCGTGCGGGCCGCCACCGCCGTGGTGCGCGGCGAGAAGTTCTGCGACGGGACCATCGACGAGGCCCTCAAGAGCGGCCTGCTGGACGCCGTCGTCGCATCGCTCCGCGCCTGGTACGCCGACCCCGCCGCCGCGCAGCCCGCACCCCCGGCCGTAGCCCGTCCCGAGGGCCCCGAGCCCCGCCGTCTTCCGGAACAGGACCTTCCGGAACCCCCGGATCCGTCCCTCCCCATGTGCAGGTTCTGCGGAGGCTCTCCCGCCGCGGACGTCGCGTTCCGCGCGCACCGCGGCCTCGTCGTCCTCATGGGATTCCGGAAGACGGACGGTCCGATGTGCATGACCTGCGGGCTGGCCGTGTACCGCGCGCTGACCACCCACACGCTCGCCTGGGGCTGGTGGAGCCCCCTGTCCCTCTTCGTCTTCGCGCCGTTGACGCTGGTCCGCAACGTCCTGGCCGTGCGCAGGGTGAAGCAACTCCCCGCGCCGGGGCCGGGCATGCTCGGCCCGCGCTACGACCCCGGCGTCCCCGTGCGGCGACGGCCCCGGGCGTACATCGCGCTCATCCCCGCACTGTGGGTGCTCTTCATGATCGTGACAGGGCTGTCGGGCGGTGTGTGAAGACGCGTGGGGGAGCCGCACCCCGGTTGTACGCGTGGCGCGTCCGTGTCTTATGTTGCGGAAGCGAAGCTAGGGGGATCGCATGCCGCAGGAGATGAGTCTCGCCGAGGTCGAGGCCGTCGCTCGCACCGCGCACGCCGGGCAGACGGACAAGGCCGGGCGGCCGTACGCCGAGCATCTGTCGGCCGTCGCCGACGGCGTGCGCGCCCGGGGCGGGAACGACGAACTGGTGGCCGCCGCCTGGCTGCACGACGCGCTGGAGGACGGCGTCCTCAGCGAGGAGTGGCTCGACGCGGCCGCCCTCACGCAGCAGACCAAGGACGTCGTACGGGCCATGACCAGGCGGCCGGACGAGGAGCCGGAGGCGTACGCACACCGGATCCTGGCCACCCCGGGCGCCCGGCTGGTCAAGGCGGCCGACCTCGCGCACAACGCCGACCCCACCGCCTCGCCGCACTCGACGAGCACACCGCCCGGCGGCTCACGCGGAAGTACGCCGCCCTGCGGAAGCACCTGGGCCTGGCCCCGGGCGACTGACCACGCATCAACAAGGCACGGGACGACTGAATGGCACGGGACTACGACAGCCAGCTGCTGGAGTCGGTGGCGGTGCGCCGGCGCCGGATGCGCGACGCGCTGCTGTTCGGCACGCAGCGCGCGCGGCGGACGGCGGACGAGCGGTTCGGCAAGGTCTTCGCGGGCATCGCGATCGCCGCCGTACTGTGCGCCGGCTGCATCGGCTGGTCCTTCCTCCAGGCCACGCTGGCGAAGCAGAAGGCCGAGGAGAAGAAGCAGCAACAGCAGCAGGAGCAGCTGTACAACCCGACGCCCGGCGCCTCCGCGAGCGGTGCCGGCGGCAAGGGTGCGGAGAAACAGTGAACGGGGCGTGCACGGCCGGAGCGAGCGGATCGCAGCGCGGCCGTGGCGGAAAAAACGCGATGATAGGTTCCGGTGAGTGGTGAGCGCAGCAACGATGTCTCGGACCCAGCTGAGCCGGGTCACTCTGATCGGCGAGCGACGACGAGCCGACCTGGTCCTGCCGTCGGACACACCGATCGGCCAACTGCTCCCGGACATACTCCAGTTGCTGGACGACCGGGCCGCCACCCGGCCGACCACCCGGCAGCTGATCACGTCCGACGGATCGGCGCTGCCCCATGACGCGACGCTGGCGTCGGCCGAGGTGCCCGACGGCGCCGTGCTCCGCCTCGTCCGGGCCCATGCCGCACCGCCGGCGCCGGTCGTGCACGACGTCACCGACCAGGTCGCGGACGACCTCGACCTGAGGACCTGGCGCTGGCGCCCGGCCGCCCGCCGCATCAGCGCCGGCGTGGCCACCGTGGTGTTCGCCGTGGCCGCGGCCGTCCTGGCCCGGCAGGAGTTCTCGCTGGAGTCCGTCACCACCGGGCTCGCGGTCGTCACCGCCCTGTTCCTGATCGCCGGCGCGGCCATCGCCCGGATCGGCCGGGGCAACCAGGGCCTGGCCACCGCGCTGCTGCTCGCCGCCGGCGGGCTCGGCCTGCTGACTGCCTGGACCGCCGCCGACGCCTACGACTGGGGCGGGACGGCCCGGCTGGCCGGTATCGCCGCCGCACTGGTCGTCACCCTCGTGCTGCTGGCCTACTGCTCGCCGCTCGGCAAGGGCGGGCTGATCGGGGCCGGGGCGATCGTCGTCGTCGCCCTGGTGTGGGAGGCGGTCGCCCTCCTCCAGGACCGGGCGGACCGGATCGGCGCCGTGATGGCCGTGTTCTCCATCATCCTGCTCGGGCTGCTGCCCCGGTTCGCGCTGATGGCCTCGGGACTCACCGCCCTGGACGACAAGCGCTCCACGGGGACGTCCGTGAGCCGCCACCAGGTCGCCAACGCCCTCGCCGCCACCCACCGCGGGCTCGCCCTCGCCACCATCGTCACCGCGGCGTCCGCCGCCCTCGGCGGCTGGATGCTGACCACCGCGAAGGAGCCGACGGTCTGGACGGTGGGCCTCGCCTCGCTCGTGGCCGTCGTCCTGCTGTCCCGGGCGCGGGCCTTCCCCCTGGTCGCCGAGGTCGTGGCGCTGTTCGCGGCGGCCGCGCTCCTCGTCGTACGGCTCGCGGTGCTGTGGCTGGACCACGCCGGGGGCGCCGGCGCGCTCGTGCTGCTGGGCGCCGCGGCACTGCTGCCGCTGCTGGCCCTGGGCATCGAGCCGCCCGACCACGTCCGGGTGCGGCTGCGCAGGTTCGCCGACCTGATCGAGTCCCTCGGCGTGATCGGGCTGTTCCCGCTCGCCATCGGGGCGTTCGGCATCTACGGGCAGTTGCTCAACAAGTTCTGAGGCTTCGAAGACCAGACGCCCACCCTGTCGCTCCCGCGGAACGACACGGCGGGATGCGGCAGGAGAGAAGGGCGACATGCCGAGCGGGGACAACTGGCAGAACGACGTGCTGCGCGATCTGAGGGGCGGCACGCCCCAGCAGCCGCAGCAGACGTCCCAGCGGCAGGCGGCGGCACAGCAGGCGGCCCCGCAGCAGGGACAGGGGCCGGAGGCGCGGCAGGCGCACGCCGCCCAGCAGGGCACAGCCGGTCAGTACGCCCAGGCCCAGGCCCAGGCCCAGGCTCAGGGACAGGGACAGGGACAGGGGCACGGACACGGACACGGGCACGGGCAGGGAGAACAGGGGCCGGCACCGGCCTACGGCTACCCGCAGCAGTACCAGCAGCCCACGCCCGCCGAGCAGCAGCACGCGCAACAGCAGGCCTACGCCGAGCAGTACGCGGCCGCGCAACGGCAGGCCTATCCCGCGCAGGGACAGCAGCCTTACCCCGACCCGGCCTACGCCCAGCAGGCCTACGCCGAACAGCAGGCCTATGCCCGGCAGCAGGCGTACGCCGAGCGGCAGGCTTACGCCGAGCAGCACCAGCAGGCGTACACGGAACAGCAGCAGCACCAGCACGCCCAGCAGCAGGCCTACGCCGAACAGCAGGCCTACGCCGAACAGCAGGCCTACGCCGAACAGCAGGCCTACGCCGAACAGCAGGCCTACGCCGAACGGCACGCGGCCGAGCAGCAGCCGGCCCAGCAGGAGCAGCCCCAGCCGCAGCAGTACGCGCAGCAGCCCCCCGCGCCCCGCGCCCGCGCCTCCCGTTCCACCCCCGACAGCCGTCCGGTCCTGGACCAGAAGCTCGCCGGGGCGGGCAGGGGACCCCGGCGCGGGGAGCCGTTCGCCGCGCGCGCCCTGAGGGCCGTACGCCGTACCGTTTCCTCCTCCGCGGCCCGTGAGGTGGCAGAGACCACCGCGACCGCCGAGATCCTCCAGCAGCCGGTCACCACCGGCCGCCAGATAGCGGTGACGTCGATCCGCGGCGGCTCCGGCAAGACGACGGTCGCCGCGCTGCTGACCGCCACCTACGCCCACTACCGCCAGGACCCCGTCCTGGCCGTCGAGGCCGACCCGGCGCTCGGCTCGCTGCCGCTGCGGCTCGGCGCGGAGAGCCTGCGCTGGACCACCGGCGACCTCGCCGACGTCGTCGAACCGCAGATGACGCTCCTCGACATCACCGGCTACCTCGTCCAACTGCCCGAGAACGCCTGGCTGCTGCCCGGCAGCCAGGGACAGGTCGGGGCCATGCTCGACACCAAGGGCTATGAGCGGATCATGGTGGCGATGCGCCGCTACTTCGGCGTGACTGTCGCCGACTGCGAGACGCTGCCCGCCGAGGTCGCCCGTACCGCCCTGTCCGCCGCCCAGGCCCGGATCCTCACGGTCCCCGCGACGCTGGAGGGCATCGCCAGCACGCACGCGGTCCTGGAGTGGATGCGCGGGCTGCCCCGGGACATCACCACCTCCACCGTCGTCGTGCTCACCGAGACCGTGCCGCACGCCGGCATCGACTTGGAGAAGGCGGCCGAGCAGCTGAAGGCGACGGGGGCGAGCGTGCGGGTCCTGCCCTACGACCGGCATCTGGCGGCCGGCGGCACGATCCGCACTGAGCTGCTCGCACGGGACACCAGGGAGGCCGCCACCCGCCTGGCGGCGGAGGCCTTCCAGCTCTCCCACAAGCGCCGCTGATCCCTCCCACACACGAAGGGAACCCAGGACCGACAGGACAGGTCAACCACGATGAGCACCCGACTGATCCACCGGCCGGCCCGGACCACCAGGCCCCCGGCCGCCCCCGAACCGCGCACCATCGAGGCCCCGCCGAACCTGCCCGACGGCAAGACGGGCTCGATCGCGACCTCGCTGCTGCCCGTCGCCGGCGTGATGTCCTCCGTCGTGATGATGACGGTCGTGCGCAACAGCCAGTTCGCGGGGCTGGGCGCGATCATCCTCCTCGTCACCGTCATCGGCTCGCTCGTGATGCTCTTCACCCAGCGAGGCAAGGCCCAGCGCACCCGCCGCACCCAGCGCGAGGCCTACCTCTCCTACCTGGAGGACCTGCGGGAGGAGCTGTCGAAGGAGGAGCGCGAGCGGCGCGAGAGCACCCAGGTGCTCAACCCGCCGCCGGACGCGCTGTACGACATCGTGCGCGACCCCGCCCGGCTGTGGGAGCGGCGCCGGCTCGACGCCGACTTCCTGCGGGTCCGCGTCGGCACCGGTGAGATGCCGGTGCGCGACCTGAAGGTGGCCCCGCCGGGATCCTCCGTACTCACCCCGCCCGACGAGTTCATGCTGAACGAGGCCTCCGCCCTGGTCGCGCGCTTCGCCAACGGCACCGAACTCCCGCTCACCGTCCCGCTCGACCGCGTCGGCAACATCACCGTCATCGGCCGGCGCGAGGACACCCTGCGCGTCGCCCGCGCACTGATCGCGCAGGCCGCCGCCACCCACGCCCCCGACGACGTGGCCATGGCCCTGGCCGTGCCCGGCGACCGGATCGCCGACTGGGAGTGGGCCAAGTGGCTGCCACACCTGCTCGACACCGAGCAGTTCGACGGCCCCGTCGCCGCCCGCCGCATCGCGCCCTCCCTGCCCCAGCTGGCCCGGCAGATCGGCCCCGAACTGCGTCGCCGCGCCTCCTACGCCGCCGAGGTCCGCCGCGGCCTCTCCGGCAAGGACGCCCTCGCCATGACCTCCCGGCTGCTCGTCCTCGCCGATGCGCACGGCGCCGACGCGGTGGACCTGCCGCGCCCCGACGACGCGGTGGGCCTGCGGGACATGAGCGTCACCGTGCTGCACCTGCTCGACCAGCGCGTTCAGGAGCCCGGCAGCGTGGGCGTGCGCATCACCGTCGACGGCGAGCGCGTCGTCATCGAGGACCTGCGCGAGAAGGAGCCGATCAGCGCCCACGGCACCGTCGACGAGATCGGCGTCCCCTTCGCCGAGGGCCTCGCCCGGATGCTCGCCCCGCTGCGGCTGTCCGCGGAGTCGATGGTCGACGCTCCGCTCACCGGCCCCGTCGACTTCGCACAGCTGCTCGGCATCGACGACGTGGCCGAACTCGACCTCCACCGGCTGTGGGCGCCGCGCGGCGAACGCGCCTTCCTGCGCGTGCCGATCGGCGTCAGCGACGCCAAGGAGCCCGTGCTCCTCGACCTCAAGGAATCCTCCGAGCTGGGCATGGGCCCGCACGGCCTGTGCGTCGGCGCCACCGGCTCCGGCAAGTCGGAGCTGCTGCGCACCCTCGTCCTCGCCCTGGTCGCCACGCACCCGCCGGAGGACCTGGCCATGGTCCTCGTCGACTACAAGGGCGGCGCCACCTTCGCCCCGTTCGCTCACCTGCCGCACGTCGCCGGTGTCATCACCAACCTGGAGAACCAGGCCGGCCTGGTCGAGCGCGTCCACGCCTCCCTCGCCGGCGAGGTCAAGCGCCGCCAGCAGGTGCTCAAGGACGCGGGCAACGTCGCAGACATCGGCCACTACGCCGCGCTGCGCGCCGAGAAGCGCCCCGACCTGGAGCCGCTGCCACACCTGTTCGTCGTGATCGACGAGTTCGGCGAACTCCTCACCGCCAAGCCGGACTTCATCGACCTGTTCCTGTCCATCGGCCGGATCGGCCGGTCCATCGGCGTGCACCTGCTGCTGTCCAGCCAGCGCATCGAAGCCGGCAAGCTCAAGGGCCTGGAGACCTACCTGTCGTACCGGCTGGGTCTGCGCACCTTCTCCCCGGACGAGTCCCGTACGGTGCTGGACAGCACGGACGCCTTCCACCTGCCCCCGCTGCCCGGCTTCGGCTACCTCAAGGTCGACACCAGCCACTACGAGCGGTTCAAGGCCAGTTACGTCTCCGGCGCCTACCGCGGCCCCGTCCAGCACGAGGACGAGGACACCGGGCCCCTCGCCCTGGAGTACCAGGCCTACAACACCCTCGGCCAGGGGGACTCCGAGGCGCCCGATGAGCCGCAGATGCGGCGCCGGGAGACCGGCCCCACCGAGATGGGCGTGATGATCGACCAGCTGGAGCGGTCCGGTGCCCGCGCGGTGCGCCAGATCTGGCTGCCCCCGCTGCCCGCCGCGGTCCCGCTCGACAAGGTCGCCGGCCCGGTGCAGGTCGGTGCGCGCGGCATGCAGCTCGCGGGGCGCCGCGGACCGCTCCAGGTGCCGCTGGGCACGATCGACGACCCGACCAGGCAGTGGCAGGGCCAGTGGTACCTGAACCTGACGCTCGCCGGCGGCCACGCCGCGATCATCGGCGGCCCTCAGTCCGGCAAGACCACTCTGCTACGCACCCTCGCCCTCTCACTGGCGCTGACCCACACCCCGCAGGAAGTGGGCGTCTACGGCCTCGACCTGGTCGGCGGTGGCCTGCAGGCCCTGTCGGGGCTGCCGCACGTCGGCGGCATCGCCGGCCGGGCCGACCGGGAGCGCGCGGCCCGCACCATCGACTCCGTGCGCGCCATGCTCGACCAGCGCGAGGAACTGTTCCGGGTGCACGGCATCGACTCGCTGGAGCAGCTGCGCACCCTGCGTGCCGCGGGCCGGGTGCCCGAGCTGGCCAGCACCGAGATCGTGCTGCTCATCGACGGCTTCGGCGCGCTCCGCGACGACTTCGAGGACCTCGACGAACCGGTCGTGGACATCCTCAAGCGGGGCAGCGGCTACGGCATCCACGTCGTCGCCGGCATGCTGCGCTGGAACGACGTGCGCATCGCCACCCAGTCCCAGTTCGGCACCCGCGTCGAACTGCGCCTGAACGACCCGAGCGAGTCCAGCATCGACCGCAAGCTCGGCGAGACCCTCTCGCCCGAGGAGAAGGGCCGCGTCCTCACCGACCGCAAGCTCTTCGCCCAGGTCGCCCTGCCCCGCACCGACGGCCTCGCCGACACCGCCGACCTCGGCGCGGTCCTGGAGACCACCGCCCGGCAGATCCGCGCCACCTGGACCGGCGAGGTCGCCCAGCCGGTACGCGTGCTGCCGCACGTGCTGGAGGCGCACCAGCTGCCCGGCCCGGCGGCCGAACCGCGCCGCGTCCCGGTCGGCCTGGACCAGACGCAGCTGGCCCCCGTCCGCTCGACCTGTTCCACCACGACCAGCACCTGCTGATCATGGGCGACAGCGAGTGCGGCAAGACCAACCTGCTCAAGGTGATCGCCCGCGGCCTGATCGAGCGCTACGGCGACAAGGAGCTCGTCTTCGGCGTCTTCGACCCGCGCCGGGGCCTGCGCGGCGTCATCCCGGAGGAGTACCGGGGCGGCTACGCCTACAACACCAAGCTGTGCGCCGGCCTCGCCGCCGGCATCGCCTCCGAACTGGAGAAGCGGCTGCCCGACGAGACCGCCGACGGCGCCGACCTTGAGCCGGGCAGCTTCTCCGGCCCGCGGATCGTGATCCTCGTCGACGACTACGACGTCCTCACCACGGCGGGTCAGCAGCCGCTCGCGCCCTTCGTGCCGTACATCCCCTCGGCCGTCGACATCGGACTGCACTTCGTCCTCACCCGCCGCGTCGCGGGCGCCTCCCGGGGCCTGTACGAGCCGCTGCTGCAGAGCCTGCGCGAGTCCGGCGCCTCGGCGCTGGTGATGTCGGGCGACCGCAGCGAGGGGCAGCTCTTCCCCGGCGTGTACGCCGGTCCGCAGCCGCCCGGCCGGGGTGTGCTGGTCCGCAGGGGCGAACCGAGCCGGCTCATCCAGACCGTCTACGAGGGGACGAGGTAAACGCGTGACGAAGGATGTCATCGCCCTCACGAAGAAGATGCCCGACCCGCTGAGCGTGCTCGCCGGCCTGCTCTCCGGAGGGCCGGACCTGCTGGCGGGCACCGAGGGCGAGGGAGCCGTGGTGCAGCTCTGCGACCAGCAGGGCCGCCCGCTCGTCTCCGTCGAAGCGCCGCTGCTCGTGCAGGTCAGGGGAGAGGCCGAGCGGCTGCTCGGCGCCCAGGAGCCGGAGGTGCCGTACTGGTGGACCGAGGCCCGGGCCACCACCGGCGTTCAGGAGGCCGAGGAACTCGCCGGGACGTTCGCCGCCCGTATCGCCACGCTGGTCGGCGGGACGGCCTGGCCGCCGCAGGCCGCGTGGTCGATGGCCGTGGTCAAGACGGACGGGATGACGGTGGCGCCCGCGCCGGCCGCCGCCCAGCCGGCCGTGGACGTGCTCACCGACAAGGTCGCCGTCGTCATCCAGGACCGCCCCGTGGTCGCGATGACGGCCTGGCTGTCGGACGCCTTCCGCGCCGCCGGGAACGCCGGCCTGGGACTCCAGATCGTCACCCCCGCGGGCACCCGCCTCTCCCCGGCGGTGCGGGGCAGCATGCCGGGCTGGCCCTCCCGCTGGGTGGTGCAGGACGACCGGGACGGCTACTACGACGGTCTGACCGGAGCGGTTCTCCAGTGGAGCAACGGCCTGTTTGCGACGGTCGAGTCACCGGAGGCGACCCCGGAGGACCCGCGCACACCCGTCGCCGCCTCCTTCCAGGAGGGCATCCAGGACACGGGTGAACGCCAGCTGGCGATCACCTTCCGCACCGTTCACCCGGCCGACGACCGGCTCGTTCTCGGCGGCGCCGTGGAAGCCGTCTGGCGGGACGTCACCGGTGAGCCACCGGCGGGCTGGGGCACCGAGGAGCCGGCCAACCTCCCCTGGTCGCTGCGGCAGTTGACCGACGTGGCCCACGAGCGGGCGCCCGAGCCGACCTGGCTGGTGGTCGTCGGCACGCCGGAGCGGCCGGGCCTCGCGACGGTGCGCATCACCCGGACGAAGGCCGGCGTGGAGGAGGACGTGACGCTGGTCTTCGGCTACGGACCGGGCGAGCAGATCCCGACGGACGCCGTGGCCGTCGCGGCGGAGAGCCTCGCCACCCGGCACGACCTCCAGTCGATGCTGGTCCAGATCCGCCGGGCCCGCCGCGACCTGTCCGTCCCGGCCCGCTTCGAAGGCCCCGGCGTGCCCTACGCGTTCGTGCTGGGAGCCGAGGAGGTCCGCACGATGCCGGGCGACCGGGCCCGCCGCACACCGCTGCCCGAGGCGCCGCGGGAACTGGGCCCGAAGACCCGTCCGGCGCTGTACTACGCGTTCCGGGGCGACCCGTCGGACCTGTCGGGCTGGCAGGACTTCGAGCGCCTGATGAGACACCTGAAGGGCTCGTAATCCCCGCTTGAGGCAATTGAGGTTCCTGAGACCCTGAGACCTGAGACGCCTGGGCCGCGACAGCTCAAGGGCCCGCACTCGTCGCGAGTGCGGGCCCTTGGACTGTCTTGGTCCCAGGCGGTCAGCCCACGGTTGCCTTCTCACGCTCGCGCCGCTCGGCGCTCTGGCGCTCACGGGCCACCTCGGCCGCGTCCCGCTTGAAGGCCCACTCCATCTTCGGCTCCATCGCGAACCGGAAGACCCGCTGCACCGGCTTGGTGCACAGCACCGTCACGACGGCGGCCGCGGCAATGGTCACGGCGATCTCACCGAGCGGCTGGTGCATCCACGTCGGCTCGAACCAGCCCTGGTAGTCGCCGGCCTTCACCAGGAAGCCGTGCAGCAGGTAGCCGTAGAGCGTGCCGGCGCCGAGCGCGGTGAACCACATGTGGCGGCGCGGCACCCAGGCGAAGAAGCAGGCGGTCAGCACCAGGGAGCAGCCGAACATCGCGAGCACCATGACCGGGCCGGTCCACCACGGCGCGCCCAGTTCCTGTGCGGCGTCCCGGTGGTAGAACCACGCGGTGTTCATGCGCGGCACGGCCCACCAACTGACGGCCAGCGCGACGGCGAACACGGGCACCGAGGCGATCCGCACGGAACGCCGGCGCACCATGTGGAAGTGCTCGGGCTTCATCACCAGGCCCAGCACGAAGAACG
The DNA here is from genome assembly GCA_000415505.1 of Streptomyces afghaniensis 772. GTDB lineage: Bacteria > Actinomycetota > Actinomycetes > Streptomycetales > Streptomycetaceae > Streptomyces > Streptomyces afghaniensis. The sequence continues at coordinate 15,166 of KE354144.1, forward strand.
GCAGGAACTGGAGCACGCGCTGGAGGTCGAGGTCGTCACCGATCTCCGGGCTGACGGTCGCCAGCATGGCGAGGCCGAGCGCGAGCGGCAGCGGCCAGCGCGCCATCTTCCAGATGGGGGTGGTCAGCCGCCAGACGAACAGCGCGCACAGGAACCAGGTCAGGTACCAGGGGTCGAGGAGGCTGATCTCCTGGTGCGGATCGTTGTCGATGAACCGCTTGAAGAGCGGGTAGGCCGTCTCGAAGACGATGTACGGCACGGCCACGCCGGTGATGAGGCGCTTGAGCCGGTCGGGCCGCATGTCGAAGCTGCGCGAGAAGTAGCCGGAGATGATGATGAACGCCGGCATGTGGAACGCGTAGACGACCTGGTACGCGGCCTCGAGTATCCGGCTGTCGCCCTTGAGCGGTTCCCAGGCGTGGCCCATGGCCACGAGCACGATCGCGAGGTACTTGGCGTTGTCGAAGAAGGCGTCGCGCTGCTTGCCGTTCTGCTTCTTCTGGGGGCTCTGCGGCGAGCGCGGGCTCGGCACTCCGTCGGCAGAGGACTGTGCCGGGGGAAGTGGCGCCCTGCGGTCGCCGTTCGGTCGCAGCGAGTTCGTCACAGACCCTCCCACCAGGAGCTCGGGGAGACGATCCGGGACCTCGCTGCGCTTGCGGGGGACGAGGCAGCGTGGAACATCTGAGGCACCCTAGCGTTCCCTGCGGCTATTCGTAAAACGCCGGATGTGAATCCTGGCTATTCGCTGTGGGTACCCCGGATTTCGGGTAGTTGACGTCCTTGCGGGAGTGATGGCCAACACATCGCCGGACGGCGGACTGTGTTCATCACACCCGCCCTGCTTGTCGTGATACTTCCGGACTAAGCGGCGCATAAGACCAGCAGGCGACTCCGGCGGAATGTCCACTTCCGTGCCGCTCCGGCATCTGCCCGCAAGGTCGTTGGGAACTTGCGGGGGCAATTCGAATTAGCTGCGAACGCGTTGTGTGGACACGGAAACGATTCGGTCGAATTCCCTGTGCGGGTGGCTCATCGAATTCCCGTACGAGTCCCGGCCGTTCGCCCCCTGGGGCCGGGCGGCGCACACCGGTCCCGGCGCGAGTGACGTGGTCGATCCGTCACGGGCCGCATAGCCCGGCCGGGTTGGTGGCACGATGGTTCTGGCGGGGTGCGCGGGGTTGCGTCCCCGGGCCGGGAGAGTGGACCGACCGAGGGTGTGATCAGTTGTGGCCATTTCACTGTCTGTGGTGCTGCTGTTGGCGATCATCCTTGTGGTGTTGCTGAGAGGGGGATCCATCAAGGCAGGGCCGGCGATCGTGGCGATCCTCTTCGGCTTCTTCCTCGCCTCGACCGGCATGGCCCCGTCCATCAACCGGTTCCTCAACTCGATAGCGGAGACCATCAACTCCATCAGCTTCTGACCGGGCCGCCGCCGGCCCGAGAAGCGTGCGGATACGCTCCTCCCCGACCAGGGGACAGGCGTGACGGGGGGACCGTACGGGGATGGCGCTGCGCGACTCGGATCCGGCCGAGGTGGGCGGTTACCGCATCGAGGACCGCCTCGGCTCCGGCGGCATGGGTGTGGTCTACCTGGCCCGTTCGGCCTCCGGCCGACCCCTCGCGATCAAGGTCGTGCACGGCCAGTACGCCGACGACGACGAGTTCCGCGCCCGATTCCGCCGCGAGGTGGCCGCCGCCCGCCAGGTCAGCGGGGCCTTCACGGCCCCCGTCGTGGACGCGGACGCCGACGCGCCGCGCCCCTGGATGGCCACGCTCTACATCCCGGGCGCCGACCTCGGCACCCACGTCCGCGAGCACGGCCCGCTTCCTCTGCCCCGCCTACGCGAACTCGCCGCAGGGCTCGCCGAGGCGCTGCGCGACATGCACCGCGCCGGAGTCGTCCACCGCGACCTGAAGCCGGCCAACGTGATGCTCGCCGACGACGGCCCCCGCGTCATCGACTTCGGCATCTCCCGCGCCGCCGAGTTCGCCGCCTCCGACGTCCTCACCCAGACCGGCCGCGTCATGGGCACACCGCCCTTCATGTCCCCGGAGCAGTTCGCCTCACCCCAGGACGTCGGCCCGGCCGCCGACATCTTCTCCCTCGGGTCGGTCCTGACCCACGCCGCCACCCGCCGCGGCCCCTTCGACAGCCCGAGCCCCTACGAGACGGCTCTGCGGGTCGTCGAGGGCGAACCGGAACTCTCCGGCGTACCGGACGAACTGCTCCCCGTCATCCGCCGCTGCCTGGAGAAGCACCACAAGTCCCGCCCCACCGCGGACCAGCTGCTCACCCTGCTCCGCGACGGCAGCGCCCCCGCCGCCCACCTCCTCCCCACCACCGGCTCATCCCAGGCCCGGCCGACCGAGCCCGCCGGGACCGTATGGCCGGACGCGGCACCCGCCGAGCAGGACGAAGAGCAGCCGCACCGGGGAGACGAAGGGCAGCAGCCCCACAGATCCGGCAGGGCCCGGACGGAGCGACACGAACGGCCACGCGACACGGCCGGGACCCCGACCCCGACGCCGACCCCCGACGGCGCCGCGCCCCGGCAGTCGCCGCAGACGCCGCCTGCTGCTGCTCTCGGCCGCCCTGACCGCCGTACTCGCCGCGGTCGTCACCACAACCGTCGTCCGCGCGCGCGGCGGCGACCCCGCGCCCTCGGCCATCGCGAAGCCCGCCGACCTCCCCGCCGGCTGGAAGCCCTGGACAGCGCAGGCCGAGACCCCGTCGTGGGCCGGGCGCGCCCCGGGCCGCGACTCCTCCTTCCAGCGCTGCACCTCCGTGGGCCCGTCCCTGGTGTGCGCCGGTGCCCAGATCATGGCGACCCGCTTCGACCTCGCCGAGGGCCGCAACACCTGGTCCCGGTTCGTCGACCCCACGGCGCCGGACGGCTCCTCCTTCGACGAGGGCGCGATCATCGGCACGGACCGCGGCCGCGTCTACGCCTACGAGGCGGACGAGCGGCAGATGGCGGACGGCGCCGGCCCGCTGTTCACCTACACCGTCGCCGCCCTGGCCGCCGACACCGGCAAGGTGCTCTGGCGCACCCGGACGGCCCTCGGCCAGACGGCGAGCGTTCCCGACGGTGAGCACGGCGGCGCCACAGCCGTCCCCGAAGGCGTCATCACGCTGTACGGCGACCAGGGCGATCAGTACGCCCTGCTCGACGCCGACACCGGCGAGGTCCGCTGGAAGCGCCCGAAACCCCAGGTCGCGGATGACTGCCGACTGCGCGCCGCGACCGAGCGCGCCTACCTGATCTGCACGACCGGCAGGTGGCACAAGGGCACCGCCCGGACCAGCGTCTCCCAGCTCAGCACGGCGACCGGCAAGCCGAGCTGGACGGTCGAGGCGAAGGGCGCCCTGGACGTGCTCGGCCAGGACGGCGACCACCTGGTGCTCGCGGACACGGTCTCGCCGGGCGGCGGCCTCACCCTGGTCGACGTCTCCTCCCGAGCGCTCACCGCCGTACGGGTCCCCGCCGAGCAGTCCGACGCCGCCGGCGCGTACCTGGTCCGCGGAACCGTCTACCTCACCCGCACCAGCGGCGGCGTCAGCGCGATCTCGCCCCGCACCGGCCGGACCCTGTGGGACAGCAACTCCACCGTGGAACGGCCGGGCCCCCCGGCCGCCTCCGCCACTCATGTGTACGTCGCGTCCCCCAGCGGCCGTGTGGCCGCCCTGAACGCCGTCACCGGCAAGGTCGAAGGCACCCGCTCCGGCCGCGACGACAGCGGCTCCGCCGACAACACCTCCGGCGCCCCGCTCACCCTGGTCGGCGACGCCCTGTACGTCCCGTACGGAGAGCGCTCGGTGTACACGCTCGACGTGCGCGACCTGTGAACCCCCGGACCGCCGGATCAGGCCGAAATCGCTCGACCGGTCGAGCGCCGGCGAGCTAGAACGAGTGCCATGAGCTGGGTTGCCAACGTGATGATCTCGGCCGCTGACGCCGACCGGGCCAACGTCGAGGCGCTGAGCGCCTGGCTGAGCGAAGAGGCCCCGCACCGCGGCCAGCCGGACGCCACCGGCGTCGGCGACCTCAACCTCCTCACCGACCAGGACCCCGGATGGGGTGGCTGGAAGTGGCCCGAGTGCCGGGTGTGGGCGGGTGCTCTCAACCACTGCGACCTCGACGCGCTCAGGAAGCGGGTCGCCCAGATGCCCTGGCGGGAGCCGAACGTGGTGCAGCTCCTCGTCATGGACCAGGAGGAATCGTTCTTCCGCCTGTGGATGATCCGGGGCGGGGAACTGAGGCAGTACGCCCCCCTGACGCCGTCCGAAGAGGACGCCGGCTTCTACCTGACCTGATCGTCGGAGGGGCGAAGGTCGGCGACCAGGCGGAAGCGCTCCAGAACCGCCGGCGTCGTGTCGTCGACGGTGAAGCCGGGGTCCCCCAAGGCCGCTCGCATCTCCTCGCTGTGCCAGAACCGCTCGTGGCCTTCGCGCCACTCGGCCACGCTGGTGTGCCCTTCCCCCTCATCCGTCACGTGCGCGAGATCCACCTGCGCGAGCGGGACGACACGCACGCTGGTCACCTCGACGACCGCTACCGGACGCTGGTCCGAGTCGACGACCACCGAACGGTTCCCGACTTCCGGCAGCGGCTCTCCCTCATGCTCGTAGTCGGCGACGAGTCCGGTCGTGGAGGTCTTCGAACCGTTGAGGATCGCTGCGACGAGCCGGTCGCGCAGTGGGCCGGGGAAAGCGAACTCGATCCTGGGCATCGACGCGATGTCCGCGGGTGCGATGGAGTCGGGCGTCATGCGATCACCGTAACGACACGCCCCCTGCAAACGGCTCGGGGCCAGGCGGAGGAATGATCCTCCGACCTGGCCCCGAGCCGTTCAGAGCGGGCGACGGGAATCGAACCCGCGTAGCTAGTTTGGAAGACTAGGGCTCTACCATTGAGCTACGCCCGCACAGCACGCGCCGCAGGTCGGGCGACCGCGGCACTGAAGGCATCGTAGCGGGTCGGGCCGGTCCGTCGCACACCGCATTCCCGCCGTGGCCGACGCGGCACAGGCCCTGTGGAAATGCGGAGGCCGCACCGCCTGGCGGCATGTACCCTACGTGTCGCACCAGACGGGGTGTGGCGCAGCTTGGTAGCGCGTCCGCTTTGGGAGCGGAAGGCCGTGGGTTCAAATCCCGCCACCCCGACCAGCCATCCGGTCACCTCGCGTGATCGTCTCCTGATCACTCGTGTGATCGCCTTTTGGGCGGTGTAGTCGCTGCCGTTACTATGCAAGCTGCACGCCCGTGTGTCTCATCGTCTGAAGTCCTCCGGGCGGCGAAATCCGCCGGGCCGCTCTGGCACCGGCAGAACCCAAGAAGTCAGCCACAAGGAGACCGAACCGTGAAGAGCGCCGTGGAGACCCTGAACCCGACTCGGGTTCGGCTCACTGTCGAGGTGCCCTTCGAGGAGCTCAAGGACAGCCTCGACGCGGCGTACAAGAAGATCAACCAGCAGGTCACGGTGAAGGGCTTCCGTAAGGGCAAGGTCCCGGCCCGGGTCATCGACCAGCGGTTCGGCCGCGGTGCGGTGCTGGAGGAGGCCGTCAACGACGCGCTTCCGAAGTTCTACACCGACGCGGTCAACGAGGCCGAGCTCAGCCCGCTGGGCCAGCCCGAGGTCGACATCACGGAGCTGAAGGACGGCGAGACGCTGAACTTCACCGCCGAGGTCGACATCCGCCCCGCGATCGAGATCCCGGACTACTCCGGCATCGAGGTCGAGGTCGACGCCGTCGAGGTCACCGAGGAGGACGTCGACAAGGCGGTCGAGGAGCTCCGCGAGCGCTTCGCCTCCACCGCCCCGGTCGAGCGTGCCGCCGAGGACGGCGACGTCGTGACGATCGACCTGGAGGCCAAGGTCGAGGGCGAGGTCCTCGAGGACGGCGTCGCGAACGGCGTCTCCTACACCATCGGCTCCGGCGAGCTGCTGGACGGCATCGACGACGCCGTGAAGGGCCTGGAGGCCGGTGGCGAGGCCACCTTCACCTCCGAGCTCAAGGGCGGCTCCGCCGCCGGCAAGGAGGCCGAGGTCACCGTCAAGGTCACCCAGGTCGCCAAGCGTGAACTGCCCGAGCTGGACGACGAGTTCGCGCAGCTCGCCTCCGAGTTCGACACCATTGAGGAGCTGCGCGCCGACAGCCGCAAGCGCCTGGAGAACATGAAGCAGTACGACCAGGCCACGCAGGCCCAGGAGCGCGTCCTGGAGAAGCTGCTCGAGCTGGTCGAGGTCCCCGTCCCGAGAAGCTGCTCGAGGACGAGGTCAACACGCGCAAGCACAACCTCGAGCACCACCAGCTCGGCCAGATGGGCCTCGACCTCGCGAAGTACCTGGAGATCCAGGGCAAGAGCGAGGAGGAGTTCGAGACCGAGACCCGCGAGGCCGCGGTCAAGGGCATCAAGACCCAGTTCGTCCTCGACGAGCTCGTCAAGCAGGAGAAGCTCAACGTCAACCAGGAGGAGCTCACCGAGCACCTCATGCGGCGTGCCGCCTCCTCCGGCATGTCCCCCGACCAGTTCGCCCAGGCCGTAGTCGAAGGCGGCCAGGTCCCGCTCCTGGTCGGCGAGGTCGCCCGCGGCAAGGCCCTGGCCGTCGTGGTCGAGAAGGCCACGGTCAAGGACACCAACGGCGAGATCATCGACCTCGACGACGAGGACGAGGAGTCCGAGGCCGAGGCCACGGAGGCCGCCGCCGAGGAGACCCCGGCCGAGACCGCCGAGGAGAAGACCGAGGGCTGAGCCCCCGGGCACTTCGTGACGCCGTGAGGACGGGCCCCGAGACACACAGTGTTTCTCGGGGCCCGTCGCGTTACCGGCCCCCGAGTCGCTACGCCCCCGGCGAACACTCCCATCTCCGGGATTCCCCGAAGGGACCCGCGCGTTAGGGTCCATGAATACCAGGGCAGTGGAGTCTCCGATACGGCTCCCGCCCCGCAGGGAACACGTGAGACGGCCCGGCGCCGTCGTAAGACGAGCAGGTGGATACGTGACGAATCTGATGCCTTCAGCCGCCGGCGAGCCTTCCATCGGTGGTGGCCTCGGCGACCAGGTCTACAACCGGCTGCTCAACGAGCGGATCATCTTCCTCGGCCAGCCGGTCGACGACGACATCGCGAACAAGATCACCGCACAGCTGCTGCTCCTTGCCGCCGAACCGGACAAGGACATCTACCTGTACATCAACAGCCCCGGCGGTTCGATCACGGCCGGCATGGCGATCTACGACACCATGCAGTACATCAAGAACGACGTGGTGACGATCGCCATGGGCCTCGCGGCCTCGATGGGACAGTTCCTGCTCAGCGCCGGCACCCCGGGCAAGCGCTTCGCGCTGCCGAACGCCGAGATCCTCATCCACCAGCCCTCCGCCGGCCTGGCGGGCTCGGCCTCGGACATCAAGATCCACGCCGAGCGGCTGCTGCACACCAAGAAGCGCATGGCCGAGCTCACGGCCCAGCACACGGGCCAGACGGTCGAGCAGATCACCCGCGACTCGGACCGCGACCGCTGGTTCGACGCGTTCGAGGCCAAGGAGTACGGCCTCATCGACGACGTCATGCCCACGGCCGCCGGCATGCCGGGCGGCGGCGGCACCGGGGCCTGAGAGGTCCCCACGGGGCCTGTGGCGCCCCGTGAGGCCCACGGAGCCCCTCCCGGGCCCCCGCGACCCCAGACAGCCCCAGCCGACCGCCTCAGCCCTTTTCAGGAGACACCGTGAACCAGTTCCCCGGCAGTGGGATCTACGACCGTATGCACGCCGTGCAGGACATGCGCGCCGCTCAGGGCGAGTACACCGGCCCGCAGGCCGAGTCCCGCTACGTCATCCCGCGCTTCGTCGAGCGCACCTCCCAGGGCATCCGCGAGTACGACCCGTACGCGAAGCTCTTCGAGGAGCGCGTGATCTTCCTCGGCGTCCAGATCGACGACGCCTCCGCCAACGACGTCATGGCGCAGCTGCTGTGCCTGGAGTCGATGGACCCCGACCGTGACATCTCGGTCTACATCAACAGCCCCGGCGGCTCCTTCACGGCGCTCACGGCGATCTACGACACGATGCAGTACGTGAAGCCGGACATCCAGACGGTCTGCATGGGCCAGGCGGCATCCGCCGCCGCCGTCCTGCTCGCCGCCGGTACGCCGGGCAAGCGCATGGCCCTGCCGAACGCGCGCGTGCTGATCCACCAGCCGTACAGCGAGACCGGCCGCGGCCAGGTGTCCGACCTGGAGATCGCCGCCAACGAGATCCTCCGGATGCGCTCGCAGCTGGAGGAGATGCTGGCCAAGCACTCCACGCAGACGATCGAGAAGATCCGCGAGGACATCGAGCGCGACAAGATCCTCACGGCCGAGGACGCGCTGAGCTACGGCCTGATCGACCAGGTCATCACCACCCGGAAGATGGACAACTCGAGCCTGCGCTGAGGCGAGAGGCTGTATCGTCTGCCGCCCCTTGGCACGGTTTCGGACGGTCCACGTCAAAGCGAACCGCGCCAAGGGGGGCCCGAACGAGGGGCCCGGCAAGGTACCGTCGGACATAAGGCAGCACCAGGAGTCCGCTTGGACGTAGCCGTCCAGGAGTCTCCCAGGCGAAGGGGAAGCACACCGTGGCACGCATCGGTGACGGCGGCGATCTGCTCAAGTGCTCGTTCTGCGGCAAGAGCCAGAAGCAGGTCAAGAAGCTCATCGCAGGGCCCGGTGTGTACATCTGCGACGAGTGCATCGACCTCTGCAACGAGATCATCGAGGAGGAGCTGGCCGAGACCAGCGAGGTCCGCTGGGAGGAGCTCCCGAAGCCCCGCGAGATCTACGAGTTCCTCGAGGGGTACGTGGTCGGCCAGGAGGCCGCCAAGAAGGCCCTCTCCGTGGCGGTCTACAACCACTACAAGCGGGTCCAGGCCGGTGAGAACGGCGGGGGGAACGGCCGCGACGACGCCATCGAGTTGGCGAAGTCCAACATCCTCCTCCTCGGGCCCACGGGCTCCGGCAAGACCCTCCTCGCGCAGACCCTCGCGCGCATGCTCAACGTGCCCTTCGCGATCGCCGACGCCACGGCCCTGACGGAGGCCGGCTATGTCGGCGAGGACGTCGAGAACATCCTGCTCAAGCTGATCCAGGCCGCCGACTACGACGTCAAGAAGGCCGAGACCGGGATCATCTACATCGACGAGATCGACAAGGTCGCGAGGAAGAGTGAAAACCCCTCGATCACGCGCGACGTGAGCGGGGAAGGCGTACAGCAGGCCCTCCTCAAGATCCTCGAGGGCACCACGGCCTCGGTCCCGCCGCAGGGCGGCCGCAAGCACCCCCACCAGGAGTTCATCCAGATCGACACGACGAACGTGCTGTTCATCGTGGGCGGTGCCTTCGCCGGCCTGGAGAAGATCATCGAGTCCCGCGCCGGCGCCAAGGGCATCGGCTTCGGGGCGCAGATCCGCTCCAAGCGCGAGATGGAGTCCAAGGACCAGTTCCAGGAGGTCATGCCGGAGGACCTGGTCAAGTTCGGCATGATCCCCGAGTTCATCGGCCGGCTCCCCGTCATCACCTCGGTCCACAACCTCGACCGCGAGGCCCTGCTCCAGATCCTCGTCGAGCCGCGCAACGCGCTGGTCAAGCAGTACCAGCGCCTCTTCGAACTCGACGGCGTGGAGCTGGACTTCGAGCGCGAGGCCCTCGAAGCCATCGCCGACCAGGCCATCCTCCGCCAGACCGGCGCGCGCGGCCTGCGCGCCATCATGGAGGAAGTCCTCCAGGGTGTGATGTACGAGGTCCCGTCCCGCAAGGACGTGGCCCGGGTCGTCATCACGGCGGACGTCGTCCAGTCGAACGTCAACCCGACGCTGATTCCGCGGGATGCGCGGGGGCGGGGGCCGGGAGAGCAGAAGACGGCCTAGTCACTCACTGCACGCGAAGGCGCCCGGCAAAGTTGCCGGGCGCCTTCGTCGTTGCCGGTGTCAGGCCTTGACGCGGACTTCGCCGCGGACCTTGGTGGTGAGGTCGATCGCCACGTCCTTGGTGACGTCCTGCGCCGCGTCACCCGGCGACACGATGGCGATCGTGCTGTAGTCGGCCCACGCGCAGAACCAGTTGGTCTGCTCCTTCTGGGTCGCCCGGTTCTGCCCCTTGACCGACTGGCACTTCATGACGGCGCCGTCGAGGTCGGCCGCCTCGGGCTCGCCGACCAACTCGGGCTTGCCGGACGCGGTGGCGGACTCCTTTTCGGCCGACTTCTTGAAGTTGGCGAAGAACAGGTCCAGAGTCGCCTCCGGGTCGGAGATCTCACCGTAGGCACCGGCCACGGAAAGGGTCTTGGCCGTCGCCATCTTCGCCGCGGACGACGGATCGTCGGGGTCGTAGTCGCTCATGTCCACCGTGGAGTAGAGAGCCGCCGCGGACTTGGCGTTCTTGACGCCGCTCTTCTCCAGCTCCGACGTCGAGTCGTTGCCGACGGTCGCCCCGTCCTTCGTGGTGCGCTTGTAGTCGCTGAGCACCGTCGCCGGCGTCGTGAGCTTGTGCGGCCCGTCGTCCTCCAGACCGCCACCGCCCCCGCCGATCACGAAGTACGCGCCCACGGCGATCGCCGCGACCACCGCGACCGCGCCGATGATGATGCCCGTCTTCTTCTTGCCGCCGCCCGGGGCCGGGGGCTGGGGGACGCCGTACGGGGCCTGGCCGTAGGGCGGCTGCTGGCCGTACGGGGGCTGCTGGCCGTAACCCTGCTGGGGCGGGACGCCCTGCGGGGGCTGCTGCGGGTAGCCGTAGCCGGGCTGGGGCGGAGGGGCCTGCTGGGGGTAGCCGTAGCCGGGCTGGGGCGCCTGCGGCTGCTGGCCGTACGGACCGGGCTGGCCGTACGGTCCGGGCTGCTGGGGCTGCCCGCCGTACGGGCCCGGCTGGTTGTAACTCATGTTCTGGGTTCCCCTCCAGATGCTTGTGCGTTCGAGACATCCTGGCGCAGACCCGTCGTGTGCATGGCATCGGGCCCCCCACCGTTACAAACCAAACGAGTTTCGGGACGGGGTGGTGACACCTCTAAACTGACCCCCGTGACCGAGAACGCTCAGCAGCAGCCACCAGCGCCCAGCACCGACCTGCCGACCCAGTACGCGCCGGCCGACGTAGAGGGGCCGCTGTACGAGCGCTGGGTAGAGCGGGGTTACTTCGAGGCGGACGAGAAGAGCGACAAGCCGCCGTACACGATCGTCATCCCGCCGCCGAACGTCACGGGCAGCCTGCACCTCGGGCACGCCTTCGAGCACACGCTCATCGACGCCCTGACCCGCCGTAAGCGGATGCAGGGGTACGAGACGCTGTGGCAGCCCGGCATGGACCACGCCGGTATCGCCACGCAGAACGTCGTCGAGCGCGAGCTAGCGAAGGAGAACAAGTCCCGGCACGACCTGGGCCGTGAGGCCTTCGTCGAGCGGGTCTGGCAGTGGAAGGGCGAGTCCGGCGGGCAGATCAGCGGACAGATGCGGCGCCTCGGTGACGGCGTCGCCTGGTCGCGCGAGCGCTTCACCATGGACGAGGGCCTCTCCAAGGCCGTCCAGACCATCTTCAAGCGGCTCTACGACGATGAGCTGATCTACCGCGCCGAGCGCATCATCAACTGGTGCCCCCGGTGCCTGACCGCCATCTCGGACATCGAGGTCGAGTACCAGGACGACGACGGCGAGCTCGTCTCCATGAAGTACGGCGACGGGGACGACACCATCGTCGTCGCCACCACCCGCGCCGAGACGATGCTCGGTGACACGGCTGTCGCCGTCCACCCCGAGGACGAGCGCTACAAGCACCTGATCGGCAAGCTGGTCAAGCTGCCGCTGACCGACCGCTCCATCCCGGTCGTCGCCGACGAGCACGTCGACCCGGAGTTCGGCACGGGTGCCGTCAAGGTCACCCCGGCGCACGACCCGAACGACTTCGAGATCGGCCAGCGCCACGACCTCCCGGCCCTGACGATCATGGACGAGCACGCGGTCATCACCGCCCACGGCCCCTTCCAGGGCCAGGACCGCCTGGAGGCCCGCTCCGCCATCGTCGCCGCGCTGCGCGCCGAGGGCCGGATCGTCGCCGAGAAGCGGCCGTACGTCCACTCGGTCGGCCACTGCTCGCGCTGCAAGACGACGATCGAGCCGCGCCTGTCCATGCAGTGGTGGGTCAAGGTCGGCCCGCTCGCGAAGGCGGCGGGTGACGCGGTCCGCGAGGGCAAGGTCAAGATCCATCCGCAGGAGATGGAGAAGCGCTACTTCGACTGGGTCGACAACCTCCACGACTGGTGCATCTCGCGGCAGTTGTGGTGGGGCCACCGCATCCCGGTCTGGTACGGCCCGAACGGCGAGGTCGTCTGCGTCGGCCCCGACGAGGAGCCGCCGAGCGGAGAGGGCTGGCGTCAGGACACCGACGTCCTCGACACCTGGTTCTCCTCCGGCCTGTGGCCGTTCTCCACGCTGGGCTGGCCCGAACAGACCGAGTCGCTCGCGAAGTTCTACCCGAACTCGGTCCTGGTCACCGGCTACGACATCCTCTTCTTCTGGGTCGCCCGGATGATGATGTTCGGCCTGTACGCGATGGACGGCACCCCGCCGTTCCACACCATCGCCCTGCACGGCATGGTCCGCGACCAGTTCGGCAAGAAGATGTCGAAGTCCTTCGGCAACGCGGTCAACCCGCTGGACTGGATGGACAAGTACGGCAGCGACGCCCTGCGGTTCACGCTCGCCCGCGGTGCGAACCCCGGCGTCGACGTCCCGATCGGCGAGGACTGGGTCCAGGGCTCGCGCAACTTCGCCAACAAGATCTGGAACGCGACGCGCTTCGCGATGATGAACGGCGCGACGGTGGACGGCCCGCTGCCGGACCCGTCGAAGATGTCCGCGACGGACCGCTGGATCCTCTCCCGGCTGAACACGGTCGTCGCGGAAGTCGACGCGTACTACGACGACTACCAGTTCGCGAAGCTGTCCGACGCCCTGTTCCACTTCGCGTGGGACGAGGTCTTCGACTGGTACGTCGAGCTGTCCAAGACGACGTTCCAGGCGGGCGGCGAGGCGGCCGAGGTCAGCAAGCGCGTCCTCGGTGAGGTCCTCGACGTCACGCTGAAGCTGCTGCACCCGGTGGTCCCGTTCGTCACCGAGACCCTGTGGACCACCCTCACCGGCGGCGAGTCGGTCGTCATCGCCGACTGGCCGAAGGACGGTGGCTTCCGGGACGCCGACGCCGAGCGCGAGATCGAGAGCCTCCAGTCGGTCATCACCGAGGTCCGCCGCTTCCGCGCGGACCAGGGCCTCCAGCCCGGCCAGCGGGTCCCGGCCCGGCTGACCCTGGACGGCACGCCGTTCGCGACGCACGAGGCCGCCATCCGCCAGCTGCTCCGGCTCCAGCCGGAGGGCGACGCCTTCACGGCCACGGCGACCCTGCCGGTCGCCGGCGCGGAGGTCGCCCTCGACCTCTCCGGCACGATCGACGTGGCGGCGGAGCGCAAGCGTCTCGCGAAGGACCTCGCGGCGGCGGAGAAGGAGAAGGCGCAGGCGAACGCCAAGCTCGGCAACGAGGCGTTCCTGGCGAAGGCCCCCGACCACGTCGTGGACAAGATCCGCACCCGCCTGGCCAAGGCGGAGGAGGACATCGCCCGGATCCAGGCACAGCTGGAGCGTCTGCCGGAGGCGTGAACTGCTGCTTGGCGGGTGGGCGCGCAACTCGGCGCTACGAGGTGCCGCTGCGCCCACCCGTGCCGCCCCAAGCGGCACGACTGCCCGCAGCTACGCCGGCGGCTTCGCCTCCGTAGACTGGGCCCCGTGAGCGAGCTCCCTCCAGACCACAACGCCGACGACCAGCCCGACCCCCTCAACACCTTCGACGAGATCATCGCGGAGGAGACCACCCGCGACCCCGACCTCGCGGTCATCGAGGCCGGCAGCCGAACGCTGCGCACCCAGGGCGGCCCGCCCGACGCCGACATCCCGACCCGGCCCGCCGACCCCGAGGTCGACAAGGCCCTGCGCGAGGTCGAGGCGGAGCTCGCCACGCGCTGGGGCGAGACCAAACTGGAGCCCTCCGTCAGCCGGATCGCCGCGCTGATGGACGTGCTGGGGGAGCCGCAGCGGTCGTACCCGTCGATCCACATCACGGGGACCAACGGCAAGACCTCCACGGCCCGCATGATCGAGGCCCTGCTCGGCGCCTTCGAGCTGCGGACCGGCCGCTACACCTCGCCGCACGTGCAGTCGATCACCGAGCGCATCAGCCTGGACGGCGCCCCCATCTCGGCCGAGCGGTTCATCGAGACGTACCAGGACATCAAGCCGTACATCGAGATGGTCGACGCGCAGCAGGAGTACCGGCTGTCCTTCTTCGAGGTGCTCACCGGCATGGCGTACGCGGCGTTCGCCGACGCGCCCGCCGACGTCGCCGTCGTGGAGGTGGGCATGGGCGGCTCCTGGGACGCCACGAACGTGATCGACGGTGACGTCGCCGTCGTCACGCCCATAGACCTCGACCACACCGACCGGCTCGGCTCCACGCACGCCGAGATCGCCACGGAGAAGGCCGGCATCATCAAGCAGGGTGCGACGGTCATCATGGCGCAGCAGCCGGTCGACGCCGCTCAGGTGCTGCTGAAGAAGGCCGTCGAGGTGGACGCGACCGTGGCCCGGGAGGGGCTGGAGTTCGGTGTCGTGGACCGGCAGGTGGCCGTCGGCGGGCAGCTGGTGACGCTGCGCGGGCTCGGCGGTGAGTACAGCGAGGTGTACCTGCCGCTGCACGGCGCGCACCAGGCGCACAACGCTGCCGTCGCGCTCGCCGCCGTGGAGGCGTTCTTCGGCGTCGGCGCGCAGCGGGCCGACGCGCTGGACCTGGACACGGTCCGCAAGGCGTTCGCGGCGGTTGCCTCGCCGGGCCGGCTGGAGGTCGTGCGGCGTTCCCCGACGGTCGTGCTCGACGCCGCCCACAACCCCGCGGGCGCCCGGGCGGCGGCCGAGGCGATCGGTGAAGCCTTCCAGTTCAGCCGGCTCATCGGTGTCGTCGGCGCGAGCGGCGACAAGAACGTGCGGGGGCTGCTGGAGGCCTTCGAGCCGGTGTTCGCCGAGATCGTGGTCACGCAGAACTCCAGTCACCGTGCGATGGACGCCGACGAGCTGGCCGGCATCGCCGTCGAGGTGTTCGGCGAGGAGCGTGTCCAGGTCGAGCCGCGGCTGCCCGACGCGCTGGAGGCCGCGATCACGCTGGCCGAGGAGGAGGGCGAGTTCGCGGGCGGCGGTGTGCTCGTCACCGGTTCCGTCATCACCGTCGGCGAGGCCCGACTGCTCCTGGGGAAGGGCTGAGATCCGTGCGTACGCTCTGTTCTTCGACCCTGATCGGCGAGTTCTTCATCATCGGCTTCGCCGGTCTGGTCGCCATGAAGGATCCCGACCTGTCCATGACCACCGTGTGGACGGTCAGCGGTGTCGCGATGTTCCTGTGCCTGGTGCTGTGCGGCCTGGTGACGCGCCCGGGCGGGGTCGCGCTCGGCTGGGCGTTGCAGATCGCGCTCATCGCGTCGGGCTTCGCCGTGCCGATGATGTTCTTCCTGGGTGTGGTCTTCGCGGCCCTGTGGTGGGCGTCCGTGCACTACGGGCGGAAGGTGGACGAGGCGAAGGCGAGATTCGCGGCCCAGGCCGGCTCCTCCACACCTGACGCTGCGTAACAGGCGCCCCGACACGCCGGGTAATCTCGTCCCACCCGCACAACCTTGATACATAAGGAGCCCGTCGTGAGCCAGCGCACCCTCGTCCTCCTCAAGCCCGACGCCGTCCGTCGTGGCCTGACCGGCGAGATCATCAGCCGCATCGAGCGCAAGGCGGGCTGGACGATCACCGCGCTGGAGCTGCGCACCCTGGACCAGGACACGCTGGAGCAGCACTACGGCGAGCACAAGGGCAAGCCCTTCTACGAGCCGTTGGTGGAGTTCATGGCCTCCGGCCCGGTCGTGGCGATGATCGTCGAGGGTGAGCGGGTCATCGAGGGGCTGCGCGCGCTCGCCGGCCCGACCGACCCGATCGCCGCGGCCCCGGGCTCCATCCGCGGCGACTACGGCGTCATCGTCCGGGAGAACCTGATCCACGCCTCCGACTCGGAGGAGTCCGCCGAGCGGGAAGTGAAGATCTTCTTCCCGGGTCGCGCCTGAAGCGAAACGGCGAGAGAAGTCTGGGGGCCACGGCTCCCGGACTTTTCTGGCATATGCGTGGCGATCGAGGGAACGATGGTCCCCGAACGCCCGTCTCCACAAGCGAACCCGTGCGGCATCTGCTGACAATGGCGGAGACCCTCCCGCAGTGTTCGCGAAGGCGCGTCTACGATGGAAGCCTTCACGTCACAGCACCCACCTTTGCCTACCTGAAAAGCCCTCAAAAGCTAGTGGGAAGGCCAGACGAATCCTGATGGGGAACTCAATGTCGTTCATCGGCCGTGACATGGCTGTCGACCTCGGGACCGCCAACACGCTGGTGTACGTCAGGGGTCGCGGGATCGTACTCAACGAGCCGTCCGTCGTCGCGATCAACACCAACACCGGTGGCATCCTCGCGGTCGGTGCCGAAGCAAAGAAGATGATCGGGCGCACGCCCGGCAACATCGTTGCCGTTCGTCCGCTGAAGGACGGTGTGATCGCCGACTTCGAGATCACCGAGCGGATGCTCCGCTACTTCATCCTGAAGATCCACAAGCGGCGGTATCTGGCTCGTCCGCGGGTCGTCGTCTGTGTGCCCTCGGGCATCACGGGCGTCGAGCGCCGGGCCGTCATCGAGGCGTCGTCCCAGGCCGGCGCCCGCCAGGTGCACATCATCGAGGAGCCCATGGCCGCGGCCATCGGCTCCGGCCTGCCGGTCCACGAGGCCACGGGCAACATGGTGGTCGACATCGGCGGCGGCACCACGGAGGTCGCGGTCATCTCCCTCGGCGGCATCGTCACCGCCCAGTCCATCCGTGTCGCGGGCGACGAACTGGACAACGCGATCATCCAGCACATCAAGAAGGAGTACTCCCTCCTGCTGGGTGAGCGCACGGCCGAGCAGATCAAGATCACGATCGGTTCGGCGTACGACCTCGACTCCGACGAGCACACCGAAATCCGCGGCCGGGACCTGGTCTCCGGGCTGCCGAAGACCGTCGTCATCTCCGCGGCCGAAGTCCGCAAGGCGATCGAGGAGCCGGTCAACGCGATCGTCGACGCCGTCAAGACGACCCTCGACAAGTGTCCGCCGGAGCTGTCCGGCGACATCATGGACCGAGGAATCGTTCTGACCGGCGGCGGAGCGCTGCTGCGGGGCCTCGACGAGCGGCTGCGCCGGGAGACCGGTATGCCGATCCACATTGCCGAGGATCCGCTGGACAGCGTGGCGCTCGGTTCCGGAAAGTGCGTCGAGGAGTTCGAGGCGCTCCAGCAGGTGCTGGACGCTCAGCCGCGCAGATGACGTAACTCTTCGATTCCGCCGTACGGGACGATCTCCTCTCGTACGGCGGATCGTTGATATAGATGCATAAGCTCCCACAATGCAGCCCCTCGGGTTTCCCTGGGGCTTCCCGAATTCCGATGAGGAAGGGCACGGCCGCCGCACGTGAGGGACACACGAGAGAGCCGGCTGCTCCTGGTGCTGCTGATCGCCATCGCGTTCGCGTTGATCACGGTGGACATTCGCGGCGGGGAGGATTCCCCGGTCGACGGTGCCCGGCAGGGCGCGGCGACGGTCTTCGGCCCGATCGAGAGCGGCGTGTCGTCCGCGGTCGACCCGGTCGGCGACGCGGTCTCCGCCATCCGGGAGTCCGGCGAGCGACACGACCGGCTCGCCGTGCTGGAAGAGGAGAACGCGGCCCTGAAGGCGCGGCTCGGCAGCGACGACCGCAGCCGCAGCCGCCTCAAGCAGCTCGACAAGATGCTGAAGATGTCCGGCCGGGGCCAGTACGGCATCAAGGGCGCCGAAGTCATCGCCATCGGGGCGGCGCAGGGCTTCTCCTGGACCATCACCATCGACGTCGGCGCGGGCGACGGCATCAAACGCGACATGACCGTCCTGAACGGGGACGGGCTCGTCGGCCGGGTCACCACCGTCGGTCCCGACACCGCCACAGTGCTGCTCGCCAGCGACCCCGACTTCACGGTCGGCACCCGGATGGAGGCCAGCGACGAGCTCGGCTTCGCCTCCGGGCAGGGCGACCGCCCGCTGCGCGTGGAACTGCTCAACGGCAAGGCGGAGGTGAAGAAGGGCGACCGTCTGGTCACCTTCGGTTCGCAGGCCGACCGGCCGTTCGTGCCCGGTGTGCCCGTCGGCGTGGTCTCCCGCGTCGACCCGTCCGGCGGCGGGCTGACCCGCACGCTCTACGTCACGCCGTACGCCGCCTTCAGCAAGCTCGACATCGTCGGTGTCGTCGTCGAGGCCCCGAAGAAGGACCCGCGCGACACGGTGCTTCCGCCCAAGCCGAAGCCGACCCCAGGCCGACGGTGACGGTGACCGTGACGCCGTCCGCCG